>CAYMRB010000342.1:0-11240 GCA_964392615.1 uncultured Planctomycetia bacterium | reverse complement strand
CTCGTATGCCTGCTCGAACGAGCCGGCGAGGCGCGACTGCGCGGAGCTGCGGATGACCACGCGATCGACGACAGCGAGCAAGCCGCGCCGACGCGCGGCAACGTCGCCGTCGCGCGTCGCGACCGCCCGCAGCGCGACCGTCACGTGCCGCAGCGCGACGTCCGCGCCCTCGTCCAGCCGATGCTCCCCACCGTCGACAAGAACGCGCGTCGTGCCGCTCTCGAGCAGTCGCGCCAATCGCGCCCGCAGCGTCGAGGCGTCCAGATCGTCGCAGGCGACCGGCGCGAGGATGTACATCTTCTCGCCGTCGCGCTCCTCGACGAGGCGAGCCGCGAGCCGGGAGGGCGAGATGCTGCGCAGCGCGCCGCCGCAGGTCGGGCAGTGCGGCACGCCGACGTGAGCGAAGAGCAGTCGCAAGTGGTCGTGGATCTCGGTGATCGTCGCGACGGTCGAACGCCGCGAGCCACCCGCAGACTTCTGATCGATCGCGATCGCAGGAGCCAGCCCGGTGATGCGCTCGACCGGCGGCGCGCCGAGTCGGCCGAGAAACTGCCGCGCGTACGTCGACAGCGAGTCGACGTATCGCCTCTGCCCTTCGGCAAAGATCGTGTCGAACGCTAGCGACGTCTTGCCCGATCCCGACACGCCGGTGATCACCGTCATCCGGTCGTGCGGAATCGTCACATCGACGCCCTGCAGATTGTGGATCGTCGCCCCCTGCACACGGATGCACGGCTCCGCCTCGACGTTTGCGCCGGTTCGGCTCGCAGAGTCGCGCGCCGCCGCTTCCGCCCTGGGCGCCTCGCTGTCGGCGAGCTCCGCCGCGAGCGCCTGCCCCGTGTAGGAAGCCTCGACCCTCGCGACCTCCTCCGGGGTGCCGGCAGCGACGATCGTGCCGCCTCCGTCGCCGCCTTCCGGGCCGAGATCGATCAGCCAATCGGCGCTCTTGATGACGTCGAGGCAGTGCTCGATGACGATGACCGTGTTGCCGCGTTCCACGAGCTCGTCGAGCGCCGCCAGGAGGACGCGCACGTCCTCGAAGTGCAGCCCGGTAGTCGGCTCGTCGAGGATGTAGAGCGTGCGTCCCGTATCGCGCTTCTGCAGCTCGTTCGCGAGCTTCAAACGCTGCGCCTCACCGCCCGACAGAGTCGTCGACGCCTGGCCGAGACCGATGTAGCCCAGGCCGACCTTGACGAGCACCTCCAGCGGCCGCGCGATGCGAGGCTGATCCTGGAAGAGCTCGAGCGCCTCGGCCACGGTCATCTCGAGGACATCGTGGATGTCCTTGCCGCGGTACAGGACCTCGAGGGTCTCGCGGTTGTACCGCAATCCGCCGCAGGCTTCGCAGCTGACCTCGACCGGCGCGAGGAACTGCAGATCGACGACTTGGACTCCCGCGCCGCGGCACTCGATGCAGCGACCGCCGTCGACGTTGAAGCTGAAGCGGCCGGCCGTGTAGCCACGCGCGCGCGCCTCCGGCAATCGCGCGAAGAGCTCGCGGATCGGTCCGAACGCCTTCGTGTACGTCGCCGGATTCGAACGCGGGCTGCGCCCGATCGGGCTCTGATCGATATCGACGACCTTGTCGACGTAGCGAGATCCGGTGAGCGATCGATGCTGGCCGGGGTCCGCGGAAGCTCTGCCGAGCTGGCGCAGAAGCGCCGGTCGCAGCACCTGGTTGACGAGCGAGCTCTTGCCGGACCCGGAGACGCCGGTCACCCCGACGAATACGCCGAGCGGAAACCGCGCATCGATCCCGGCGAGGTTGTGGTGACGCACGCCGTGAAGCGCGAGCCACTCCTTGCCCGGGGCCCGGCGCTCCGGCGGCACCTCGATGCGAAAACGGCGCGCGAGGTAGCCGCCGGTGACGGACATCGGCTCGTTGCGCAGATCGTCGAGGCTGCCCTCCGCGACGAGCTCGCCGCCGTGCCAGCCCGCGCCGGGGCCGAGGTCGACGACGCGATCGGCGTGCTCGATCGTCTCGCGATCGTGCTCGACGACCAGCACGCTATTGCCGTTGTCCCGCAGTTTGCGGAGGGTCGCGAGCAGACGCCGGTTGTCTCGAGGGTGCAGGCCGATCGATGGCTCATCGAGAACGAAGAGCACGCCGCGCAACCCCGAGCCGACCTGGCTCGCCAGGCGGATGCGCTGCGCTTCGCCGCCCGCGAGCGTCGCGGCCGAGCGCGCGAGGGTCAGATACGACAGCCCCACGTCGCGCAGGAACGCCAGCCGGGATCGCACTTCGCCGAGCGCCTGGCGTCCGATCTCCGCTGCGACTCCGTCGAGCGCGATGCCGTCGATCAGCTCGCAAAGCTCGCCGATCGGCAGACCGCACACCTCGGGCAGCGTGTGCCCGCAGAACGTGACCGCGCGCGCCAGTGGCGAGAGCCGCGCGCCGCCACAGTCCTCGCACACGAGCTCGCGCGCGACGTCGTTCAGGAATCCCGCGTCGTGCTCGCGGACCGCCTCGACCTGAGCGACGAGGCCGGGATAGTCGCCGTCGCCGGAGAGCAGCGCATCCCGCGCGGCCGGATCGAGATCGGCGAAGCTGCAATCGGCGTGAAATCCGAGCCTCGCGCCGAGCGCGTCGATCGCGTCGAGATCGATCAACGGGTGCGCGGGTCGACCGCGCGTGCCGTAGACGGCCAGTCCACCGGATCGCAGCGGTCGTCCCGCATCGCGCACGAGGCGGTCGGGATCGACGCGCTCGACCTCGCCGCGCCCCTCGCAGCACGGACAACGGCCATGCGGCGAGTTGAACGAGAATAGCCGCGGCTCGAGCTCGGGGAGGTCGACGCCGCAGTCCACGCACGCGAACCGTCCGGAGAATACCCGATCGCCCGCGCTGTCCGCTGCGCTGTCTTCGGCGACGACGACGGACAGCGTGTCGCTGCCGAGCGCGAAGCACTTCTCGACCGCCTCGACCAGTCGTCCGCGCGGCGCTTCGCCGACCGTCACGCGGTCGTATATGATCTCGATCGTGTGCTCGCGGCTCTTCTCGAGGTGCGGCAGCTCGGGGGGACGCTCCCCTTCTCGTGGAGCCGGGACCCGCACGATCTCTCCGTCGATGCGCAGCCGCCGGTAGCCGTCCCGAATCAAGCGCTCGAGCTCGCGCCGAAACTCGCCCTTGCGCCCACGCACAATCGGGGCGCACAGCAACACGCGCGCACCGCGGTATCCCGCGTGCAGCTGATCGACGACCTGCTCGGCGCTCTGCGCCTCGATCTGCTTGCCGCAACGATCGCAGTGCGGTTGGCCGAGCCGCGCCCACAGCAGCCGCAGATGGTCGTGAATCTCGGTGATCGTGCCGACCGTCGACCGCTGGCTGCGTCCGATGGTCTTCTGCTCGATCGAGACAGCCGGCGACAGCCCCTCGATGCTCTCGACCCGCGGCTTCTCCACGCCGCCGAGGAAGCTGCGCGCGTACGAGGAGAGGGACTCGAGGAACCGCCGACGCCCCTCCTTGTACACGGTGTCGAAGACGAGGCTCGACTTGCCCGACCCGCTGACGCCGGTGAACACGACGAGCGCGTCGCGAGGGACGTCGAGCGATACGTCGCGGAGGTTGTGCTCGGAGGCCCCCCGGATGCGGATGGTCTTCACGTCTGGCAGTCCGTCACCGATCCGCTGAACTCCCGGGCCCCGTCAACGGACGACGACGGGCTCGCGCCCGGCCTCACGCGCGAGAGCGTGCACGACCAGGCGATCCAGGACGTCGGCCATCGACATGCCCGCAGCCTGCGCCGCGCGCGGCACCAGCGATATCTCGGTCATGCCGGGAAGCGTGTTGACCTCGAGCACCGATAGCGCTCCCGTCTCCTCGAGGAACAGATCCGTCCGCGACAGTGGCGAACATTCGAAAAGCCGATGGACGCGCAGCGCGATCTCGCGAACTCGCGCGGTTTCCTCGTCCGCCAACGGCGCCGGGCAGATCTCGTCGGTCGCTCCGGGCGTGTACTTCGCATGGTAGTCGAAGAATTGACCGTCGCGCGGTCGAATCTCTATCGGCGGCAACGCGAGCGGTCCGTCGTCGGTATCGATGACGGCGCAGGTGAGCTCGCGTCCGCCGACGATCTCTTCGACGATGCAGCCCGCTCCGGCCAGGGCGCGATGCGGGCACCACGCCTCCACGCCGACCTCCGTCGCTCGGCGGAGGAACTCGACGGGCTCGGCGAACGTCTCGATGCCGACGCTCGAGCCGAGCTGGCGAGGCTTGACGATCCACGGGAACGACATGCGCTGCTCGACCTCGCCCATCCACGTGACCCACTCGAAGCCGTCGTCGCCGGTGGGCGGGAAGTCGGCCCACGTCGGCGTGCGCATGCCGGCGCCGACAAGCACGCGCTTCGTCAGTGCTTTGTCCATCGTCACCGCTGCCGGAACGACGTCCGGCCCCGTGAACGCAAGACCGACGTGGCGCAAGAGCCCCTGAAAGGAGCCGTCCTCGCCCCGGGCCCGTGCAGCGCGTTGAACACGACCTCGACGCCCTCGTCGAGGAGCGACGTGAGCGCGACGAGCGTACTCTGCGCCACGGCTCTCGGCACGGTCGCCGTGCCCGCGGCGCCGGAGTAGCCGAGCGGCGCGTGCCAGCCGCCGTCCGTGTCGATCCGCACGGGCTTGACGTGGTGCCCGGACGCCTCGAGCGTCTCGACGACACACTTCCCGGTGGCGATGGATACGTCGTGTTCGCCCGAGACTCCCCCCATCACGACAGCGATACGAACCGGTTCGCGCGTCATCTCTTCACCTTCCTTCTCTTCTTCCCTGTTCCCTTCTTCTCTCGTCGCGACTCTCTCGCTGCGGCTCCTGCACGCTTCGTCGCGTCTCTCGTCTCGACTCCCTTGTCGCGTTCCCGCTGAATCGATCGCCGACTGTCGCCGATCTCAGAACTTGCGGCCGACGATGAACCCGATGATATCCCGAAACCCGTCCCGCCCCTCACCACCAAATGGCAATCGATCGAGGACGGCCTCCGACTCGGCCGCGAGTCGCTTGGCCTCCGATTGGGCGAATTCGAGCGCCCCCTCGCGGCGATAGAAGTCGATCACCCACTCGACGTCCGCGTCGGACGTCGACTCGCGGTCGGCTCGCATGACGTCCAGCAGGCGCTCGCGATCGGCGTCGGTGCCGTGCCGACCGTCCATCGTCCACGCGAAGAAGATGCTCGGCTTCCCTTCGCGGATGTCGCAGCCGATCTCGCCGCCGCGTCCCTTGCCTTCCGTCAGGTCGATGACGTCGTCGCGAATCTGGAACGCCGGCCCGAGGCACACGCCGAGCTCCCACAAAGGGGGCAAGGCGTCGTCCTGGATTCCTGCGACGATCGCGCCGCCGACCCACGGCAGCGCGAGGTAATGTCCGGTCTTCAGCGTGACCAGGCGGTAGTAGGTCGCCAAATCGACCTCGACGTCTCCCCGCAGGTTGACATCGAGCGCCTGTCCCTCGACCGTCTTCGACAGCGCGTGCGTGAAAACACGGGCGAGTCGCAACCGCTTTTCCGCGTCGAGTCCCCCGTCGGGCGAGCCGCCGTTCGCGTCCGAGGGCAGGTCGACGATGAGGGAATAGGCCTGCGCGATCATGAAATCGGCGACGTTGAGCGCGTTCGGGATGCCGAACTTCGCCCACAACGTCTGCTGGTCGCGGCGGACCGTGTCGCCGTCCTCGATGTCGTCGTGGACGAGCAGGAAGTTGTGCAGCACCTCGCATGCCATCGCGAAGGGCAGGGCCGCGCGCGGGTCGCCGCCGAGCACTTCGCACGCGATCAGGCACAGAGCGGGCCGCAGCCGCTTGCCGCCAGTGTCGAACTGGTAGTTCAGACCGTCGGTTAGGAAATCGTACGTGTCGCGATTGTTCTCGGCCGCGAAGAAGGCCTCGAGGGCCTCGAGGTGTCGCTCGACCAAGCGTGGAAGATCACTCATGCCCGCATTGTAGGTGGCCCCCTGCTACTGTCAACGCGGCGTGACCTGCCGTGCTCGGCACGAGGATACTCGTCCGCGCGACACGGCGATCGCGCCCCCTCACCCGGGCCGAACACTCGGGACCTCCAGCTGCGGCCCCGGAGCCGCGAAACCTCCGACGACAGCAAGGGTTGACACCCCTCCGCGCCCACCCCTAAAATGGCCTACGAGTCGGTGTTGTACCATCCTCAGGACCCTGGTTCACCGAACGCACCCGTGTGCACGGGGTCCGCCCAACGCATTCGAGAACCAGCTTGATCGACAAGCTCCCGCCCAGCGCTTCGCCTCGGGACATCCCGTGGTGGAGTTTGATGCTCACCGTGCAGCGCCCCGCGTGGACGCTGACGGTCTGCGCGCTGGTTCTCCTCGGCAGTTGGCTTTCTGTCGCCAGCCCTTGTCGGGCACAGGACGACGAGGACGAGTATCAGGACGCGACCGCGCCGGTCCTCTGCATTCGCGACGTCGCACGAATCGATCGCACGACGGGTCTTGCGCGCGGCGTCGATGCGGCGCTCCTCGTCGACGATGGCGATGAGGTTCGCGTTCCCATCACGCTGCGCAACGGTGCGCCCGTCGACTTCGTGCAGTTCTCGATCGACTTCGACGTCGAATGGCTCGAGCCGGTCGGCGTCGTGTCGCGCTCGAACGCGTGGGAGTACTCGACCACCGGCGAGCCGAGCATCGACGTCTTGGATGGCCGCATCCAGGCGACGCTCGAGGCTAACGGCGCACCCAGGATTCCCCCTGCGCCCGGCGCCGGCGAGCACCTCGTCGATCTTGTGTTCCGCCTCTCGCTCGACGCCGTTCCCGGCGACGCCTACCGCGTACACGCGCCGATCGAGTTCACGCCGTACGATCCGACCTCTCTGACGCAGTCGCCCCTCGAGCAGACGTTCGTCGGCGACAGACGGCAGGTCGCACCGGATCCGGCCAGCGAGGAGGAGATCGTCGAAGTCGAGGGCTTCTACTGCCAGGGCAGCATCGATGTCTTCTTCTCGGACGCCGTGGAGTTCGGCAGCGTCGCGATCACCGAACGCGCGCAGCTGTTCACGGTGCCGGTCTACCTGACGAATCTCGAGCAGATCGAGATGATCAGCATCGGCGTCGACTACGACGAGCTGATCATGCGCCTCGCCGGCGCCCGTAGCGTCGGCACGGGTGACGACGTCGACACCGGCAGCCGTGAGCTGCCGATCCGGATCCGACCCGACGGCAGCGGAGCCGATTTCGATCTGCGGTTCCCGGCGGACGATCCGGCGCCGAGGCTGCGCGCTCACGTCGCCGACCTCGTCTTCGAGCTCCTCGATGTCGACGTGCTGCCGGGCGAGGGAGCTGCCGCCGTCCTGCAGACGCCGCAGATCGTGCCGGACGCGCTGCGCGCCGATGCCCTTGGCACCCCGGCTGACGGCGCCCCGGCTGACGGCGCCCCGGCGAGCGCTCCGCGGAGTGTCGCGGCACGCGTTCTCTGGCTCGAGCCGCACTTCGTGCGCGGGAACGTCGACGCGTCGATCGTCGACCAGAACCGCCTCGTCACGATCGAGGATGAGGACCGCGAGACCAAGCTGGCGCTCGTCGGCAGACTCGCGGCACCGACGCTCCAGGACGCGGTCGCGACGCTCGAGTGGCTCTTCTCCGGAGCACCGCTAGCGTGTCGCGAGGCGGCCGACGTCAACGACGATGGCGCGGTGCGCATCGACGACCCGCTCGCGCTCCTCACTTTCCTCTACGGCGGCGGTACACCGCCGGCCGCTCCGTTCCCGGAAGCCGGCACGACCCCGCGCGGAACGAGCGACCTGGGCTGCGACCGGTCGCTACCGTTCTACGAGCGGGTCCCGTCCGCCGCGAACTGATCGCGCCGGGTTTGCGACAGGATCCGGGCCGTTCGTCGACGGAGGCCTCCTACAGATCGAGGATCTGATCGAGGCCGTAGTACAGGCGATCGAGCTGCACGACTTTGCGCACCGCGAGCACGACGCCCGGCATGAAGGATGTGCGCGAGATCGAGTCGTGCCGCAGGCTCAACACCTGTCCGGGTCCGCCGAAGAGCACCTCTTGGTGAGCGACGTATCCCGGTAGCCGCACGCTGTGGACCGGCACGCCGAGGTGACGGCCGCCGCGCGCGCCCGCGACTGTCTCCACCTCGTCGACGCGCGGTCGCTCCGGGGCATCGCCCGCTGCCGCATCGAGGCCGGCTCGGATCAGCTCGATCGTCTTGATCGCCGTGCCGGACGGCGCGTCGACCTTCTGGTCGTGGTGCAGCTCGATGACCTCGACGTCGGGAAGATAGCGCGCCGCATCGGCCGCGTACTTCATCAGGAGGACGGCACCGATCGCAAAGTTCGGCGCGATCAACCCGCCGCGACCGAGCTCGGCCGCACGCGCCTGAAGATCGCTGATGTCCGCGGCCGTGAATCCTGTCGTGCCGATAACCGGACACGCGCCAGCCGCGAGGATCGCTCGGGCATTCTCGACGGCGACGTCGGGCACCGTGAAATCGACGACGACGCGCGCGCCGCTCGACGCGATAGCTTCGGCCAGCTCATCGCCGAGGTCGGTGCGTCCCACGAGATCGAGATCGGCTTCTGCCTCGACGGCCGCGACCACCTCGCGACCCATGCGCCCGGCGGCGCCGCTGACGAGTACGGGGATCGTAGGCATGGTTCTCCAATCCTGGCCGCCCTGGAGCCTGGGCGAAATGGCCGCCATCACGCCGGATGGCCTTGTACAACGGGCTGCCAGGATAGGAGAACCGCCGCCGGGCTGCAATCTCGGAAGGAGCGCGACCGATGTCGCCCCTACTTCTTCTTCGTCTTCTTCTTCACGGACTTGCCGCGCGCCGCGGGCTTGGCCTTCTTCGACGCGGATCCGGCGGTTTTCCCGAAGCAACGCAGGTTCGCCGTGCCGGTCGAGTGCCCGGCTCGTAGCCGCAGCCGGAGCTTCTCGCCGCGAGCGACCGCCTTCCACTCGACGTGCAGCGTCGCGAGGTCTCGCTTCGCCCCTGCCTTCCTCGCGTCGGCGGGTGGTCGTGCGATCGAGAGCGGCACGCGCAGAAGCACCGGCCGCGAGTCGTCCGTCGCCCCCGGCTTCGACGCGGTGACGTCACGCCGCGCCGCGACCTGACTCACCGGCTTCTTCTTCGCCGAAGTCGCTTTCTTCTTCTTCGTCGACGCCGATTTCTTCTTCGTCGATGCCGACTTCTTCTTCGTCGGTGGCCAGGCCCGGATCAGGATCTCGTAGCGCTTCTTCGTCGTGGGCTCGATCGTGAGCTCGTACGCGCCCGGAGGGATCGTCGCGCGCCGGTAGCCGAGCGTGGCTTGCGCGTCGAGGCGGGCGGTGAAGGAAGCGATCGAGCTCGCCTCTCTCGTCGCCGTGCGGCGGCCGCTGAGCGGCGGCGGTAGGACGTACGTCAGCTTGCAGTCCCCGGCCTCGACGACGAGCGCGGAGCGATCGTCCGCTGCGACCTTCTCGTCCGCCGCCCCGAGCAGGGCGGTTCCCAAGCAGATAAAGAGCATGAAGCAATGCGTTGTTCTCATCTTTCCTCTCGGTTGTCGTTCTCGTCCGCGTCGTGACGGACGCATCCATCGCATCAAAGCGTTCGGCTCGGCGGCCGCGAGGGGGCCTGCCTTCCGCCCGGACCCCGCCGCGGTCCCTGTGCTGGACCTTGTCGATTCACGCCCCCGCAGGAGACGTGATCCGCGGAACGGGAATCCCGACGGGCCGCCGAGCCGTCGTGTCGGATCTCTTGCGCACTGTCGGTCCCGTACGCTGCATCGCGCGCGGATCGCACGTCAAATGCCGGTTCGCGACGAATGCCGCGTGCAGCGTGCGGTGGTATCACCTCCCTTCATCGATCTCTCGAGTGGCTGTCGAGACGCGCACCGCACCGCGTGGCCAGGATCGTCGGGCGATCGGGTCGCCGAGGCCCGGAGCGGGGATGCGCGTCAAGGGGTCGACCGGAGACCATGGCAAAGCCGTGGCCAAACGCGACGGGCGCCAGCAAGTGCCGCCGGCTTGCGGCGTTGCGCGACGGGCACCGCGATCGGGGATCGCGTCAGGCGGCGAAGTGTCCGGTCGAATTCGAACACTCGCATCGGAATCGAACAGTTCCCCTGGTACAATCTTGCGCCATGCCATCGAAAGAGCGCGCACTGATGCGCCTCGACGAGATCGTCGGACGACTGCGGGGACCGGGCGGTTGCCCGTGGGATCGCGAGCAGACGCTGCGCGATGTAAGTCGCTACGTCCTCGAGGAGGCGGCCGAAGTACAGGACGCGGTGGAGGACGCCGACGGCGCTCCGACACCGGAGGTCTGCGAAGAGCTCGGCGACGTCTTGATGACGGTCTTTCTCGCAACGCGCATCGCCGAAGAGGAGAGCGCGTTCGATATCGGAAACGTGGCCGCCGGCATCAACGACAAGCTCATCCGACGCCACCCACACGTTTTCGGGAACAGCCGCGCGGACGACCCGGACGCAGTCCTCGCTCAATGGGAGGAGATCAAGGCCGCCGAGCGGGCTGCGAAGGCGACGGCGGAAGACGACGCAGACGGATCGGACGCCCGCGACACCTCGCGTCTCGACGGCGTGCCGCGAAGCCTGCCGCCCTTGGCACGAGCGCGCAAGCTGTCGACGCGGGCAGCGAAGTACGGATTCGACTGGCCGGACCCCGCAGGCGTGCTCGACAAGGTGCGCGAGGAGACACAGGAGATCGCCGCGCTCCTCGAGAACGGCTCAGCCCCCGAGGCGCAGCGTGTCGAAGAAGAGCTGGGAGACCTCCTCTTCACCGTGGTCAACCTCTGCCGCAAACTCGGTCACGAACCGGATCGCGCGCTGCGACGGGCGATGGCGAAGTTCACGAGCCGCTTCCGAGAACTCGAGAGGCGGCTGGACGAGACGGAGGACGGCGGTCTCGACGCAGCGAGCGCGGAGTCGATGGATCGCGTATGGAACGAGGTCAAGAACGAGTGCCAGTGACGGCGGACGAGCGAGCGAACGTCGAGCGGTACGCAGAGATCCTGCGCGGCTTGCGCACGCGCCTGGCGGCGAAGATCGTCGGCCAGGAGCACGTCGTCACGCAGGTCCTCGCGTCGATCCTCTCGGAGGGGCATTGCCTGATCGTCGGCGTGCCCGGCCTCGCAAAGACGCTGCTGATCAGCTCCGTGGCCGACCTGCTGACGCTGCAGTTCAAGCGCATTCAGTTCACGCCGGACCTGATGCCCACCGACATCACCGGCGCGACGCTGATCCGCGACGACGACGAGGGCGTCCGGGGCTTTCACTTCCTGCG
>CAYMRB010000341.1:0-11269 GCA_964392615.1 uncultured Planctomycetia bacterium | reverse complement strand
GCAATTCCGTTTGCCCGAGTCGGGCGTCATCGGCATCGGACGCGACGAGAAGTGCGCGGTTCGCATCCACGACGCGATGCTCTCCCGTGTCCACTGCGTGCTGCGGATCGAGCGGGGGCGGTGGGTGCTCGAGGACCGCGGCAGCCTGAACGGCACGATCGTCAACGACAGCCCGATCACGCGCCAGGAGCTCGCGCACGGCGACATCATCCAGCTCGCCGACACGCTCCTGAGCCTTTCGACGACGGACGAGGACCCGCTGATCGGCGCCGAGCTCGGCGGATACTCGATCGAGTCCCGCCTCGGCCGCGGTGCCATGGGCACGGTCTACCTCGCGCGCCAGCTCTCGCTCGATCGGCCGGTCGCGCTGAAGATCCTGGCGCCGCGCCTGTCGAGCGACGACGAGTTCATCCGGCGCTTCCTGGAGGAAGCGCGCGCCGCTGGACGCTTGAACCATCCGAACGTCGTGCAGGTGTACGACGCGGGTAGCGCCAGCCCCGCCGGGGGCGGCCACGGCGACGCCGAGGCTGCCAAGCTGTACTTCATGTCGATGGAGTACCTCGAGGGCGGCACGCTGCAGGAGTGGCTCGACGCCGACGGTGCTCTGGCGCCGGAGGAGGCGGTCGCCGCCGCTTTGGATGCGGCTCTGGCCCTCGCCTTTGCCGAGCAGAATCACATCGTCCATCGCGATATCAAGCCCGCGAACCTCCTGATCGCTGCGGACGGGACGATCAAGGTCGGCGATCTCGGCATCGCGGCCGACCTGCGCCAGCTCGTCGGCGGAACGGCGGGTCAAGCTGCCGGCTCGCCGCGCTACATGGCTCCCGAGCAGGCCCGGGGCGACTCCGTCGACCACCGCGCGGACGTCTACGCGCTCGGCGCGACTCTGTACCGCTCGATCGCCGGCGTGCCGCCTCACGACGGCGAGTCGATCAAGCGCATCCTGCAGGCAAAGCTCGACACCGATCCGGCTCCACTGCGCAAGGTCGCGACAGAGATCTCCGCGCAGCTGTCGAGCGTCGTGCAGAAGATGCTGGCGCGCGATCCCGACGCGCGGTACTCGAGCGCTGACGACTGCCACGCGGCGCTGGAGGCGGCGATTCGCGTTCGCGCGCCGACGCGTCGGAAGTCCCGCGCTCGTGCGGCGGCGCCGCGCTCCGTGTCGAGGAAGCCAGCGCCCCGAGTGCCTGACGCCGTTCGCGCCGCGCCGCGCGCCCCGACGCGCAATGCCGGGCGCGGCGCCGGTCGACCCCGCGCTCGCACCACCGAGCGCTCGCCGGTCGGGCTCGTCGTCGGCGCCGGAATCGTCATCGTGCTTCTCATCGCCACGCTCATCGTTGTCAGCCGATTGCGTCGGCAAGACCCGGGCCCCGACTCGCGCGGGCGGACGCCGCCGTCGGTCGTCGATACGGCACGCCCGCGCCCCGACGACGCCCAGGCGGTCGCCGCGCAGCGCAAGGCGGCGGAGCGCAGGGCGGCGCTGCGCAAGAGGGACACCATCGAGAACGAGTGGAAGCGGGGCAAGATCACCGCGCGCGAGGCGTTGTCGCGCGTCGAACGGCTCGTCGACTCCGACGCGGCGATCGGCCCGCTCGCCGACGAGCTCGCCGCGACGCTGCGCAAGGCGGCGGCGGTCGAGGTCGGCAAGATCCGCACGAAAGCCTTCGCCGCGTTCGACCGCGCCTTCGAGGCGGACGATCTGCGCGCGGCGGCCGAGGGGCTCGATCGCTTCGTCGCGGAGTCTCCCGGCGAGGCAGACGCCGCCGCGGAGCGCATCGCGAAGCTCGGGGCGCGACTCGACGCGATCGCCGCCACGGCGATTCAGCGTTCCGGCGAGCTGACCGCGCAGGGTGATTTCGCGGCCGCGTTCGCCGCGGTCGAGGAGGCGCGGCGCCGACTGCCCGGGAAGGACGACCGACTCGCCAAGCTGGCGGCGGCTGACGAAAAGACCACAGCCGCGAGCCAGGCGGTCGTCGCGCGCCGCGAGGCGCGTGCGCGTGCGCGAGGCGAGCTCGGCCAGCGCGTCGCGCGGCTGGACTTCGCGGCGGCCGACGAAGTCATTGCGTCCGTCGCCGGAGCCGCGACGGACGCGACTCGCTCGAAGGTCGAGGCGGAGCTCGCGCCCCTGCGCGAGGCGTTGCGCGTTGTGCGCGGAGTGTGGACGCGTCTGACAGCCGGTCTCGAATCGCGGCATCGCAGCCGTGCGCTCGTGCGGCTCGAGCTGCCGGTCGAGCCGTGGGTCGAGGGAGCCGAGCCCACCGTAGCCGGGCGATACCGCATCGCGGGGCACGAGGGGCCGATCGTGCGACTCGAGGCCAGCTCGAAGGGTGTCGTGCGAGCGGTCTCCGTTTTCGTGTTCGACGATGCTGCCCTCCAGTCGCTCGCGACGGCCGTGAAGGTCGGCGATGGGTTGTCCCCCGCGGACGTGACCCACGGCATCGGCCTGCTGCTTCTCGCGCGCAAGGGCCCCGAGCGCGCGCGCGTGCTGCTTGCGCCTGAGGGTGACGCGAGCGGAAAGTACAAGGACTGGCTCGATGCCTGGAAGGACGTCTGGCTCGACGCGCGACTCGAGCTGCTGACTGCGGACGACGCGCGGCTCACGGCATCGGAGGCGGCCGTTCCCGCTGACCTGTGGAATCGTATCGCCGACGATACCGTCGAGCTCATCGCGGGCTTCCGGGCCGCCGGGGGCTCTTCCGCGGAGCGCGGCGGTGTCCGCGCGACGCTCGGCGATCTCTACCTGCGGGCGCGCGAGACGTCGCTGGCGTCGCGGCCGCGGGAGACGCTCTTCCACGCGGCGACCGTCAAGGCGGTGAAGGACGGCACGATCGAGCTCGTGTACGACTTCTCGACTCGCGAGCAATTGCTCGACTTCCGGCCGGTTCTCCCCAGCACAACCATCGTGGAGTGGGTCGAGAAGCGCAAGCTCCTGCGCCTGCGTGGCGAGGTGCGTCTTCTCGATGGCAATCCGTTCCACGACCGGATCGAGGTCACCGGCAGCGTTCCGAAGGGCGGCTACGATTCGGCCCACGCGAACATCAACGTCGCGTTGTGGACGCACGAGAAGGACGCTGTCACGCCCGCTGACGTCAAAGTGCGCGACTGGCTGGAGGACCCGTCGAGCGTTCCGCCGAGCGACTACTTCGTGTTCGGCAACGGGTACATCTTCCAGCCCGAGCTGCCTCCCGGCATCGGACGTTTCATGTTCCGTCGGCTGCCGGATCTCATGAAGGAGCCGACGCTCGCGCTGCTCGCCGGCGAGCGCGACAAAGGGCTGCATCGAACGAAAGCCGAGCTTCTCTGGGAAGGACCCCCGGGAGCCTCGCTGCGCGGCAACGCGTTTCGATTCACCGTCGAGATCGCCGGCGGCACGTTGCTGCGGTGGCGCGTCAACAACAAGGCCCAGCCGATTCAGAGTGGTCTGGAGCTCAGTCGAGTCGCCGAGAAAGCGCCGCACTCGGGCTCGGTGACCGTATTCACGAACGGTAACGATATCTACCTCGCGCAGCTCGAGGTTCGAGGGCTTCTCGCCGAGGAGTGGCTCCGCAACCGAGCGCGCCGTCTGGCGACGGCCGAGCTCGCGCGGGTCGCGCCGGAGCTCGCTCGGAAGGGCGGCGACGATGATGATTCTGGTGACGCCGGGCGAGATAGCTAGCACTGCTGGAGGAGACGCGGTGAAGGGTGTTTCGGTCCGGTCGGCGGCGTCCGCGCTGGCGACGTCGCTCGTGTGGTTCGTGCTCGTTGCGTCGTCTCGCGACCTCGCCGCGCAGGGATTGCCGCTCGACGTCGTCTGCGGCCACGCTGGCCGCATCTACACCGCCGAGTCGGGCGTGCGGCGCGTGAGCGACCTGCCGTTCGAATCGCGTCGCGGCATGGGGCACATCGGAGGCCGCGCCGGGCGCTGGGTCGCGGCGACCGGTCGTACGGCGACCGGTGCGGAACCGGCCTGGTTTCTTCGCGGCGGCGATCGCGGCCGCCCGCTGACGTGGCGTCAGGGCGAGTTCCGGTACTCGTTCCGCGTGCCGCGCGGTCGGTATCTCGTCGAGCTCGGTCTGGTCGAGACGGAGGTCGCGGCGCCGGGCGCGCGCGTGTTCGACGTGCTCGCAGAGAACGATGAGGCGCTGCGCGACGTCGACATCTTCGCGGCGGCCGGCGACTTCGCGTGGCTTGAACGCTCGTTCGAGGTCGGGGTCTTCGACGGCTGGCTCGACCTGCGCTTCGTCGCGGTCACGGACGCGCATCCGCCGCGTGTGTCATCCATCGCGATTCGACCCCACGAGCCGGTCGACGGCACACCGCCTTCGCCTGCCGCGCCGCGTCTCGTCGGTCGAGCCGTGCCGCTTGCGAACGTTCTCGACGTCGCGCCAGCGGCGGGGGGCGCGTTTGCCGACGACGTGATCGGCTACGGCGTGTTCCGCTCGGAGCAGCGCGAGGGGCCGTACGACAGTCTGACCGCGACGCCACTCGGCACGCCGTTTTTCGTCGATCGACAGATCGCGAGCGGTACGACGTACTTCTACCGCGGGCGCGTCTACGGTGCGGCCGGCGGGCAGAGCGCGCTGTCCGAGCCCGTGGCGATTCGCGCCGAGAACCTGCGTCGCGGCGGCTTGCCGGAGTACGACCTGCGGCTCGGCGCCGACGCATTGCGGCGGATCGCCGTCCTCGAGATTCCCCCTGCTGTCGCGCCGGGTGAGGTCTCGCATCTCGGGCGCGTGTTTCTCGCGGACATCGGTCTCGACACGCGACCAGACCGCTGGCACCGGCGCAAGAGCTGGCGGGTCGACACGACGAAGGACCGCGTGCGGACGCTCGGCAAGCGTCCCATCGTTCACTGGAGTGCGGAGGCCGGCGACTTCACGCTGCTGCGGGAGCGGTTGAGCGCGACGGCTGCGGGCGTCCTCGGTTTGGCATCGCCGCGCGTGCAGCCCGTCGTGGTGCACGTCAACGGGCAGCTTCAGGGTCTGCGTTTCGATATCGAGGCGCTCGACAGCAAGTTCCGCAAGCGCACGAGGCTCGACCGCGTCGGGCTGCTCGCACGCGCGACGCGGGACGATCACTGGCGCGACGACTGGACGCCGGGCGGCATCCGCATCGGCAAGGCGGGCGACATCACCGCACTGACGCGACTGACGCAGGCGCTCAGCCGTCTGCACGAGGGCGAGATCGAGCGGTTCCTCGAGGAGAGGTTCTACCTCGACCGTCTCATCGACCGACTCGCCTTCGCCGCCGTGCGCGGTGAGCTGGACCTGCCGTTCGACGAGCGCTACTTGCTGCGCGACTCCCGCAACGGCAAGTGGGAGCTCCTGCAGCAGCACTATCGCTACGGCGATTGGGGCATAGTCGATGGGAGCGCGACGATTCACGGCCTCGACCGCGACGCCGCGCTGCGCGTCCTGTTTCCGCGCACCCTGCGGCGCGGCGCGCGTATGCGCAGCGGCTGGTCGGTGCTCCTGACGAGATTCTTCGGCGTGGACCGGTTCCGCACGCGCTACCTCGACCGCGTCGAGGCGCTGCTGGCCGGGCCGTTGTCGTCTGACGCGGTCGAGGCGATGGCGCACGAGCTCTGGAGCGAGATTCGCGACGCCGCGGCCGCGGAGATCGAATTGTGGCCGTACGACGGCGGCGCCTCGTTCCTGCGAGGGCCGGACGCGATCGCCGCGGGCCACAGGCGTCGAACTGCGGCGCTCCGCGCAGCGATTCGGGAGGCGCGGCGTGAGATCGCCGAGCCGGTCGTGATCGAGGAGCTGTCGCTGCGCCCCGACTCGGGGCCGGCATGGGTCCGGTTGCGCAACCGTTCCGACGCGCCGGTTTCCCTGGGCGCGTATCGACTCGGCACGTCGTTCGATCGCCCCGGACGGGTCGTGTCGGCCGATGGAACGCTCGGCCCTGGCGCCAGGCTGCAGGTCGCGCTGGGAAAGGCGGCGTCGTCGCGCAGTGCCGGCGGCCAGATCGTGCTGACGCGCCGCGCCGGTCGCACTGCCGCGCAGTCCGTGCTCGCGGACTTCGCGTTCTACGGTCACTGGTCCGCGGGCGTCGTGTCGCGTCGGTCCGCGTTCCAGCCGGGCGGTTGGGAGTTCGTTCGATCGGGCGTCGATGCGCCGCTTGCGCCGCCGGGCTCCGAGTATCGACATGCGGTCGAGGAGCGGCAGAGCGGCGATATCGAGATCTCGTTCCGCGTCTCCGGAGAGCGCGACGGACCGGCGAAGACCGCGCGCGTCTGGCTGCACTTCCGCGAGTCGAGCGGCGGTGCATCGAAGGGTGATCACGCGTTCGAGCGTGTGCCGCTCGTCTGGGATGACGAGCGCTACCGCTGGGCGATCGTGCTCGAGAAGAGCGACGATCGGCCGCGCACCGAGTACTACTTCGCCGTCGAGTCGCAGAGCGGGTTGTCGCGCACCTATCCGCTCGGCGCGCCGCGCGTCGCGCTATGGCTGCCGGTGCGACCGGACATCGTGGTCAACGAGGTCTGTCCGCGTCCGGGGGAAGGGCCGGATGCGCCGGGTGAGTTCGTCGAGCTCTACAATCGCTCGGATCAGCCGGTGCCGTTGCGCGGGTTCTATCTGACGGATGATCGCCGTCGCGCGACGAAGTGGCGTATCACCGAGGACATCGTGATGCCACCGCGCGGCTACGTCGTCTTCTACGCCGACGGGCTCGACCGCGGCCGTCACACGAGCTTCAAGCTCTCGAACTCCGGCGAGTTCGTCGGCCTGTTCGGTCCGCCCGAGGAGGGCAGTCTGCGCATCGACGCGATGGCGTTCCGCGGCGTGCCTCTCGGGCAATCGTGGGGGCGACGCCAGGACGGCACGCGGAGCTTCCGCGCGTGGAAGCATCCGACGCCGGGGAAGCGGAACGTGCCGCACGTGCCGCAGGAAGTGCTCGACAAGCTGCGGCGCGAGTCGGAGCAGAAGAAGGCCGAGAGCAAGTCGGGCGACGGCGCGGCGGAGTAGCCCAGTCCCGATGCGGAGTCGCGCTGCCGCGCCCCGCGGCGGCGACGTGGACTCCGAGGCCCTCGTCGCGTAAGGTCCCGTCATGCTCGCCCCGGCAGGGCGACGCTCGATTCGGGAAACGGCAGGAGATTCGGACCATGCGCGTCGTCGTTCGGTGGGTACTCGTCTCGCTCGTCGCGATCAGCGTCGTGTTCGCGATCGCGTTCGCGTGGCTCAAGCTCGGTGGTCAGCTGATCGGTGACGGGCCGCAGGCCATCGGCACGCACGGCGCGCAGATCGAGCTCCCCGACGGCTGGGAGGGCGATGAAGTGAGCGACGACGTCGTTCAGTTCCTGTGCGAGCGCAGGCTCGGCCGCAACTCGAAGAAGCCCTATGTCTGGATCGTGCAGGAGCTCGAGACGTCCGTCGAGTGTCGCGCCGACGCGGAGCGCATCCTCGAGGAGATGGCCCCCGAGGCCCGATCCGGCGAGCGCGTTCGCCCTCGTGCCGTCGAGTACGCCGAAGAGGACGGGGTGCATCGAGCGTGGCAGGAGATCGACACCAAGGAGCGTTCGGAAGAGCAGACGACCCGGTTCGATCTTCTGTCACACCACGGGCTGACGTACGTGTTCAGGACGTGGGTCCCCAAGGACGGACGCGAGGCGCTGGGAGAGGAGGCCGCGTCGTTCGTCGACGGGTTCGAGTTCCCGGGGGCCGACTCGAAGTGGGAGGAACGGCACCGGCCGATCACGAAGCGCGTGGTGTGGGGGGGCTACCGGATCTCCTTCTCGATTCGCCGCACGGCGTTCGCACCCGAAGACAGTGAGAGCGCGCTGGCGTCGTTCATGAGCCTGGACGACGAATCCGGTGTCCACATCGCCGAGGCGGACGTCTCCGGCAGTCTGGAGCAGTATCTTGACGAGATGACGGACGACTTGCGCGAGGACTGGCCCGCGCTCGAGACGCGATCCCGCGAGGATGTCAAGATCTCCGCCATCGCTTGCCGGCGTGCGGTCATGGACGTGGAAGGCGACGCCGTCGTGCTCGTGGTCGCGCCTCTTAGAGGCGGGAACGCCCTCGACATCCGGTACATCTCTCCCGGCGCGTCCGATCTGCCGCGGGCGGAGCGCGACCTCTTCTTCTCGACGCTTCGCATCGAGCCGATCGAGAACATCGGTGCCTTTCCCGAGGTCGATGGAGCCGCGGCGCAGCCGGAGGAGAGCCCCGTCGACGAGTACGTCGAGCGCCTGCTCGCGAAGGCCCGGCTTCTGGGCGACACGGGTCTCGCCTACGTCGTGCGCGCGAGTCGAGTCGGCGACGACTTGATCGTCGCGGGCAACAACGAAGTGCGACGGTTGCCCGCGGCGAGCACGACTTCCGAGAGTCTCTACCGCGCGTCGGATTGGCAACGCAGCCTGACGTTCGCCGAGGGGCCGGCAGGCCTCGTGATCGTCGACGATCGGCAGGAGGTCCTACGGCTGGAGAGGGGGACTGCCGAGCCGACCGGAACCGCAGCGAATCGCGTGGTCCCCGGCGGCAAGAACGGAATCCTGCTGCTGCGACCGGGCACCGCGCCGTTCGTTCCCGGGCTCGGGGAGCTGCCCTGGGTCGGGCCGGAACGACTCATCGCCTTGCAGGAGGACGGAACGGAGCGCGTGGTGCACGAGTTCTCGACTCGCGTGCAGGATCTAGCGACGAACGGTGCCGGTACGGCGGTGCTCGCGAACACCGCGTCGCGGGTCGAGTCGTATCCCGCGACGAATCACGTCGCGATCGTTCCGTTTGACGGCGGCGCTGCGCGGCAGCTCGAGGGTTGGGAGACCGTGTCCACGTTGGCGCCGGCGGGAGATGGCTGGCTGCTCACGGGGCGCCGCGAGGGAGAGCCGAGCGGCATCTACCGTATCGCGGCGGACGGCGCGGCGGAGCTTCTCATCGCCGACCCCGACGTCACGGGCGTCGAGCAGCGGGGCGACGAGCTCGTTCTGCTGCACCGCCGCGAGCTCGGCGTCGAGACGAAGACCCGGGCTTGGGCGGTGCCGATGGAGTCGGTCCGCGCACACGGTCGTTTCTGTATGCCGTTCACTTCGGCCCGTCTGAGCGCGATCGCCCGCCGGGTGTTCGATGGTCAGGCCGACGGGTGGCCGTTCGCCGCGGCCGACGACTTGCGCTCCTGTGCGCGGCGCGCGAACGAGATCGCCGTCGAGCTCGCCGGGCGTCCTCTGCCGACGACGGGGCGCGACCTCGATCGCGTGCTCGGCGCGGCAGCTGCTTCGACCATGGAGCTCAGCGGCGAGGGAGAGGTGCTGCTCGCCGTGCTGCTCGCCGCCGGCTGGCTGGAGCAGGGCGGCGAGTGGGTTCCCGGCGAGGCGGCGACCGGTCGCTTCGCGCAGAGGCGGATGCAAGAGCCGCCGGACGGCCTCATGACGGTGGTGCATTCACCGCTCGAGGTCGTCGCGTCCACGCTCTATGACACCGAGGGCTTCTGGAGTCCGGCGACACAGATCGTCGAGGGCGCACAGGGGCGGACGATTCTCGCGGGCATCGATCGCGGCGCGCTCCAGCGAGCGTTGGACGAGCGCCGCGGACCGGACGTCGCGAAGCTCGCGCGGGGGGACGCCGCAGCGATCCGCGCCGCGCTCGATGCGGCGCCTGCCAACGAGTACCTGCGTCAGCGAGTCTATCTGCAACTGGCGAGCGCCGGGAAGTACACCGTGCTGGCGGAGATCGCGGGCGAGTTCGCCGCGTCGGAGAAGGCCGCGACGATCGATGCGAAGGCGTCGATCGTCGCGAGGTGTCAGGATGACCTGCCCGCGGAGCAACTCGAGCCGCTGTCGGCCGCCATTCAAGACGCGATTCGCAAGGAGCCGGACGACGCGAGCCTGTACTACTACCTCGGACGAGTCTGGGAACGCATCGAGGGCGAGGAGACGAACGGCGAGAAGAGCACCGCGTGCTACCAGAAGGCCCTCGAGCTGCGATCTTGGGGGCCGCTGGCGGAGGAGCTGCACGCGAAGCTGGGTCTGACAGACGCCGAGTAGACGCCGGTCGACTGCCCGTCACAGCTCGTCGTCTTCGAACAGCGCGCCGAGCGCCTTCTTGAAGGCAGGGTAGGTCGGGTGCTGGCGCAGCTCGATCAGGTCGCCGTCCTTCTCGATGCTCGCGTAGTGCTCGGGATTGAGCCGGATCGCCTCGCGCAGGTACTTCTTGGCGCGGTCGAGCTCGCCGCCAAGGGTGTTCGAACACGCGGCGTTGTAGTACCGGATCGCGAGCTCGGCCGCGAGCTGGCGCACGGCTGACTCCGGCAGTCGCCCCTTCTGCGCGTCGTAGATCTGCCGCGAGATCTGCACGATCTGCTCGTACGATTCGATCGCCTTCTTGTAGTCGCGGATGCGGTAGTAGAGGCGGGCGAGCTCGACGTGCGCGCGCAGCCGCACGTCGACGCGTGTGGACGTGGCGTAGCGCTTGGCGGTGCGGATGTCGCTCTCGACCGCGTGCGTTTCACCGAAGACCGCGAGCACGACGCCGATCTCCTCGCGCAGCGTCGGGTGCAGCAGGAGGTCGCTATGCAGACGGCGCAGCCGAGGCAGCAGCCTCTTGTCGCCGACGTCCGCGATCGCGCGCACCGCGGCGAACCGAAAGCCGCCGGCGACGCTCTCGTCGTCGATGAGCGCGAGGAGCGCTTCGACCGTCTCCTCGCCCCGGGCAGGATCTTGGGAGGGCCCGGATTTCAGACCGTCGTATTGGCCGTCGTACGTGAGTTGGCTCTCGATCGCCGCGCGCAGCGTCGTCGTGAGCTCCTCGGCGAGAATCCAGCGCGCCGCATGCGTCAGCGCGTCCTTCACCGCTCCGGCCGGTGCGCCGTCACGCGCCTTGCGCACGGCAGACAGAGCTTCCGGGCCGGCGTTGATCAGCTTCGCCACGTGCGCGCGTCGCTCTGCGTGCGGCGCCTTGCGAACCGCGTCGATCAACGTCGCGACGTCGTCGGCGGCGTGCGACGAGGACACCGCCAGCAGCAGGACTGGGACGAGCGCAGCGAGATATCGGAACATCGAGGTTTCTCCGGGCGGAATGTGCGCGGTGGATGCTACCGAAAGGATCGGCACGGCGGGAGCTCTAATCCCACGCTGTTTGGGGTTCTCCCTTCAACTGGAGGCGGCCATCTCGCCATACTACGGGTCGAGCCGTGACGGAAGAGCAAGAGGAGGGCCCATGTCGACGATCCAGGTCGGTCTGATCGGTTCCGGATTCGTGGCGGACATCCACGCCACGTCGTTCGCGCAGGTGTCGGGAGCCGAGGTCGTCGCCGTGGAGCCACACCACGGCCCGGGTCGCCCCGAGCG
>CAYMRB010000340.1:0-11304 GCA_964392615.1 uncultured Planctomycetia bacterium | reverse complement strand
CCCAGGCCCCTCGCCAGGACCCTCGCCCGGACCCTCGCCGGGACCGGCGCCGGGCCCGGCGCCGGGACCGGCGCCGGGGCCATCGCGAGGACCGTCGCCGGGACCGCCAGGACCACCAGGTCCGCGCGGCCCGAGGATGAGCTCGTCGATGATCGCTTCCTCGCCGTCCTCTTCCTCGGTCGGCCCATCGGTTGCGCAGCGGGCAGCCCTCGCGGCGGCGCGCTCCTCGTCACTGATCTCGCCGTCGCCGTCGGTGTCGATCTCGGCCAGACGCGCGGCGCGGTACGCCTCGCGCTCTTCGTCGCTGACCTCGCCGTCGCCGTCGGTGTCCATGGCGGCCAGGCGCTCGGCGTGGCGGGCCTCGCGCTCCGCGTTGCGGGCTTCCCTCGCGGCGGCGCGCTCTTCCTCGCTGAGCTCGCCATCGCCATCCGTGTCGAACTCCGCGAGGAGCGCGGCGCGTCGGGCCTCGATGGCCGCGGCACGCTCTTCCTCGCTGAGCTCGCCGTCGCCGTCGACGTCAAACTCGGCGAGCAGACAGGCGAAGTTGCCGTGTCCACGGTGATGGTGATGGCGATGACCGCGGCGATGACCGCGGCGACCGCCGGCGTCGAGCTGTGCGGTCGCCAACGTCAGCGCAACCGCGATCGAGAGGCACAGGATCGTCCTCATACCTGCTTCTCCTTACGTTCTGGGGGCCCGACCGGGACACAATCGTCCAGGCTCCCGGGTGGGGGGAGTGTTTCCGACCGACGCGGCACCAGCGATAGACCCCAGATCTACGACCGCGCTGTCGGTGCTCCGACGTTCAAGCTGTTGGGCGTCTTACTGACGCGCACACGAGTTTAGCAGGCGGGAGTTCAAGCTGAGTTTAAGCTGCCCCGCCGTTTTCCGGCTTTTTTCGGGATCCTGCCCCGCCTCGCCGGAGCCTCTGGAGGCGCCAACAGGAAGCCAGGAATGCTGATCAACGCGAGGTGCGGCTCACTCGGCGGGGGCGCCGGGCTCATCGCGGATCGCCTTCAGCGTCTCGTACGCCAGGCAGCGGACGAGCCACTTCTCGTGACCGAGGAGCTTCTCGACCTCGGGCACCGCGGCAGCAGCGGCCGGTCCGATCGCGACGAGGGTCCGCAGCAGCTGTGAGAGATCGCGTCCCTTGCACCCGCTTTCCAACCACTCCACCAGGCGCGGAACGGCGTCCGCGGACTCCGCGCCGTACTTCTCGAGCCCCTGCAGCGCGAGGTGGTGAAACGCCTCCTCGTCATCGGCGAGCGCATCGATTGCCCGCCCTTCCATAGTAATTGATGGACTGGTCGGAGTCTCACGATCATTGGCACAGAGGGCCCGGAACCCAAAGTCCGAGGCCGCCGAGAGGAAAGAACTCTAAGGAACCCAGGAACCCAGGAAGGGAGGGCGCATCCACTTCCCTTCCTGGGTTCCTGGGTTCCTTAGGAATCCTACTTGGAGGCGGCAGAAGTCTTCGTCGGAAAACACAATTCTCGTCGTCTGTAGCACAGAGAAGACAAGAAGGAGGGCTGTCTTCCCATTCTCTGCCTCGCTCTTCTCTGTGGGCTCTGCGGCTCTGTGGTTGTTCCTTCTTGGCCCTCCGGGTTCGGCCGCCGAGTTCAGTCCCCTGCGCTCCGATCCAGCAGCGTCTCGAACGGCACCCGATCGAACGCGCCGAAGAGCGGATGGCGCGTCAGCTTGCTCCGCACGAGCCGCGGCGACGTGACGCCGGCGAGGAAGCGAGCGAACGCGCGGTCGGCTCCGAGCGCGAGCGGCTCTTCCGCGCGGTATTCGACCGCGGTGGCCCAAGTCGACGGATCGATCTCGGTTTCGGGCGACCGAGGCACGACGACCGCCGCGCCGTTCTCGCAGTGCGAGCAATGACCGCACGGCTCCGCGAGCGGCTCGCCGAAGTGCTCGCCGAGCGCCGAGGCCTGACAGCCGCCGTGTTCGACGAGCTCGAGCACCTGTCGCAGGCGTTCGATCTCGCGCCGCTCGCGATTCTCGAGCCGCGCCGTGAGGCTCGCCGCGAGCGAGGCGACGTCGACGCCTGCGGGCTCGGCCAGCCAGCGATAGCGATGCCGCACCGAGGCGACGCGCAGATCGATGAGATCCGCCGCGTCCAGTCGATCCAGCGCGCTGACGACGCGCTCGCGCGACACACGGATGTCGTCGGCGATCGCGATCACGTCGACGTGGAACAGCTTCTGCTTCTTGACGACGCGCTTCAGCACCGCGGTGAGGAACTCGCGTTCGTCACCCTCGTAACGCGCCAGAATCTCGGCGGACGAGGCCTTGGGCTCGAAGCGGTACTGCGCGTAGAACGGCGTGCCGCCCTCGATCAGGCCGTCGAGCTCGAGATACGTCAGCAGCGTACGAACGACGAGCGGCCGGACGTCGAACCGACCCGATAGCTCGTGAACGCCGATATCGAATTGCCGCTCCTGTGCGGCCAGGTCCTCGACCAGCGCGTGCACGTCGGCGGCCGCCGGCGTGTCACCGTATGCGAAGCTCTCGAGCGCGTGCAGGTCGTCGGCGCACGCGAGGACCTCGCAGATCGACGGCTCGCCGTCACGGCCGGCGCGGCCGATCTCCTGCGAGTAGCCCTCGAGGCTCTTCGGCAAGTTGTAGTGGTAGACGTATCGGATGTCGGACTTGTCGATGCCCATGCCGAACGCGATGGTCGCGACGACGATCGAGCGGTCCGACGCCATGAACGCGTCCTGCGCGCGGGCGCGATCCTCAGGCTCCATGCCGGCGTGATAGGCGATCGCCGGGAATCCTCCGCGAGAGAGACGGTCGGCGACGATCTCGGCGGTGCGTTGCAGCGTCACATAGACGATCGTCGGCCCTGGCGGCCGCGCACGCAGACAGCTGACGAGCGTCTCGTCGCGCACACGCTTCGTGACGGGCGTCGTGACGATGCGGAGGTTCGGGCGATAGAAGCCCGTCCGCACGCTGGCCTCCTCCGGCAGGCCGAAGCCGGCGAGAATGTCGCGCTCGACGGCCGGCGTGGCGGTCGCGGTCAGCGCGAGCACGCGCTCGGCGCCTAGCTCGCGCGCGAACGCGGCGAGCTTCAGGTAGTCGGGGCGGAAGTTGTGGCCCCACTCCGAAATGCAGTGCGCTTCGTCGATCGCGAAGAGCGCGATGGGAACGCGACGAATGGCCGCGCGAAACCGCTCGTTGAGAAACCGCTCCGGCGCGACGTAGAGAAGGCGCAACTCGCCGCGCCGCACGTCGTCGAACACGGCCGCGATCTCGGCGGCACTCAGCGATGAATCGAGCCGTGCGGCCCGCACGCCACGTTCGGCGAGCGCGTCGATCTGGTCCTTCATCAGCGCGATGAGTGGCGATACGACCAGCGTCAAGCCGTCGAACAGCAGAGCGGGCAGCTGATAGCAAAGCGATTTGCCACCGCCGGTCGGGAAGATCGCGAGCGCGGACTCGCCGGCGACGAGGCGATCGACAACGCGGCGCTGCCCGGGGAGGTACTCGGTGTGTCCGAAGGTCTCCGCGAGGAGCGCCTCGACGGACGGATTCGTTGGTGAAGACACGGGGATCAGCTCGAATGCGAGACCGTGCGGGCGCGTGGGCGAAAGGCAGGCTCGGCGAGTATAGCGGTGGATCGGGGCGACGTCGAACTCGGAGAAGAAAGGAGAGGAGAGAAGAGAAGAGGGATTCTCACGCCAAGACGCAAAGGCGCGAAGGACTCGCCGTCTTGGTGCGCTCGTCACGAGTTGATCGACTGGCTACGGTGGGAGACGGGAGGAGCCACTTCGCGGAGTGTGGACGATGCGACGGATTCCGTTCTTGATCAGTGCGCTCCCGAAGTTGATCAGGAGGCCCACGCGTTTCTCGGCGAGCCTCAGGTAGGTCAGCAGTTGCTTGTGGTGTACGGGCAAGACCGTCTGCACCGACTTCAGCTCGAGGATCACCTTGCTCTCGACGACGAGATCCGCACGGAAGCCCTCGTCGAAGTTGGATGGACTCATAACGAACGGGAATCGGCGGGTGCTTCGCGCCTTGGCGCCTTGGCGTGCGAACTTCTTTCTTCCTCCTATAGATGGTCGAAAGCGCGCCCGCGGTCACAGAAAAGTCACTCTTCTCTGCAGCTTCCCCGGCGCGAGGCCTTTCTGATATCGCCTGCCAAGTCGAATGCGTCATGATGAGCTCCTCCACAGCCGCCGCGAGAACCGCGAGAACCGCGAGAACCGCGAGAACCGCGAGAACTGAAGGCGGGCGAGTACGCGCTCTCGTTCCGGCTCTTCTCGCCTCAGGCGAACCGGCCGGTGCTTCTTCCGATCGCGACGAAGCGAACGGATGTCGAGGGCTTCTGCGCCCTCGGCAGCGTGCGGGTCGACTGATCGTCAGCCGACTCGAGATCAGAACCCGCCGTCCGCGTTGTAGATCGCCATGAACGCGTCGGGCGCCGGTCCCGAGTTGAGCGACGTGCCGTTCGGATCTCCCGCGCCGAAGGTTCCTTCGTCGTCGAAGAAGCCCGTCGCCACGACCGCGCCGTCGGGGAACGATGCCACGGCCAAGCCGCGATCTCCGTCGCGGCCGAGGTCGCGCCCGCCGCCCTGCGCGACCCAGTCGAGACGGCCGTCGGTCGCATATCGCGCGACGAAGACGTCACTCGCGCTCGCGGTTCGCAGCACGGTCTGACCCGGCTCGCCCGCACCGAACGTCGCGTCGGTCTCGAAGAAGCCGGTGACGACGCAAGCGCCTCCCGGCAGCGCCGCGATGCCGCGACCACCGTCGCCCGCGCCGCTGACCTGGCCGCCGTCGGAACGCGCCCACTCCAGCAAGCCGTTCTCCGCGTACCTCGCGACGAAGAGGTCCGGACCGTCGACCGGACGCAGGAGTGTCTCGTTGGCCTCGCCGGCGCCGAACGTCGCATCGCCGAACACGTCACCCGTGACGACCATCGAACCGTCGTCGAACGATGCGATGCCGAACGCCGACTCGGCCGCGGCTCCGCCATCGCGGCGCACCCAGTCGAGCGCGCCGTCGGCGCGATAGCGCGCGACAAAGACATCGTCGACGCCCGCCGCGGTGATGATCTGTCGCCCCGGTCGGCCCGCGCCGAAGTCGGCGTCGGCGAAGAAGTGGCCGACGATCGCGCACGATCCATCCGCAAACGACGCGACGCCCTGACCGCGATCCTCGCCGATGCCGCCCGCACGCGCGGCCCAATCGAGCGTGCCGTCCGCGTGGTATCGCGCGAGGAAGACGTCGGTTCGTCCCGTCGCGTGCACGAAGACTTGATCGGGCTCGCCGAGCCGGAACGCGACGTCGTCCTCGAACGATCCGACCACGACGAGCGATCCGTCCGCGAACGACGCGACGCCCTGCGCGGTATCGCCGCTCGCGGTCAGGTCCGCTCCGACCATCAGCTCGACCCAGTCGAGCTCACCCGCGGCGTTGAATCGCGACACGAACGAGTCGACACCGCCGAAGATGGCCACGGTCCGCTCGCGCGCCCCGACGCCGAATGTCGCGTCGCCCTCGAGCGTTCCCGTCACGGCCGCCGAGCCGTCCGGGAACACGGCCACGCCCGTCCCCGCGTCATCGGCCGCGCCACCGGCTTGCCGCGCCCAATCGAGCGTGCCGTCGGCGAGGTAGCGCGCGATGAACACGTCGGTGCCGCCCCGCGAGACGAGCAACGTCTGGTTCGGCTGCCTGTCACCGAAAACCGCAGTGCCGGAGAACATGCCCGTGACGATCCACGATCCGTCGCCGAAGACCGCGACCGCCTGACCCGCATCGAACGCCGCCCCACCGACCAGATCCGCGAAGCCGACGTTGGCGAACGCGACGCGATCCGCCGCCGCGACGACGACCGGTGGCGCCCCACCGTCGCGCGCCTCTCCGAAGATCGTGTACGTCCCGAGCGGGATTCCCGCGATCGTCGTCTCGACGTCCTCGGTCGCTCCGTCTTGCTCCGTGAGCACGCCGCCGAGCTGGTATTGATCCGCGACGGTGCCGAAGTCGCCGTCCTCGTCCGCGAAGAGCTGGACCGTCGCGACGTCGTCGGGATCGTCCGACGTCACCGACACTCGGAACAACCCGCCGCGACTGATGCGCGCGAACGGTATGTCGAGCGCCAAGGTCGGCTCGTCGTTGACCGATTGCACCGTCACGTCGACCCGGGCCTGCATGCGCACACCCGCCGCGTCCTCGATCGTGTACGTGAACGCATCGGGGCCGAAGTAGTTCGGATCGGGCGAGTAGCGCACGGTATCGCTGAGGACGATCGCGACAGAGCCGTTCGCGCCTTGCGTGACCGCGACGATGTCGAGTCCCCCACCGCCGCCGTCGGTGTCGTTGGCCAGGACAGCGATGTCGACCGGCGTGTCCTCGGGCGTATCGGCGACGTCCGCCACCGCGAACGTGACCGGTCGCACCGTGATGCGGACCGTCCCGATGTCGATCGTGCCGGCCGCGTCGTGAATCGTGTACGTGAACGCGTCGGTGCCGTTGAAGTGGAGCCGCGGCGTGTAGCGCAGCGTGAACTTCGCGTCGGCGTTCGGCGTCACCGTGCCGTTCGCGCCCTGGGTGAACGCGACGTACGTGAGCCCCCCACCGACGGCATCGACGTCGTTGGCGAGCACGTCGACGTCGACCGCGACGTTCTGGTTCGTCGCCTCGGCGTCGTCGACCGCGTCGGTGGCGAGCTGCGCGCCTTGACCGCCGCCGCCCTGCTGGGCCACCCCGGGGTTGGAGTGGTGCCGGCTGCCGCTATTGCACGCGAGCCCGCAACAACAAAGCGCTAACAGAAGACCGAACCCGAGAATAGACCTCGCCCCGGCGTATCGCCTTCTCATGGCGTCTCTCCACTTCTTCTTCTGCGACTTCTCTACTTCTTCGCTTCCGCTCCGGGCGCGACTTGCGCGTCGCCGGCGGATGAGACCGATCGCCTTGCCCGAAGGGCTTCATGGTAGGCGGGCGGCGCGGTGGAATCCAGAGCCTACTTCGACGCGCCCTTCACCGGGACGAATCCGACCGACGTCTCCAGCCATGACCCGCAGCTGCAGCCGCCGCCGCCCTCCGGCGACAGCAGCATGCCGTTCGCCGGGATCGTGCTGAGCCAGCAATCGGGGCGCAGACGGTGCCAGCTCGTCGTCCGGCCCTTCTCCGCATCCCACATGGTCACATTGCCCGCGCGGAAGAACAGCGCGCCCGTCGTCGCGGCATAGGTGCCGCAACCGCCGCCCGGCACCGGACGACCGATCGGTTCGCCCGTGCGCAGATCGAAGACCCGCGGCCGCACGAACACGCGGTTGCCGACGATCGCCGGTCGCGACATGTGCGCGCCGTGGTTGTCCTTCTCCCAGCCGAACTCGCGCTGCCACGCGAGCGAGCCGTCCCGCGTGCGAAACGCGTCGACGTTGAATCGTCCGCCTCCCGACGCCACGACGACGACGTGCCCCTCCCCGTGCGCCATGTAGAAGACCGTCGTGCCGTCGGCGGTATCGATCGGCGCGTCGAGCACCTTATTGCCCGTCTCGATGTCGAGCGCGACCAGGCGCTGATCCTTCCACAATGCCGGCAGTCCGACGCGTCGCGAGTCAGCGGCCTTCACCTCCTGATTGCGGCTCTCGACGAAGTAGGCCCGACCGTCGGCGACGCAGATCGTCGAGTTGATGATCAGCCCGTCCGCGTACGACCAGCGCTCGGCGCCGGATCGCAGGTATAGCGAGAAGAGGTTTTCGCTGACGACCTTGTGCGTCACCGCGCCGCTCTTCGCGTCGTACCAGCCCGCCGAGCCGCCGCCCCAGAAGTTCGTGAACGCGGTCCCCTTGCGCACCGCGCTGCCGATGAGGTGATCGTCATACCGCGCGAGGTAGCTCCAGTCGTGCTCCTCGTCGGCGTGCTCCCCGTCACCTGTGGGCGCGCGAACGTCGAAGACCTTCGACATCGCGCCCGTCGCCGCATCGAAACGCCAGCACCGATTGCCGACCGCCGCGTAGATGCTGTCGTCATCGGCGCACCAATTGCCGCAATCGCGCGGCATGTTGAAGCGACCGAGCGGCGGAATCTCCCACGACCACAGCACGGTGCCGTTGAACGCGTCCAGCGCGACGATGCGTTGTAGTCCCTGCACGAAGAGGCGGCCGCCCGCCGCCAGAGGTGATGGCTTGCGCCCGTTGCGATCCGGCTGAGCGCGCGGGCCCGGACGACCGATCCACTGCACCTCCAGATCGCTCGCGACCGCCGCACCGCCGAGCGCCTCGCCGCCGAAAGCGGAGTTGTCGGGGCGGCCGTACTGATGCGTCCAGACTCCCGCGTTCGGCAGCGCGCCGCGCGTCACCTTCGCCCACACACCGGCGGCGTCGCTGGCGTCTTCGACCTCGAGACCGGTCCCGCGCAACCACGCCGTGATCGCCTGTTGCGACCAACGATCGACGCCCGGGGCCGCATCCGGTCGGCCGACGTACGCGACGCCGCCGAAAGGCCGCAGCACGCGGGCGATCTCGCGCGCATCGGCGTCCGTGCGTTCGCTCGTCACCATGCCGGCGACGACGACGAGATTCGCGAACTGGCCGGTGAACGGCAGCTCCGCGAGCGACTCGACGTGAAGGACCGTGACCTTGCGACCGTACAGGCCCGCCGCGAGCAACCGCCGTCGCGAGCGTTCGACAGCGGCGGCATCGGTATCGACCGCGATGACGGTGAACCCGCTGCGCCGCGCGATCTCGTAGGCGAGACGACCGTCGCCGGAGTCGACGACGAGGCACACGCCGCGATCGACGCCGCAGTTTCCGAGGATGCGTTCGGCGGCAGTCGAACAGAGCTTTCGCGTCGCGTCATTCTGCGGCCACGGGTCCGGGCGCTCCGGCAGCGTCGGGAAGTGGAAGTCGAAGAACGTATCGCACTCGTACTCCGCTGTGACGCCGGTCTTGTCACCGTCGCCGCTGCGAGCATGGACGAGGTAGGTATAGCGTCGATCGGCGCGCAGTCCGGCGAGCGTCGCCTCGTGCTGCGTTCGCAGACCGCTCGTCTCCACGCGCTGACGCGAGGTCGAATCGAGCCCCCACTCGAGCACGGTCGGCGATGGCTCTTTCGTCTCCCAGGTGACGATCGCGCCTCCGTCGCCGGTGAAGCGCAGGAACGGCCCGGCCGCCAGCTCGAGCGCGATGCGTTTCTGCTGCCGCGGGAAGCGCTTCTCGCGCGCCTGCGCGGCAATCTCCGCTGCGCTCAGAGGTCGGTCCCACACACGGACCTCGTGGACCGCACCGATCAGACGGAAGTACTCGTCGTCGTCGTGGTAGGCGCCGATCTCGTAGAAGAGCTTCGGCGGGTAGTCGATCGCGCCGTGCTGCTCGAGCGACGAAGCGGCGAGCTAGCCGTCGACCCAGATCTTCATCTCGCGACCGTCGTACGTGCCGACGACGTGGTGCCAGCGGCCGAGCTCGAAATCGCGGCCGGCGGCGAGGTACGTCAGCCGCGCCGCGCCACCGGTCCCGCACAGCGCGAACGTGAATCGCGAGTCGCCGTAGCCGAGGATCCAGCCCTTCTCGTAGCCGCCGTTGTCCTGGAACGCGCCGACGATCGATCCCCAGCGCTGCGTTCGATCGATGCGCACCCACGCGGCGGCCGACATCGTCTCTCGCGGCAGCACGCCCGCGGCCTGCGCCGGAACGAGGTTCGAGCGCACGAGCACGCTGGCCGTGTCGCCGTCGAGCTCGAGCGCCTGCGGCGCGTCGGAGCCATCGCCGGTCGATGCGAGTCGCGCCGCGCCGAGCACCTTGGCGTCAGAGCGACCGGCGACGTCCTTCACCGCGCGACCGCGCACAGAACCGTTCTGGAGGACCCAGCGGCTCAAGAGTCCGCGGCTCGCGAACTTCGAGACGGGACGCACCGGCAGCGCGGCGGGCTCCGTCGTCGCGACCTCCGGCGCGATCACCGCGTCGCCTGGAGCGAACGCGTAGATGCGCCCCTCGTCGGTGCTGACGAACAGCGTGCCCGCCGCGACCGCGAGGCCGTGCGCTCTCCCTTCGACGGGACCGATCCACAGACGTCTGCCCGTCGCCGCGTCGAACGCGCCGACGTGATCGACGCCGCCGGCGAAGAGCGTGTCGCCGGCGAGGATCAGCGCGAGGGGAAACTCGCACTCGATCGACCAGAGCGGCTTCTTCTGCGCGCGGTCGATCGATGCGAGCGAGGTATCGGTCAGCAGCCACGCCTTGCCGCCTGCGACAACCATCGCGTTGCCGCGCTTGTAGGTCGCGATCGTCGCGCGACTTGTCGCATCGCTGTCGGTGATCCAGCCGGTCTTGTTCCCCGGACCGTGCAGGACGCGCGCGTCGTCCGTCACCAGGACGAAGCACCCTCCGCCCCCCTTGAGCCCGCCGAGCGGCTTGCCGTCCGCGCGCGCAAAGAAGAGCGGTGGGACGCGGCCCTGCGGCGCGATCAATCGATCGCCGGTCGCCAGCAGCGATCCCTCGAGGGTCAACGACGGCAATCGACGCGAGAAGCGCCCCGCGCCATCGATCGCACCGGATCGCGCATCGACCGCCGTCAGCCACGAGTCCTTCCACGGCAGCATCGAGTTGCCGAAGTACGCGGTGCCACCGGCCACGAGCACACCGGTGCGGCACGGCCAGAACGGAATCGGCCGGCCGTGCGCGAGAATGAGCGGCGAGCGCTCGGGCAGCTCCGGCGGCGCGGCCTTCCAGACGAGCGTGCCGTCGGCCGCGTTGACGCAGTAAGCGTGTCCATCGTCCGATCCGAAGTACACGCGGCTGCCGGACACCGTCGGCGCGATGCGCACGGGACCGTCCGTCGTGAAGACCCACCGCTCCTCGCCGGTCCGCGCGTCGAGACAGTGCACCGAATCGTCGGACGACGAGCCGAACCAGACGCGGTCGCCGACGACGCTGACGTGGAACGCGCGGTCGTAGTCGCGCATCGACCGCAGACCGCGAATGCCGGCAAACGCATCCCACTTCGCGGGCCCGGCCCACGCGGGGTGCGGCGGCAGAGGCGACTGCCAGCTCCACGCTGTGCGCAGCCGAGTCGCGTCGATCTTCTCCGAGGTCACGCCGCTGCGATGGACGTCGCGACGGTAGGTCGGCCAATCGTCGGCGCACAAGGTGCTGCCGAGGACGAGGACGAGCGCGATGGCGAGAGCGGACGTCAACGGGAGTCGAGACGGCACGGCGGAGCTCCTGGCAACTTGGGAACCGAACGAATGCGCTCAGTCTCGCCGGACAGCGGCGCGCGAACAAGTGAGGAAGCGCAAACAGGTCGGTCGCTGCGGATCGACTTCTCTTCTTTGCGAGCTTTGCGCCTTTGCGT
>CAYMRB010000339.1:0-11315 GCA_964392615.1 uncultured Planctomycetia bacterium | reverse complement strand
ACTCGGTGTCGGACTCGGTGTACGACTAATACTAAAAATCGGAGTCGGAGTCGGTGTCGGAGTCGGTGTCGGAGTCGGTGTCGGCGTCGGTGTCGGAGTCGGAGTCGGAGTCGGAGTCGGACTCGGACTCGGACTCGGACTCGGTGTCGGTGTCGGAGTCGGAGTCGGTGTCGGTGTCGGAGTCGGTGTCGGCGTCGGAGTGAGTCGGACTCAGACGGACTCGTCACCGTCCCGACCTTCCGAATCTCGGCCCGAACGGATACCCTGCGATGGCCTCAGAGCAGAGCGCGCGATCGGGGACATCGAGTCATGCAACTCCGCGAGATTCTGGTCGTTCACCACACGCACACGGACATCGGCTACACCCACCCGCAGCCGGTGGTGTGGGACCTGCATCGGCGTTTCATCGATGACGCGCTCGACCTCTGCGAGGCGACCGCCGACCTCGACGACGCGTCGCGCGTGCGCTGGACGTGCGAGGTCACGGCGCCGGTCCTCGATTGGCTGGAACGCGCGCCGTCGTCGCAGATCGATCGCTTTCGCGCTCTGGCCCGCGCCGGGCAGATCGGCGTCGCCGGTGCTCTGTGCAACATGACTCCGCTCTACGATGCGGCACAGCTCGCCCGTAGCCTGCGGCCGATTCGCGAGCTGCGCGAGCGACTCGATGTGCCGATCCGCATGGCGATCCAGCACGACGTCAACGGCGTCGCGTGGCCCTTCTGCGGCCTGCTTCGCGAGTGTGGCGTCGATGCGCTCCTGATCGGCATCAACACGCACTTCGGCTGCACCCCGCTGCACCGCCCGCTGTTGTTTCGGTGGCAGGGTCCCGACGGCAGCGAGATCCTGGTGTTCAACGCGGAGCACTATAGCTCGCTCGAACGCTGGCTCGAACCGCACCACCGCGATACCGACCGCATGCAGGCGGGCCTGGAGCGCTACCTCACACTGCTCCCCGCGGACTACCCTCACGATTTCATCGTCCTGTCGGCGACGCACTTCGACTTCGTCGACAACAACCCCCCGAGCCCTTGGATGGCAGAAGGGGTGCGCCGCTGGAACGACGAAGGGCGCGAACCGCGGATCCGCTTCGTCACGACGGATCAACTCGCCGCGCGCATCGAGGCGGATCGCGACCGCGCCGCCGTCCATCGCGGCGATTGGCCGGACGCGTGGAACTTCGGCTGCGCGTCGTCCGCACGCGAAACGCGGATCAACCGGCGCACCAAGCTGCGGCTGCGAACCGCGGAGGCGATCAACGCCCTCTGCGCACGCCCGTCGTATCGATTCGACGAAAAGAGACGGGACGCATGGCACGGTGTGCTGTTCTGGGACGAGCACACGTGGGGTAATTGGAGCACGACGTGGAATCACGCGTCAGACGACGTCCCGGCCCAGTTCTGCCACAAGGCGCAGCTCGCGTGGGAAGCGCGGAGCTGGACGGGCTTCCTGCTACGCGAGGCGTTCGAGACCTACTGCGACAATCCGGCCGTCGCGCACAGCGCTGACAGCCTGCTCGTCTTCAATCCCGGTCCGGTCGATCGCGTCGAGACGATCCGCCTGCCGACGCGGCTCGCGACCGGCGACTGGCAGCACTTCGCGGGACGCGTGCATTGCCTCGAGGTCGAACCCGCACACTTGATGAGCGACGAGGAGCGTGAGGTCGGTCCGGTGCGGGTGCCGGCGTACGGTGTACGGCAGATCGCGCTCGACGACTTGCCGATCGTCGAACCCGCGCCGGCTCTCGAACCCGACGGCGCGCTCGAGTCGCCCTGCTATCGCGTCGAGTACGACCGCGACACGGGGCGCGTGCTGCGCGTGCTCGACCGTGAGCTCGATCGCGACATCTTCGACCGCTCGTCCGAGCACGCGTTCTTCGGCTACGTGAACGAGTCGGTCGATCCGGACCGCCACACGGGAAACCCGAAGTACCGTCGACGCGACGCGCTCTTCGAGACCGACTTCCTCAAGCTCGCCGTGCACATGCAATCGGGCTGGAAACCCGACTGGCCGGCGCAGCGCATCGGCGCCGGCGATCCGCACCGATTCGAGGTGCGCGACGGACCGCTCGGCCCGACGTTCATCCAGCACTGGACGGCCGTCCCCGGTGCGACCGACCTTCGCGTCGAGATCTCGCTGCCGACGCACCGCAAGGCGATCGTCGTCGACGCGAGTTTTCACAGAGCCGAGAGCCTCGACCCCGAGAGCGTGTACTTCGCGATTCCACTCGCGCTGCGCGATTGGCGCGCCCACTACGACACCGCCGGACAGAGCGTCGAACTCGACGAGGAGCAGCTCCAGGGCGCGATGCGCGACTACGTCACGGCTGGCAGCTGGGTCGCCGTGCACGACGCTGGCCAGTGCGTCGTCCTGTCGACCCCGGATGCGCCGATGGTGCAGATCGGAGACTTTCACTTCGGGAAGCGCCTCGAACGCGTCCCACGCGATCGCTGCCTGCTGCTGCCGTGGCCGATGAACACGTACTGGGACACGAACTTCCCGGCGAGCCAGCCCGGCGTGCAGCGCTTCCGCTTCGAGCTCGCCAGCTCCCGAGCCTTCGACGTCGCCGACGCGTTCCGTCTCGCCTCCTGCGCGACACCGCTCGAATGGCACCCCGTCGTACGGGCTCAACCGCCGCGATCGGAGACCTGGATCGACCTCGACAACCCCGCGGTGTTCCTGGCCGATCTGGAGCGCGACGGCGAGCGTGCCGACGACGTCGTCCTTCTCCTGAGCAATCCGACAGACGAGCCGCAGACGGTGCGAATCGGCTCGTCGGCTCTCGCGTTCACGGCTGCGCGTCGCTCGTCCCCTCACGGTGAGGACGGCCCCCCGGTGGAGCTCCTCGACGGCCGCATAGCGCTCGAGCTCCCGGCTCGCAGCCTGACCGGCGTACGCGCGACATCCGCGAGACAGAGAGGCTCCGTATGCTGAGATCTCTCCTGCTCGCAGACGCGTCGGAGCCCATGGTCCGCCTCTCGCCATTCGACGGGTCGCTCGTCGTGGTCTACCTCGTCGTCGTGCTCGCCGTCGGCTTCTGGAGCTATCGCCGCACCGCGCGCAACTTGAAGTCGTACTTCCTCGGCGACCGCAAGGCACCGTGGTGGGCTCTCGCGATGTCGGGCTCGGTGTCGAACTTCGACGTCGCCGGCACGATCTGGATGGTATCCGTCGTCATGGCGCTCGGCATCCGGTCGTACTGGGTGTTCTGGACGTTCGCGTTTCTCAACGGCGCGTTCCTGATGAGCTACATGGCGCAGTGGATTCGCCGCACGGGCGTGCTGACGGCGGCCGAGCTCATCCGTGCGCGCTTCGGAGACGACGCCGGAGGCAAGACGGCGCGCGGAGCGGCCGCGTTGATGGCCGTCGTCTATCAGGTCTTCGCCATCGGCTACGCGTTCGTCGGCGTCGGGAAGTTCGCCTCGGAGTACCTGCCGCTCACCGCGCACCAGTGCGCGTTGGGGCTCGTGGCTGTCACGACCGTCTACGTCGTGATCGGCGGCTTCCGCAGCGTCATCGTGACCGACGTGATCCAGGCGGTCCTCCTGAACGTCGGGGGGCTCGTCATCGGCGTGATCGCGTATCTGCACATCGACGCCGACGCGCTCCATGCCGTGGTCGGCGACGATTGGCTGCCCTCGTGGACCGTCGAACGAACCGCGGAGGCCGGCTCGTACTTCGAGAGTCTGCCGCGCGCGACGGGAACGCTGCACTACTTCCTGCCGATGTGCTTCCTGTGGGTCTTCAACGGCCTCGTGCTCAGCTTCGGCGGCACCGGGGGATCCTACGGGGAGCAGCGCTACCTCGCCGCCCGCACCGGCCGCGACGCCGCGCTCGCCGGGGCCGGCTGGGGCGTCTTTCTCATTCTTCGGTTCGCGATGGTCGCGGGCATCGCGTATCTCGCCCTGGTCGGGAATCTCGGCGGCGGAGACGCCGGCAACGGACTGACGGATCACGAGAAGGCGCTGCCGATCGTCATCCGCGACCTCGTTCCGCACGGCGTGCGCGGTCTCCTCATCGTCGGCCTCCTCGCGGCGTTCATGTCGACCTTCAGCTCGACGGTGAACAGCACCGTGTCGATCCTGACACGCGACCTTCTCCAACCGCTCGCGCCGCGCTGGAGCGAACGACGGCTGGTCATCTGGAGCTACGGCATGACCGTCGGATTGGTCCTGGCCGGTATCGCAATCGGCATGAACGCGAAGACGGTCGTCGAGATCTGGGAGTGGATCATCATCGGCCTGATGAGCGCACTCGCGCTGCCGAACGTGCTGCGATGGTATTGGTGGCGCCTGAACGGCTGGGGCTATGCTTCCGGGACGTTCTCCGCGATGGTCGCCTCGCTCGTCGTGTTCGCTCACAATCGGTGGTTCGACGAGCCACCCCTCGGCGAGATTCCGGCGTACGTGTACGGCCCCGCGCTCAACGCCGTCGCGCTCGTCGGCTGCGTCGTCGGCTCGCTCGTGACTCGACCCGTAGCGGGCGAGAGCTTGCAGCGGGTCTGGGGCGATGTGCGCCCGAAGGGCCTGTGGGGGCCGGTGCGTCGCAGCTAGACGGTGCGAGCGGACGACAGCGACGGCGGCACGGGCTCCGCCGCGCGCATCGCGCTCAACGTGGTGCTCGGCTCGATAGCCCTGTCGTCGGTCTACCTGCTGCCGATGTATCTCGTCGGCCACTGGCACGCGGCAGCTGGCACGTGCGCGTTGATCGCGGTCGCAGCCCTTGTCGCGCTCTACTTCTCGTGGTACCGACGCTTGAACAGCAGGAGGTGGCAGGATGCTTCGTGAAACGATCACACTCGTCGTGATGACCGGCGCGCTCGTCACCGCGGGCTGCGACGAGGCCGAGCGGCCGCGAGACGATGTCGGTCGCGTTCAGAGTTCGAGACCACCGCGCGACGAGCTCGTAGCTCTTCGCATGACACGCACGTCGCGGCCGGATCGGGCGCCCAGCGTCGAGCGCGTTGACGCGATGTCGCGGATCGCACCGGAGTCGAACCGGGAGGCTTCCGCGATCGACCAGGAAGCCGCCAAGCTGACTCCCGGAGACGATTGGGTCACCGAGGAGCTCAGCAGCGCCGCGAAAAAGCAGCTCGCTCGCCTGCTCGGTGCCCCGGAAACGCTCGCGCTCGATGAGCTCGTCGCACCGGAGTTCCGATCCGCGCCGCTGCGACCGAGCCCGCTGCGCCCCTACCATCGAAGCGGCCGCCTCGTCGTCTCCCGATGGACTCCACCGGCGACGCCGCGAGCGAAGTCCGTCGATGTCGCTGCGCTGCCCGCAACGCTACGTTCGCTTCGCGACGGCCTCGATCGGGAGAGTGTCGACGTTCGCATCAAGCCGATCGCGGTCGAGCTGCCCGCGGACGCGCGGCGGCTGTTCACGACGCGCGCCCTCGTCGAAGTCGTCGGACGATTGTCGCGAGGTGGAGGCTTGCGGCAAGCGAACGCGACCTGGACCTGCACGTGGCGACGCCCAGAGGATGATGCGAAGGCGAAGACGAAGCCGACGCTGACCGGCATCCGGGTGGTTGCTCACGAGGAGGCGGTCGTCGAACCCGCGACGGCTCCAGTCCCCCACCTCTTCGGTGACGCGACCGCCGCGGTCTTCGCGAATGCGCCTCCGTCCTATCGTTCGCAGCAGCTGCGCGGCATCGAGTACTGGTCGGAGCGCGTCACACGTCTCGGCGACATGCACTTGACCGGACACCATGGCCTCGCCGTCGGTGACGTGAACGGCGACGGCCTCGAGGACCTGTACGTCTGCGACGGCGGCAGCCTGCCGAATCGCCTCTACGTTCAGAAGCCGGACGGCACGGTCGCAGACGTCTCGGCGGAGTCGAGCGTCGACTGGCTCGAAGACTCCCGCGCGGCGCTCCTGGTCGATCTCGACAACGACGGCGACCAGGACTTGGTCGTTGCGACGATCGCGGCCGTCGTCTTCGCGGAGAACGACGGCGCGGGCAAGTTCGCCATTCGAGGCGGACACATGGGCGCCGCCTATCCGTTCGGGCTCGCCGCGGCCGATTACGATGGCGATGGCGATCTCGACGTTCACGTCTGCGTCTACGCGGGTCGCGGCGGTGCCTCGGGAGCGCGCGGCTTCGAGGCACGCTCGCCGATCCCGTTTCACGACGCGGAGAACGGCGGCCGCAACGTGCTCCTCGAGAACTTCGGGTCGTTCCGATTCGCCGACGTCACTGCCGATGTCGGGCTCGACAGGGACTCGCGCTGGAGCTTCGCCGCCGCGTGGGAGGATTACGACCGCGACGGCGATCCCGACCTCTACGTCGCCAACGACTTCGGCCGCAACAACCTCTACCGCAACGACGTCGTCCGCAACGCGCCGGAGTCGAGCGGCAGGCGACGCTTCGTCGACGTCGCCGCCGAATCGGGCGTCGAGGATATCGCGGCGGGAATGTCGGTGGCGTGGGGCGACGTCAATCGCGATGGCCGACCCGACCTTCACGTCGGCAACATGTTCTCGTCCGCCGGCGGCCGGATCGCCTTCCAGCGGAATTTCGCACCGGGGCGAGGGGACTCGATGGTCGCGGGGTTGCGGCGCATGGCGCGCGGCAACTCGCTCCTCGTCGCGCGCAACGACTCGTCGGCCTTCGATGATCTGAGCGCGGCATCCGGCGCGATGATGGGGCGCTGGGCGTGGAGCTCCGCGCTTGTCGACATCGACAACGACGGGTGGGAGGACATCGTCGTCGCGAACGGCTTCTTGACGAACACGGGCTCCGTCGACTTGTGAAGATTCTTATGGCGACAGGTAGTGTCGCAATCGACGGCTGACGAATCGAACCGCAGCGACGCCGAGAAGTACGGCACCGCATGGGCCGCGATCATGCAGCTCGTTCGCGACGGAAAGTCGTGGAGCGGCCGTGAGAAGAACTGCTGCTATCTGAACACCGCTTCGTCGCTCGATGGCGCCACGCGGTTCGCGAACATCTCGCACGTCAGCGGCCTCGACTTCGCCGATGACAGCCGAGCGATCGCGGTCGTCGATTGGGACCACGACGGCGACCTCGATCTCTGGTTCCGCAATCGGACCGCACCGAGACTTCGCTTCATGGCGAATCAGCTCGACGCCCGACGGCGCAGCTACGTGGCCCTGCGTCTCGAGGGGACGTCGAGCAATCGAGATGGCGTCGGTGCGGTGGTCGAGGTCGTGCCACGACGGAGTCGCGCGCCGCTCGACGCCGACGCGCCGAGGCGGCGACTCGTCAAGTCGGTGCGCGCCGGGGATCTCTTCCTGTCGCAGTCGAGCAAGTGGCTCCAGTTCGGGCTCGACGGTGCCGACGAAATCGCGACCGTGACCGTGCTCTGGTCGGGCCGCGACTCCGGGCGGGAGACCTTCACGGGAGTCGCTCCGGGAGGACGTTACGTGCTGAAGCAGGGCAGCGGCGCGGCCGCGCCGTGGCAGCCCCGCTCGACGCGACCGACAGCGGCGAGCGCTCTCGAGACGAAAGCCACCATCGCGCCGCCGGTGCTGTCGACGCCGCGAGGGCGTGCGCGGGTCATTCTGCCGCGCAGGATCCCGTTCCCGATGCCGTCCTATCGCGACGCCGCCGGCGGGCCGAAGGATGCGAGCCCCATCCGGGGAGCGCTCCTCGTGCTGCTCTGGGCCGCTGACTGCCCGCATTGCGCGGTCGAGCTGAAGGGCCTCGCCGACGCCGAAGAATCGCTGCGCAAGGCCGGCGTGACCGTGCTCGCACTCTCCGTGGACGCGCTCGGTGCCGCAGGCGCGAGTCGTACGAACAAGGCCCGTGACTTGATCGCGCGCTGGCGAGTGCCGTTCGCGTGGGGATTTGTCGATGCCGCGTCGCTCGACGCCATGCGGCAGTTCGAAACAGCGCTGTTCGATCGCACGATCGCCGCAGCGGTGCCGGTCGCGTTCTTGCTCGACGGCGAAGGGCGCGCCGTGGCGATCTATCGCGGGCCTCTGGCATCGGCGGAGCTCATCAAGGACACGCGGCTCATGATCAGCGCGAGCGATGCCGAGCTCCACCAACTCGCCCCACCCTTCGCGGGCAGCTGGTTCACGCGACCCGTCGACGAGGCGTCCATGGCCGAGTTTATGGCACGACAGTTCGAGGGCCGCCTACCGGAACGCGCGTTGCCGTACCTGCATCTTGCTGCGGAGCGGGCTACGAACGCGAAGGTGCAGACGAGGCTCCGCACCGAGCTCACCGGGAAGTGCCACGCGCTGGCCCTCGAATACCAGCGCCGTCAGGAGCCCGAGCAGGCGGCGTTCTACTACGAGAGCGCCCTGACGCAATCGCCCGCCGCGGCAGAGATTCACTGCGACTACGCCTCGATGCTCGGAGCGTACGGCATCCTGGAGAAAGCCGCGGAGCACTTCCAACGCGCTCTCTCGGCGCGGCCCGGTTTCGAGCGCGCCCGTGCGGGTCTCGAGCTTGTCCAGAAGCTGCAGCGTGGCGAGCGTACACGGCCGTAGCGCGAGCAGGCCGAGCCACGTGTCGCCCCGGCCGCGAAGCGGTCGAAAACGCTTCTCTGCGGCAGCGGGTTATGAAAGACTGGCCCACGTCTGGAACGACGTCGCGGCGCAGAACGCGGAACGCGCGAAGGACCTGCGCGCTCGCTACGATCGACTCGCAGCCCAGGCCGTGACACCGAAGAACGGCGGAGAGAAGACTCCGAAGCGTCGTAAGGCTCCCCCCTCGCAGCCCGAACGGAAACGCTGACCATGACCGACACGATCCACGCAGCGAACGGCCCTATGAACATCGGCAGACTGCGAGCTCCGGCGCTCATCACCGCGCTCGTCGGAATAGCGCTCGTTCCGAGCGCCCTTCTCGCCGCCGACCCGATGCGGTCGACCGATGTCGTTGCCCTGGCGCAACGCTTCTCGCGGTACGCCGACGACTTGCCGCCGGTCGCGAGTCTCGGCGTCGACCGAATTCTCGCATACGAGGAGCACGCGCACTTCGTCTATGTCCGCGGCGCCCTGTCGAACGGCGATCGCCGCATCGTGTTCTGCAAGCCGGCGACGTTCATCGTTCTCGACACCACGCAGTCCCGCGACGCGTCGTGGAAGTTGGCCTGCGAAGAGGCCCCCGCGATCAACGCGACGGGCTTCACCGTAGGCGCGGGCGACACGAGCATCGACGCACACGCGCTGTTGCCCGGTAAGGGCTTCACGGTGCAGCGCGCCGGCGACGCCCATGTGGCGACGGCGGGCTTCCGAATCCGACCGAAAGGCGGTGCACGCTTCCTCGTCGCGCTGGGAGTCGGCGGCAAGGGAGGCACGGTCGCGGCGATCGACAAGAACGGCGTCCTGACAGTCAAGGTGACCAGCGGAGCTCGCACGTTCGAGATCACGCTGCCGCCGCACGGCTCCGGCACGATCGCAGTGTCGAAGGGCGGCGACGAGGTGCTCGCCAAACGCGTGCTGGCCGCCGGGATCTTGCCACACGGACAGGAAGGCGTCCGCCAGCTCGATCGTTGGGACAGCGCGTACCGACGCAGCGGCGCGCCCGGCTGGGACGTCGGACGCCCGGCGAGCGAGCTGACCAGCCTGGTCGAGTCGAAGACCGTGCGGACGGGACGCGCGCTCGTCATCGGTTGCGGCACGGGAACGAACGCGGTCTACCTCGCGAGCCAGGGCTTCGAGGTGACCGCCATCGACATCGCGCCGACCGCGCTGGCTCTCGGGGAGCGCCGCGCTCGTGCGGCGAAGGTCGAGGTGCGTTGGCTCCTGGCCGACGCGGTCGCTCTGCCGCCGGTCGGTCCGTTCGACCTCATCTTCGACCGCGGCTGCTACCACCACGTCCGCGGCTACGACGCCAAGGGTTTCGTGGCCGGCGTGAATCGGCTCTCCCGTCCCGGCACGCACTTCCTGATCCTGGCCGGCAACGCGAACGAGCCACGGCACTACGGCCCGCCGCGCGTCGACGAGACGGAGCTCGTCAACGACTACGCCGCGACGTGGGACTTCGTGTGGCTCCGGGAGATGCGCTTCGAGTCGAGGGATCCCAACCGCAAGAACGGCCCGTGGGCCTGGTCAGCCCTCGTGCGGCGCAAGGGGGAAGCGAAGTAGGGCAGGGCTCGGTATCGGAGTCGGTATCGGTATCGGAGTCGGTATCGGAGTCGGTATCGGAGTCGGTATCGGAGTCGGTATCGGTATCGGTATCGGAGTCGGTATCGGAGTCGGTATCGGACTCGGACTCGGACTCGGACTCGGCCTCGCCGTCCCCCTCGCTCCCCCGCCTTGTCCGAACACCTCGATAGCTCGTTCGCGGCGAGACGCGAATCGTCATCGCGACCGACCGTCCGCCCTCGTCGACCTCGAAGGTCAGCGGAACGCGCGCGTCCTCGATCAGGAACTCCGTCGCGGATCGCGGCAGCAGACCGTACCTCCCCACCGCCGGGCCCTCGAGCTGCAGCGTTCCGTTGTCGGTCGTCGCGATCGCGAGCTGATAGCCATCGAACGCGTACTCGCCGGCGTACGAAGCGATATCGCTCGAAGGCACCGGCGTCGCCGCCCCGATGTCCTGCGCGCGCTTCGACGCGAACGGCACCAGCCGCGCGTTCGCATCGGGCGGTCCGACGCGCGCTCGGAGGATCTTGTCCACCAGGGCGAAACGCGCTGCCCGGCCGACGCGGCTCTTCTTGCCATCACGAAACGACGGCGTCACGTCCCAGTACGTGTCGACGCGATGCACGACGACGAGGTCCGCTGCCGGCACCACATCGATCGCGTGGCCGCCGTACCCGAGCGCCGAGTACATGCCGACGTCGCGCATCGGTCCGTCGACGACGCGCCACCACAGAAGCCCGTAGCCGTAGAGCGAGCTCGACTTCTGGTCCGTCTCCCGGAGATGCGATCTGACGCTGTCGCGAACCCACTCCTCGGAGATCAACTGCCGCTCACGCCACTTGCCGCGACGCAGATACAGCAAACCGAATCGAGCCAGGTCTCGACTCGACATGCGGAACGGATAGGCGGAGTGGATCGAGTGCTCCGCCTCCAAGTGGTAGTACCCGTCGTGCAGTCGAAAGTCCTCCATGCCGAGCGGTCGAGCCAGACGCTCGCGAAACTCGGCGAAGATCTTCGTCCCCGTCTCCTGCTCGAAGATCGTCAGCAACGCGTTGAAGTCCCAGTTGTTGTACCAGAACACGTCGCCCGGCCGACGGCTGCCACGCGCCGGCCGCTGGGTCTTCATCTTGGGTGTCTCGAACGCCGCCGGGTGGTAGATGCCGGATCGCGATGCGAGCAGGTCGGCGATGCGTGCGCTCTTCTCCTCGACGCTCAGAGGCGGAGCATCGTCGACGCCGAGCTCGTCCAGCGTCTTC
>CAYMRB010000338.1:0-11356 GCA_964392615.1 uncultured Planctomycetia bacterium | reverse complement strand
GGCGACGTCGGCCAGGGGCTGTGGGAGGAGATCAACATCATCGTCAAGGGCGGCAACTACGGCTGGAACGCCCGCGAAGGTCGCCACGCGTTCAACCCGAAGACCGCGCCGAGCACCGATGCGCTGATCGATCCCGTTCACGAGTACCACCACCGCGACGGCAAGTCGATCACCGGTGGCGTCGTGTACCGCGGCGAGCGATTGCCCGAGCTGTTCGGCGCGTACCTGTACGCGGACTACGCGAGCTTCAACGTGTGGGCGCTGCGCTACGACGGCAAGGTGGCGACGACGAACGAGCTGATCGCGACGACGAAGCTGCCGGTCAGCGCGTTCGGCGAGGACGAGGACGGCGAGGTGTGCTTCTGCGCGTTCGACGGTCACATCTGGCGCTTTCGCCGCGCCGCTCCGGAAGCGACCGCGAGGGCCGACAGCCTGCCGCGATTCCCGCGCCGACTGTCCGAAACCGGGCTCTTCGTCGCTTCGAGCGACGGGCTCGAGCCGGCGCCGGGGCTGATCCCGTACTCGGTCAACGTGCCGCTCTGGTCGGACCACGCCGCCAAGCGGCGCTGGCTCGCGCTGCCGAAGGCCGGCAGCGTCGAGTTCAGCGCGCGCGGGCCGTGGAAGTTCCCGGTCGGCACGGTCCTCGTCAAGACGTTCGCGCTGCCGCGCCGGCGCGGTGGCGGCGAGCCCGCGAAGCCGGGCGACGAGCACCTGCTCGAGACGCGTCTCCTCGTGCATGCCGACCGCGGTTGGACCGGCTACACGTACCGATGGAATGCCGACCGCAGCGATGCGACGCTGCTCGACGCCGCGCTCGAGACGACGGTCGAGGTCGCGACGCCCGCGGGAGACATCGAGCAGAGCTGGTACTTCCCGAGCCGCTCCGACTGCGCGACCTGCCACACCGAGCAAGCGGGGTCGGCGCTCGGCCTCAACACGCGGCAGCTGAATCGCGTGCACGACTACGGGGGCGCTCGCGCCCACCAGCTCGCGGTGCTCGACGGCCTCGGCGTGTTCACCGAGAGGCTCGGCGCGGTCCCGGGGCTCGAGGCGTACCCGGACTGGGAGCATGACACCGTGCCGCTCGATCGGCTGGCGCGCGCGTACCTCGAGGTCAACTGCGCAATGTGCCACGCTCCCGGTGGTGCGGCGAGCGCGCAGGCGGATCTGCGCTATCACACGCCGCTCGCCGATGCGTTCCTCGTCGACCACGAGCCGGGGCAGGGGCGTCTCGGACCGGCGGACTCGAAGGTCATCGCTCCGGGGCACCCGGAGCGGTCGGAGCTCCTCCTGCGCATGAACCGTCGCGGACCGCAGCAGATGCCGACGTTCGCGACCGCGCTGCGCGACGAGAAGGCGCTGCGCGTCGTGCGTCAGTGGATCGAGGGGCTCGGCACGGCCACCGCGGCGCCGAAGCGAAGAGCGACGGCGTTTCGCCGCGAGCGGCGCGACGCGACGAAGGCGGCCAAGGACGCGATGGAGAATCGCGCGCCTCCCGCGTTGTTCATCGAGTCGTGGCACAACACGGCGGGGGAGCCGCTGGTGCTCGACAGGCTGCGCGGCAAGGTCGTGCTGATCGACTTCTGGGGCACGTGGTGCGGCCCATGCCGCGCCGCGATTCCGAAGCTGAAGAAGCTCTGGACGAAGCACCGCGATCGCGGCCTCGTCGTACTCGGCATCCACACGAGCTCGAAAGCGGAGAAGGTCGCCGCGTTCGTCGAATCGGAGGGGATCGACTACCCGATCGCGGTCGATGACGCCGGCCAGACCGTCAAGGCGTGGAAGGTCGACGGCTATCCGGACTACTACCTCATCGATCGCGAGGGCAAGCTGCGCGTGGCCGATCTCGCGAATCGCGAGGTCGAGCGGGCGGTGGAGGCCTTGCTCGCGGAGTAGTCCGGTTCCGCGCGTCGCGGTCTATCGTTCGCGCAGCGGTCCGACCTCGGCGAGAGCGCTCCACTGGCCCCGATTTCGCACGCGCGCCCTCACCGTGACGTCGGCCGGCAGCGCGATCGGAGAGGTGTAGGTGGCGGCTGTCGGCGCGACAGCGCCGCCCGCAAGCCGCGGATCGGTGCCGTCGAGCGTGTAGTGGATCGCCACGTGCGGCGACGGGTCCCCCGCGTCGAAGCCGGCCTCGAGCTGCGGCAGGATCAGGAAGTCGGAGCTCGACAGGTTGTCGCTGTTCAACCCTTGGATCGCCAGCACGTTCGCGCCGGCGCGAAGGGCGCGGCGAGCGGCGTCGCCGACTTCGCAAGTCTCGTAGGCCTCGGCCTCGTGATCGCTCGTCGCTGCGGAGCTCCAGGCTGGCGAGTCCGGGGCGTTCCGCCGCGCGATCTCGACCCCGTTCAGATACGCGACGAAGCCGTCGTCGTATCGCATCTTGAGCCGCAGCGAAACGATCGGATCGAGGGCCGCCACCTCGAAGCCGATGCGGATGAACGTCGACTGATCGGAGTGCTCGAGGCGATCCCCGACATCCGTGCCGATCAGCTCCTCGTAGCCGTCCTGTCGCTCGTAGCCGACAGCGGTGGTCCCTTCGATCCAGCGGCGATCGTCGAAGTCCGCGGCCGTCCACGCCTGTCCCAGGGCGCCGTTCGCGGGAACCAGCACGCGACACGAGGCTCCGGTCGCCACGAGCGGTGAGTAGACGACTCCCGACTCCGGTGCGGTGATCGTCAGCCGGGCAACGCTACCGACATCGCTCTTGTCGAGGTCGAATCTCGGCGCCGCGACCTCGGGATAGAGGCCAGCGGCGCGCAATTGGCTCAAGACGATCTCCGAGCGATTCTGGCCACGCTCCACCGCGAAATAGCGCGTTCTCAAGTAGCGCTGCTCCGCGAGCCATTCTCCGTCGCGCGTGAAGGGCTCCTCTCGGTGCAGATCGCCCCAGCGGGCCGACTCGGCGACGATGGCCCGGTCGATCTCCGCGGCACGGGCCATCCAGCGAGCGTCGACGGCCTCGGGCGTCAGGGCTCCGCCTCGAAAGAAGTGCGCGTGTGCGCGATCGGCGCAGCGCAGCCGAAACTCGGCGTTCTGTCTGAGGCGAGCGTACAGCCTGCCCGGCGAGCCGTCGGCGTCGACCCCCGTTCGGTCGCAGTAGACGTCCACCTCGGGGTTGGGAGGGTGGTACAGCACCTCTTCCGCATCCCACGAGAAGAACAGGAATCCCGCTCCGGTCTGGCGCCGTCGCCCCGTACACCAGTTGTTGTGGGGCCAGTCGACATTCGCGATGTAGATGTTGACGAGGCAGTAGTCGATCAGATTGTCGACGTCGATGTACTGCCGCATCTCGCGGTACGCGGCGTCCGACGACAGGTCGGTATCGGTGAGGTGCAGTGCTGTGTCCCACGCGACGCGATCACCGTCCTGGACGTCGCCGCCAGTCTTGATCACGTCGAACTCGCCGTCATCGCCGCCGAGATGGGCGGAGAGGAAGTCGGCGTCGGGCCTCCCGATGCAGTTGTACAGACCCCAGTACAGGCCGTTGAGGTAGAGGTGGACGAAGCGCCCGTGCGGTGCCAGCCGGCCCATGTCCCTCTGCGTGTCGCGCGCGAACTGGTCGCGCAGGTACTGCGCCATGGGCAGCATCCACCCGTTGAACGGATTGACCCAGCTGTCGTCGGAGCCGGCGCGCAGGACGAGCTTGTCGAAGTGCTCGACCTCGGTATCGGGAAAGAGCGGATAGCGCAGCTTCGCCGGCCCGTAGCGCTTGCGGAAGTAGAGGCGGAACGAGTGCTTCACGAACTCGGGGCTGCGGCTCCACCCACCGTGCATGCGGATGCCGCAGTCGACCTGGAAGCCGGAGCCGGCCGGGTCGATGTACTCGATCGATGCCGGTCGTTCCCACGCCGCCCCTTGCTCGCCGGGATTCGAGTAGATCCCCCGGCGACCGAACAGAGCCGCAGGATCCATGACGACGGACATCGTCGGAATCGCCCGCAGCGCGTCGGCCACGTCGAACAGTTCACCGTCGCGATCGCGGAACGGCCCGGCGCGGACGACGTCGGGATCCATTTCGTAGTCGCCGTTCGGGTACTCCGCGGGGCGCTTCTGCGATAGGGCGTCGTCGAGGAGGATGAAGGTCCGGGTGACGACACGAGAGGGCTTCAGGTCGGCCCGCAACGCGATCGCTCGCACGCACGTCGTCCGATCGACCACGAGCGGTGCCTCCCATGCCGGGCTCCTTGCGGTCGGCGCGCGACCGTCCATCGTGTAGTGGATCGTCGCGCCGGGAGTCGACGACGAGAGGGAGACCTCGAAGGTCTGCCGATAGAGACCGCGATCGCGGCTGAACTCGGGGGGAGCGACCGTATCGGAGGTGGGCGCCGGCCAGACGACGAGCAGCACCGTCAGGCCCACGACGGCAGAAACGACGAGCGCGATCCCGATCGTCCGATGCACGGATCTCTCTCCGGTGGCGGCCGCTGCGACTCCGCGCTGAGCCCTCAGCGTACGCGATCCGTGTCACGGAACCGTCATCTGTCTGCCGGGCGGCTCGAGATCACCCAGTCCGATCCGAACTGCACTCCCTGCCGTACCTCGTACGATGCCTTGGCGGTCTTGTCGAGCTTCGCGATGCGGTGCTCGAGGCCGCGGACGAGCGCGCGGTCGGCGATGACGGGTAGCTTGCCACGGCACACCTCGAGCTGTTCGCGCACGTACTTCATGCCCCAGACGATCGGAAAGACGCGAACGTCTTCGACGTAGAAATCCGCGCGAGGCAGGTTGTCGAGCATCCAGTCGAGCGGGTACTCGCGATGGGGGCGGTGTCCGGCGTGCAGGATACAGGCGTCGCGCAGCTCGGCGACGTCGAGGATCAGCCGCGCGCCCGGTGTCGGCGGCTCGCCGAAAGGCTCGAGGCCGATGGCGTACAGCCGCTTGCCGACGTGGGGGCGGATGCGCTCGAGGAAGCGATATTGGAAGTACGGGGCGAAACGATCGATCGCACCGACGAGGTAGTCCGCGAGCACGACATCGAAGACTTCCCCCGCGAGCAGCGTCGGATCGGTCCAATTGCCCGCGATCACGCGATCGTTCGGTCGCGAGTCGCGGCGGAACTCGCGCTCGAGGCGCCGCGCGCGCGCATCGTCCGCGGTGACCGCCGTCCAGCGTTCCGTCGTCAGTCCGCTGATCCAACGCAGCGAGTCGCGCCCCGTGCCTGCGTCGAGGACGCGGCCCCATGGTGCCGTTCCCTGCACCCGTTCGACGTGAGTGAAGAGCGCGTCGGTCATGCGCGGAGTCGCCTCACGAGTTTCCGTGAGGGCGCCGTGCGGCGAGGAACTCGTCGACCTCCGCGCGCGTCGGCAGCGATGGTTGCGCGCCGAGCCGCGTGACGGCGAAGGCCCCGGCGGCGCTGGCCACCGACACGCTGTCGCCGAGTGGCTGGCCGCGACCGAGCTCGATCGTCAGCGCGGCCGTGTAGCTGTCGCCGGCAGCCGTCGTGTCCACCGCGTCGACCTCGTGTGCCGGCGCGCGAGTCCACTCGTCGCCCTCGCGGTAGAGCGACCCGTCGGCGCCGAGCTTCAAGACGACGTGCTGCGCGCCGGTCCGCTCTTCGAGGAGCGTCGCCGCGCGGCGCGCCGAGTCGAAGTCGTCGACGCGGATTCCGGTCAGCGCTTCGGTCTCCGTCTCGTTCGGCGACAGCACCGCGAGCCCGCGCAGATCATCGAGCGGCACGGGCTGCGGCGGTCCTGCATCGAGGACGACCGGAATGCCGCGCTCGCCGCCACACGCGATCGCGTGGCGCACCGTCGAGAGCGGCACCTCGAGCTGCAGCAGGATCGCGTCATACGCTGCGTCGTCCGCGAACGCCGCGTCGACGTCGGTGGGGCAGACGCCCGCGTTCGCCCCGGGCACGACGACGATGCGGTTTTCGCCGTGCGGCTCGACGACGATCACGGCCGTGCCGGTCGGGCTCTCGTCGCGCCGGACATGTCGTGTGTCGACGCCGTTCTCCACGAGCTTCCCGACGAGCTCGTCGCCCCACGCGTCCGCGCCGACGCGTCCGACGAAGCTCACGCCAGCTCCGAGGCGCGCGGCCGCGACGGCCTGATTGGCGCCCTTGCCGCCGGGAAAGAGGTTCATGGCGTCGGCGACGACGGTTTCGCCTCCGGTCGGGAAATGGTCGGCTGCGAGCACCATGTCCATGTTGACGCTACCGACGACGAGGACGCGAGGTGGCGCGCTCATGCGGGGTTCTAACTCCTCGAAAGCGTGCGCTTCCGTGCGGCCCGGTGGCCGGTTCGACGCGGAGTTGAGCTGCCGCTTGCCGGTTGGCCTCCGGGGGGCGGGCGCGACGCGGTCAGCTCCGACTCCGCACGCATAGGCTTCCCGCCCAGAGCGTCCACCGTAGACAGACTCGAGCGGGCAGCCTATGCGCCAGTCTACCAGGACGGGGCGTCGGGCGGGGAGGGGCGACCTCTACCGCGAAATCCCTTCGGTGGCCGCGCGGTGGCGGATATTCTTTACGGGACCTTCACGTCGGGGGTTCGGGTCGGTCCGATCGCGCGGGCGCGCGAGGCGGCGGCCCCGCCGTATACAGTCTCGGAGTATCGTCGGAACATGCGTTACCGTCTGCCTGTCATCGCAGCCGCCTGGATCGCTAGCCTGGTCACTCCCGGTTCCCGCGCCTTCGCGGACCTCGAGGACCTCGTCATCAGCGAGTTTCTCGCCTCGAACCGATCCATCGTGCGCGACGAGGACGGCGACTCGTCCGACTTCGTCGAGATCTACAACGCCGGGGCGGATGCCGTCGACATCGGCGGGTGCTATCTGACCGACGACGGTCTCGACCTCACCAAGTGGCGTTTCCCGTCGGTCGAGGTTCCGCCGAGCGGCTTTCTGCTCGTGTTCTGCTCGGACAAGGACCGCCGCGATCCGAGCTCGGAGTTGCACGCGAACTTCCGGCTCGAGACGGCGCCGGCGTTTCTCGGGTTGATCGCGCCGGATGGCGAGACCGCGCTGTTCTCGTTCGCGCCGTACCCCGAGCAGGTCACGGACTTCTCGTACGGTTTGGCGCAGAACGCGACGGTGGTGCCGCTCGTCGCAGCGGATGTCGACGCGAGGGCGTTTGTCCCGCCGAACGGCAACCTCGGAACGAGCTGGCTGCTGCCGGGGTTCGACGACTCGGGCTGGCTCGACGGCTCCCTCGGCGTCGGCTACGAGCGCGGCTCGGGATACGAGCCCTACATCGATCTCGACGTGCGCGACGAGATGGAGGACGTCTCGATGACGTGCTACATCCGCGTGCCGTTCACCCTCCCCGATGCGACGGGTCTGAGCGGCCTCGTGCTGCGGATGCGCTACGACGACGGATTCATCGCGTACCTCAACGGTGAGCGCATCGCGAGCGGGAACGCGCCGGCGGTTGCGTCCTGGAACTCGGGGGCGACCAACTTGCACGACGACGGCGACGCTGTGCAGTTCGAGGAGTTCGTCGTCGCTGGTGGCGGCGCATTCCTGCGCGACGGCTTGAACGTCCTGGCGATCCACGGGCTCAACGACAACCTCGGCAGCTCGGACTTCCTGTGCCAGGCGGAGCTCGAGGGGTTGGATTCGGGAGATCTCGACCGCGACACGGTTCTCTACTTCCCGCAGCCGACGCCGGGGTCGGCGAACCTGCCGGGCGCTCCCGGCATCACGATGCCGCCGACAGTCGTGCCGACGAGCCGCGTGTTCACCGGCAATCTGCGGATCCAGATGGCTGCGCCGTCCGGGACCGGCACGGTTCGATACACGACGGACGGCTCGGTGCCGACGTCGTCATCGACCGAGTACACCGGGCCGTTCAACCTGTCGGCAAGCACCCAGATCCGCGCTCGCGTGTTCGAGCCCGACGGCGCTGTGAGTCCTCTGACGAGTCGGAGCTACATCCGCCTCGCGGCCGACGTCGAGAGTTTCGAGTCGCAGCTGCCGATCGTCATCGTCGACAACTTCGGTGCCGGTAGCGTGCCCGGAAACGGGTTCCAGCCGTGCTTCATCGCGATCTACGAGCCGTCCGGCGGTGCGACGCAGCTGAGCGGAGCCGCGGCGCTGCAATCGCGCGGCGGCATCCGCACGCGAGGCTCGAGCACGGCGGGACGGCCGAAGAAGGCCTACCGCTTCGAGTTCTGGGACGAGAGCAACGAGGACAAGGACCTGTCGCCACTCGGTCTGCCGAGCGAGTCGGACTGGATCCTCTACGGCGCGTACAACTTCGATCGCGCGCACATCCGCAACGCGTTCATCTACGAGCTCAGCAACCAGGTTGGTCGCTACGCGACGCGGACAGAGTTTTGCGAGGTCTTCGTGAACACGGGCGGCGGCTCGCTCGCACAATCGGACTACGTCGGGCTCTACACGTTCATGGAGAGCATCAAGCGCGGTCCGGATCGCGTCGACGTGGAGCGTCTGACGCCGAGTCACGACAGCGAACCCGAAATCGCCGGCGGCTATATGTGGAAGATCGACCGCGCCGATCCGGGCGACTCGGGTTTCCGCGCCGCCAACCAGACGATTCGCTGGGTCTACCCGAAGGAGGAGGAGGTCACCGGCCCACAGGCGCAGTGGTCCACGGACCACTTCAACACCTTCTACTCGGCGCTGCAGGGCGCGAACTACCGCGATCCGGACGTCGGGTATCGGCGCTACATCGATCCCGAGTCCTGGGTCGATCACAGCATTCTGAACGTGCTGCCGAAGAACGTCGACGCGCTGCGTCTGAGCGCGTACTTCTACAAATCGCGCCAGGGAAAAATCGAGTTTGGCCCGATTTGGGACTTCGACCGCTCGATGGACTCGACCGACGGCCGCGACAACGATCCGCGCACCTGGTACGGCACGGGGGACGCCACGAGGTTCTTCGACTACCCGTGGTGGGAGCGGCTGTTCGACGATGTCGACTTCTGGCAGCTCTGGCGCGATCGCTGGCACGAGCACCGCCAGGGGCCGGTCTCCGACAGCAATATGCGCTCGATCATCGACTTCATGGCCTTCGAGATCGAGGGCTCGATCGCGCGCGACAACGCCAGGTGGGGGCAGGCATCGCTCTCCTCGTGGCGCAATCACATCAACTCGATGAAGAACTGGCTGACGACGCGGGCCGAATGGATCGACGGCCAGTTCGCGCCGGTACCGCGGTTCAACCGTCCGCCCGGGCAGATCTCGCCCGGCTTCAATCTGACGATGACCTCGTCGGAGGGATCGATCTACTACACGCTCGATGGCCGCGATCCGCGGGCGCCCGGCGGTGGCATCGCGCCCGATGCGGTTCGCTACACCGGCGCGGTTTCGCTGAACGGGAACGCGCGCGCCGTCGCGCGGACCCGTGTGAGCTCCTCCGACTGGAGCGCGCCGAACGGCGCGACGTACTACACGGAGCTGCCGCGGCTCGTCATCACCGAGCTCCACTACCACCCGGCCGACCCGCCGGAGGGCAGCCCGCACTCCGACGATGACTTCGAGTTCATCGAGCTGCAGAACGTGGGTCCGACGCCGATCGCGCTCGAGGGGTTCTCGCTAACCGCCGCAGTCGAGTTCACGTTCCCCGCGATGACCCTGCTCTCGGGCGACTACGTCGTCGTCGTCGAGAACGAGGAGGCGTTCGCGACGCGCTACGATACCGCATCGATGCTGATCGCCGGACAGTATGCGGGACGCCTCGACAACGACGGGGAAATCCTAGCGCTTCGCGGGCCGCTCGACGAGCCGATCCTCGGCTTCGCGTTCGAGGACACCTGGTACCCGTCCACCGACGGCCTGGGCGACTCCTTGACGATTCGCGACCCGAACGGGCCGCAGCGCATGTGGGACGAGATGGAGGGCTGGGCCGCGGGCTCGTTTCCGCACGGCACCCCTGGCGCCGGCGACGACGGCTTCCCGCCGCTCGGGGGACGGCAGCTGCCGGGTGACGGCAATCAAGACGGCCGGATCGACGTTTCCGACGCGTTCTCGCTCGTGCGGCGGCTGTTCGTCGGTGAGTTGCCGCCCCTTTGCGACGACGATCTGAGCGAGGGCGGCGCTCGCGTGCTACTCGACGTCAACGGAGACGAAGGCGTCGACATCTCCGACGTGTCGTACCTGCTCGGCTACCTCTTTCAGGCGGGACCGGCACCGACGCTCGGCACGGACTGCGTGCGGATCGAGGGCTGTCCAAACAACTGCGGCTTCTGATCCGGGAATCCGGGAGCCGGCGTCAGTCCCAGTCGTCGCCGTAGTGGTGCGTGATCTCCTCGCCCGGCGCGATCGGGCGCAGGGACCAGAGCTCTTCGCCACGGAACACCGCGTTTGGCTCCGGGGAGTGGTTGACGAAGCGAAGCTCGTTGCGACCGTCGATTCCCCACGGCTCGTCGCCATCCTCGGCGATCCACAGAACCCACGGACCGTCGTCGCGCGTGCGGGGGCCCTCGTAGGTGCCGATCAGGCTGTCTGCGTGGATGCGGCTCGCCGCGAACAGGCCGCGGCCGTGGATCGGGCTCTGGCGTACGACGAGGTCGTCCTGTCGGGCGTCGCGCGTGATCTCGGGCATCGTTCTCCGTACTTCCTCGGGTTGCGTGGGAGAACGGATTGTACGGACGCCGTCCGTGATGTCCAGGCGGCGACCCGGCGATGCCGCGAGCGAGCGCTATCCGTCGTGCGGCGGCTTCTGCGGCTCCGCGTCCGGCCGTGGATCGTCATCCCGCGGGAGTCGGCCCGCACGGCGTAGCGACTCCCGCAGGACGAATTCGATCTGGGCGTTGACGCTGCGGAGCTCGTCAGCAGCCCACCGCTCGATGGCGGCGTGGAGGCGCGGATCGACGCGCAATAGGAATCGTTTCTTCTCAGCCACGGTCGTCGCGTGAGGATCAGTAGAGGGAGCCCGCATTCAAGACGGGTTGGCTCTCCTGCTCGGAGGTCAGCACGACGAGCAGGTTGTTGACCATCGTCGCCTTGCGCTCCTCGTCCAGCTCGACGATGTTCTGCTCGCTGAGTTGCTCGAGCGCCATGTGAACCATGCCGACCGCGCCTTCGACGATCTTCTGGCGCGCCGCGATGATCGCCTCGGCCTGCTGGCGCCGTAGCATCGCCTGCGCGATTTCGGGCGCGTACGCCAGGTGACTCAACCGCGCTTCGAGCACCTCCACGCCCGCGACCTCGAGGCGCTCCTCGACCTCGTTCTTGAGCGTGGCCACGACCTCGGTCGGGCTGCCGCGGAGCGACACCGCGTCCGAGTCGTGGATGTCGTACGGGAAGCGGGTGGCGAGACCGCGCAGCGCGGTCTCGCTCTGGATCGACACGAACTCCTCGTAGTCGTCGACGTCGAAGAGCGCCTTCGCCGTATTGGTGACGCGCCACACGATCACCGCGGCGATCTCGATCGGGTTGCCTCGCGCATCGTTGA
>CAYMRB010000337.1:6289-11410 GCA_964392615.1 uncultured Planctomycetia bacterium | reverse complement strand
CCCGTGGGCGGTACGAGTAATGCCGCCTGACGCGGAGAACCAGAGGAGCACCCAGCTCGATTCCCACCGACAAGCTCGTCGGTCAGTGTCCGGTCGCCTTCGACATCGACCTCGCCCCGGCCGAGATCTTCCTCGACGCCGACTTCTGCGTGAAGAACCCGCCGCCCGGCGAGATCGGCGACTTCGTCTACTGCGACGACGACGATGACGGCGTCCAGGATCCCGGCGAGGAGGGCATCGGCGACGTGCGCGTCGTCCTCACCTGCGCCGGTGAAGACGGCTTGCTCGATACGGCCGACGACGTCGTTCGGATGACGATGACCGCGGCGGACGGCTCGTACCTGTTCGGCGACATCCCGCCCGGCCTGTGCCGCGCTGCCGTCGACGAGAGCACCGGGCCGCGCGGCAAGATCCTCGGCCAGTGTCCGCCCGTGGTCGAGGTCGACCTGCAGCCGGCGCAGAGCTACCTCGACGCCGACTTCTGCTTCACGTTCCCGCCGCCGGCCACGGTCGGCGACTTCGTCTACTGCGATCTCGACGACGATGGCGTGCAGGACCCGGGCGAGCCCGGCGTCGAAGGCGTCACGGTCCGTATCGTCTGCGCAGGCGACGACGGTCAGATCGGCACCGCCGATGACCTCGTCGGGGCGGCAGTGACCGACGATCGCGGACAGTACCTGTTCGAGAGCGTGCCGCCGGGTCGCTGCGACGTCAGCATCGACGAGAGCTCGATCCCCGCCGGCAAGGTTCTCGGCAGCTGTGCGCCGATTCTGGACATCACGCTCCACTCCGGTGACGTGTATCTCGACGCCGACTTCTGCGTCGTGCAGCCGGCAGCCTGCGACCTCTCGGTGGACGCGAGGTGCGAGATCGTCGTCGATCCGCCCAGCGGCGGCAACGACTGCGACGGCAAGGTCGTCCGCCTCGTCATGCGCTACACGGGCGAGGACTGCCGCGCGACGGTCACCCCGCAGGACCCGGACAAGACGGACTGCGACAGCATCGACGCTCCGCTGCCGGACCGGGTCTACATCATCTCGGCTGACAAGAGCGACCCGAGAAATCGCAACGCGAAGATCTGGTTCCGCGGCTGGGTCGACGTCGGCGCGACGTACACGATCGACGCGGCGAACGCCGGTGCCGATCGGCTCGGCGGCGATACGCGAATCTTCGTCTACGACGACGACCGCTGCGGCCGACTTATCCAGTTCGCCCGGTTCCACACCTCCTGCTCGCAGCCGGTGAACGTCGGCCACCAGTACGGCGCCCACCGCATCGTCGAGGTGACGAGCACCAACGGCGGCACGGTCGGCGAGACGCCCGACCCGACCGGCGACGACTCGGCGGACGCGTGCGAGATCGTCGTTGCGGAGCGACGGCGTTGTGACGACGCGAAACTCGGTGCCGTCACGCGCTACACGTATCGGATCACCAACAACGGCGATGTCCCGGCAACGAACGTCTCGGTGATCGACAGCGTCTTCGGCGAGCATCCGGACAGCCCGATCGCGTCGATCGACCCGGGCGCGACCGTGGTTCTGAGCATCGAGGTCTTCATCGAGGAGACCACGACGAACACGGTCACCGTGATGGGTGATCCCGGGGACTGCTCGGCGACGGACGAGGTGATCGTGACCGTGGTGCCCGTCGAGCCGCCGCCTGCCGGAGACGACGACGGCTGCACGCCCGGCTACTGGAAGTCTCCTCGCGCCCACTGGCCGGCAGCGTACGAACGCGACACGCTCTTCGACGACGTGTTCGACGACGCGTTCCCCGGCTGGACGCTCGACGAGGTGCTGCGCGGCAAGTCCGGCACGGCCGGCAAGTGCAAGCACGGCAAGCGCGGCAAGCGCGGCAAGCGCGGCAAGCGCGGCAAGTGCGGCACATGCGGCAAGGGCGGCAAGGGCGGCAGGGGCGGCAAGGGCCCTGACAATGCGCTGAAGGCCCTCGGTCGCCACGCGGTCGCGGCCCTGCTCAACGCCGCTCACCCCGATGTCGACGCGGGCTTGACTCCGGCCGAGATCATCGACGCGTTCAACACGGTGTTCCCCGGATCGAAGCGGGACTACGAAGACCTGAAGAACGTGCTCGAGCGCCTCAACGAGCGCGGCTGCCCGCTCTCGAACGGCTGATCGAAGCGCCGCTCAAGCTCAGCCCGGGCGTGCGAGGTTCGTCCTCGCACGCCCGGGCGTTTTTTTTGTCTGCCGGTCGGCGCCGGCTCGCCCCGGGCGGATGCGGCCGACCGTCGCGAGCAGGGATTCTCCGATTCCGCGCCCCTTCGTTGGACTACACGGACGTCACCGCGCACAATGCGCTCGACGCGCGGCGATCCGACCGCACTCTGCGGCGCTGATCCCCGCCGGTCCCATCGCAGGAGGCTGCCATGACACGCGTTCTCTCCACCGTCACCCGTCGATCGCTCGTCGCGGTCCTCGTCCTCGTGGCGCTGGCTGTCGGTTGGTGGCTCGGCTCGGCGGATCGCCGCCCGGCGGTCTTCGCGGACGACGCTGCGGAGACCGTACGCGTGGCGCCGCGCTCGCTGCGCCGCACGAGCGCGATCGACCTGCGCGCCGGGACGGTCCTGCTGCTCGAGGTGCTGCAAGGCCTCGCCGACTCGAACGCTCGCGCGGTTTACATCGCCGGCGGCGTGTCGGTGAACGAGAGAATCCGCATCGACGAGCCGCTCAAGACCCTGTCGTTCCAGACGGCGTCGAAGATCCTCGGTGGACACAAGCTCTATCTGAGCGAGGACACCTTCCGCGGCGAGAAGGTCTACTGGGTGCAGCGCAAGCTCTCGCGCACCCGCAAGCGCGGCAGTCTGCTGCGGACGCCGCCGGACGAGGCGACGGGCCGCGCGACTCCTCCTGCCACACCCGATACGAAGAGCGGGGCGAAGAGGGATGCGAGGAGCGACGCGAAGAGGGATGCGAAGAGCGATCGGAACGCTCTCCCACCACCCGGCGGCGGCGACCCGGATCTCCGCCTCTACCGCCGCACCGAGGGCAAGGCGACGTACTGGCTCGTCCAGTTCGAGACCGCTTCGCGCGAAGAGGCGTGGGACGTAATGAGCCTGATCGAGGCGATGCGCAAGGGACGACGGTAGCAGTCGGGTAGCCCCCGCGCGGCCTCCCTGCCGTCGAGACGAAGCTACCGCGAGCCGGATCCTCGCGAATATACTGTCGGGAGTGTTGTTCAATAGTCCGTCGAGAATGGGCTTTCGAGCCCTCCTGCCGATGAGGATCCCGATGCGGAAAGCCACTTTCGCGGCGAGCGTCCTGCTGCTCGCCGCTGCATTCGTCCTGCCCCGACTGATCGACTTCTCCACGCCCCGCGCGGGTGCCGCCGATCCCGCCGCCACGGCAGGCGCCGCGATGGCGCGCTCGGCCGACGCGCTGCTCGACTCTCTCGACGCCGACGCGCGCTCGAAGGCATCCTTCGCGTACGGCGACGCTGAGCGCATCAACTGGCACTTCGTGCCGCGCGAGGCGAATCGCCGCTCGACTCGCAAAGGTCTCCCGCTCAGCGCCATGTCGAAGGCGTCGCGCGAGCGCGTGAACGGCCTCCTGAAGGCAGGCTTGAGCAGCATCGGCTACGAGACCGTGCACACGGTCCGGGAACTCGAGGGGATCCTGGCGCAAATCGAAGGTCCGAACCGCCGCTTCTCCCGCGATCCGGAATCGTACTTCGTCAGCGTCTTCGGCACGCCAGGCGGCAAGGGAAGCTGGGGCTGGCGCCTCGAGGGGCACCACCTGTGCCTGAACTTCACGCTCGACGGCGGACGGCTCGTCTCCGCGACGCCGGTCGTCCTCGGCGCCAACCCGGCGATCGTCCGCTCGGGCCCGCGCAAGGGGCTCCGCGCGCTCGCCGGTACCGAGGACCGCGCCAGAGAGCTGATGGCGAGCCTCGACGAGAGGCAGCTCGCACGCGCTCGTGGCCAGGGGCAACCCGAGGAGCTCAAGGGCATGACGAAGGCGGCGTACGACGCGGACTTGCCGGCCGGCCTGCCGGTCGCCGCACTGACGCCCGAGCAGCGCGAGATCTTCACCAGGCTCGTGCGCGAGTACACGAAGCACCACGAGGACGGCACCCGCAAACGGGGCGAGAAGACGATCCTCGGCGCCGATCCGAAGCAGGTGCAGCTCGCGTGGCGCGGTAGCCTGAAGCCGTATGAGGGCCACTCGTACATCGTTCACGGCCCCGGGTTCGTCATCAGCTACGCGAACTTCCAAAACGGCGCTGCGCACGTCCACAGCGCGCTCCGATATACTGATGGGGAGTTCGGTCTTCGCAAGCCCGACAAGAAACCCTGACGCGAGCACGCCATGACGGACGAGCCGACCACCGACGGGCGCACAGAGGCGACGGAGACGCGATCGGAGGGGGCTCGAACGGGACCGCCGATCACGCAGGGCGAGTTCGACACGATCCGCCTCGAGAACGCGATTCACGTACAACGCTTCTGGCGGCTCTTCCGATGGGCTTGGCGCATCGGTCGCTCGGGAATCATCTGGGCGCTGTTCTTCTTCCTCCTGTGGGTGCTGCGCGACTTCTTCCCGCTGATCTTCCTGACGTTCGTCTTCTGCTTCCTCGCGACGAGCTGCGCGCGGCTCATCGCGCTGCGGCTGCCTCGGCTGGGCTGGAAGACGCGCGTGTCGATGGTCTACGGCGGCCTCCTCGTCATCTGGCTCCTTCTGGGTTGGCTGATGCTGCCGCCCATCAAGGCCGGAGCCCGTCACCTCGAGGAAGCCGTCGAGAATCTCCCCGCGCGCTGGACGACGGAGATCGAGCCCGGCCTGCTGCGCGACACCGACTGGTACGGTGCCCTTCTCGAGTTCCTCGATCCGGGCGAGGAGAGCGTCGCGAAGGGTGACGAGGTAACCGACGAGATCACGGCGGCCGGCCAGCGCCGCCTGTTCCACACGCCGTTCTACCTGGAGCGGCGCGATGAAATCGACCGCTGGTTCATCGAGCACGCACCGGACGTCATCCGCAGCACGGTCTCCGCGGTCGCCGGCTTCTTCTCGCTCCTCTTCCTGTCGACGCTGTTCAGCTTCCTCATCGTCCTCGACCTCGAACGGCTGGCGGCCGTCGCGGGCCACCGTCTTGTACCGAAATTCCTGG
>CAYMRB010000337.1:0-6279 GCA_964392615.1 uncultured Planctomycetia bacterium | reverse complement strand
CAAGCTCGCGCACTCGAAGATCGCGCGCTTCTACGAGGAGACCGGTACGAGCATCGCGCGCTTCGGCGAGATCCTCGGCAAGGTACTCGAGGCACAGTTCGTGATCGCGTTCGTCAACACGGCGCTCACCGCGCTCGTCATCGGCCCGGTCCTCGGCTGGAGCTACGTGCCGTTCCTGTCGGTCGTCGTGTTCGTCTGCGGATTCGTACCGGTCGCGGGCGTGTTCATCTCATCCGTGCCGATCTGCGCCGTCGGCCTCTACGAGGGTGGCTTGACGGCGGTCGCGATCCTCGTCGCCGGCATCGTCGCCATCCACATGCTCGAGGCCTACGTGCTCAACCCGCGCATCATGGGCGCGGCGCTCAAGGTCAACCCGGTGCTCGTGCTGATCGTCCTGGTCGTCGGTCACCACGTGCTCGGCGTCTGGGGGCTGCTCCTCGGCCTGCCGCTGTGCTATTGGTTCTTCAAGCACGTGATTCAGGACGAGGACCGGCCGCGGATCGGCTTCTGGGATCGGACGAGCCGCGCCGAGGGAAACTCCGGAACCACCCCCGACGCTGCGCGTACGTCCGGATAGCGCCCGTTGAAGCGGGACTTGGAAGAACGTACGTTCGCGGAGGAGCGGAGATGGACGGACTGCTCAGAATCGCCGCCTGCTGTGTCGCACTCGTCGCGGCGAGCGGCTGCTCGTGGTCGATCTCGCGACGGCACGACTCGCAGGACTTCGTCGAGATCCGTACCCGACCCGGAGACGAGGCTTCGCTGCCCGCGTCGGTCGCGGTGATCGAGCGTCCGTGGAGTGCGCGGGGCTCGTGGAGCTCCACCGACTCGCAGCCTCAGCTTCGGATCGGCCGGGTCGACGGGAACCACCGCGCGTACTTGCGCGCGGCCGCGTTCGACGCCGACTCCGCGCTCGGCTGGCCGCTGCCGCGAGACGCCGGGCCGATACGCGTCGGATTCGAGTCCGACGCAGCGACCGTGACGTTGACCGGTGACGTCGAGGAGACGAGCGGCAACCGCTTCGAGGCTGCCGGCACGGCGTCGATCCGGCCGAACGACGCGTTCGTCGACACGGCTTCCGACGTCGCCGGAGGCGATCGGCCGTCGCTCGAAGAGGTCCTCATCGCGGCTTTCGACGGCCTCGACCTCGAGACCCTCGCCGCGTACGGCGCGACAGGCGCGACGATCCGGCTCGCCGACGTCAGCCGGCTGGCCTCTCGCGGCATGGAGCCGGACGAGATCGCCGCGCTTCGGGACGCAGGCTACGACTTCGCCGGTGACGACCTCGTCCGCCTCGCGAGCTACGGCGTGCTCGTCGACGAAGCAGTCCGCCTGCGCGATGCGGGCTACGAGCTCGACGCGAAGGAGCTCACACGGCTGCGTTCGTACCGTGTCGACGCCGACTACGCGATCGCGCTCAGGGCGGCCGGCTACGAGCTCGACGCGAAGCAGCTCACACGGCTCCGCTCGTATCGCGTCGACGCCGACTACGCGATCACGCTCAGGGAGGCCGGCCAGAAGCTCGACGCGAAGCAGCTCACGCGACTGCACTCGTATCGCGTCCGGCCCGCTCTGGTCACCGCGGTCGAGGAAGCTGGAATCGACGCCGACGTCGACGATCTGGTCCGACTGTCGTCCCACGGCGTCCAGCCCGAGCTCGTCCGGGCGTTCGCGACGAGCGGGCTGGAGCTGACGCCAGCCAATCTCGTGCGTCTGCGCAGCTACGGCGTCGACCCGGAGTTAGCCACGGCCGTCGCCGCCACGGGCGTCGTCGAGGGCATCGAGGACGTCGTCGAGCTGCGCAAGTGGGGCATTACCGCGCGATTCGTCACCGATCTCACCACGGCGGGGTACCGGTTCGACGTCGACGACCTCATCCTGCTGCGCAAGTGGGGCGTGTCGACGCAGTACGCGATCGCCCTTCGCGACGAGCTCGACGAGCTGCCGTCGGCGGACCGCATCGTCGAGTTCCGCAAGAAGGGCCTCAGCGCCAGGGACGTGCGCCGGCTGTTGCACGGGGACGCGCCCCGAGACAAGGCCGACGAAGAGAAGAAGGGCGACGACGCTCGCGACGCGGCCGGCGATCCTCCCGACGACGGCGAACGCGACCTCTGAACGAACGCTCTACCCGCCGACGCGCGCCGACGTCGGCAGCTCGGCGACGGCGAGATCGGGCGAGAGCGCGTCCATGAATGCGCTGACCGAGAACACCGCGCGCCCTGCCCCCGGCGGCCCGTAACCCGGCGGCGCCGGCAGGCCGTGCCTTGCGTGCGTGTCACGCCACAGGCGCAGCAGACCGACGTGGTACTCGAGCGGCGCCGGCCCCTGATCCTTGCCGAGCACGCTCAACGGCTCGGGGCACCACGTCGTGTAGCGCGGCGTGATGCCCTGCGACATGAACCAGTCGAGCCCCTCGCCCGTCGACGCGAGCGCTGCGTCGACCGTGTCGAAGCCGTGCGGCTTCGCCATCTCGACGCCGGCGACGAAGTTCGGGATGACTTGCGATGGCCCGAAGACGTCGGCCGCGTCGACGATGCGACGAATCCACTCGTCGCGACCGACGAAGCCTTCCTTGCCGGGGCAGATGATCGAGAAGAGCCGCGGATCCCACACCTCGAAGTTCGGGTGGTAGATCTGCACCCCCGCATCGCGGAAGCGGCGCACGCTGTCGACCGGCATCGCCTGGACGACCATCTTCGAGATCCACCGCTCGGGGAAGCGCTCGTTGATGGCGCGCGCGTACGGCTCGTAGAAGCCGAGCTCATCGGTGCCACGCAGCTTCTTCGTGACGCTGCCGCCCGTGATCGTGTACGCCTGCGATCGCTTCTCGACGTCCTCCTCGTCGATGATCGCGAGCGCCTCGAGGACGTCCTCGATCTCCTTGACGGTGTCGTACGGGCGCCCGGATTCCTTCTGCTGCCGCACGTTGCGGTTGATATCGCAGAACTGGCACTCCTCCTCGAACCCGAAGTACTGGCACTTGCGGTAGACCGTCAGGTAGACGAGGTAGCCCCACTCGATCGTCGGCGCGATCTCGGCGATCGTCTTGCCGCTCGACATCGCGCGACGGTAGTACGCGGGCGTCTCCTGGAGCCCGACGTCGCAGATCGACGTCACAGCAGCATCGTCCGTCGTCCCCTCCCGGCACAGCAATGTCAACCGACCGTCGACGACGTCGACGCGATAGGGCGAGTCCGGCTGAATGCGCACGCTGACGATCGTGCGGCGCAGGTCGCGGGGCCCGCCGGAGAGCGCGAGCTCCTCGGGCGCGCGAACGTTCTCGCCGCGCTCCATCTCCGAGATCGGCCGCGGGTCGAAGCTGAAGATGAAGTAGGATTTCGGCTTGAAGCCCGACGCGACGCGCAGCGCATCGTCGGAGAAGCCCACGCCGAGGCGAAGCAGGTCCTCCTTCAGGATCGCCTCGATCGGAACGTCGGAAAAACGCTCGCCGAGGCTCTCGACGACGTCAATTCTCGATGGCTGTCGGGTCAACAGAAGCGCCTCATTCGTTGGAGCTTGCGAATCATAGACAGGCGGTCGGGGTGGCGCAAGAACCGCATGGGCTGACCACGCCCGACGCAGCCTTCGACGGCGGCTCCCGGCAGCCCATGCGGCCGGAGTTGGAGCCGACCGCTCGCAGCGGTTCGAATCTCGGGATCTTGCGCATGGCTCGCGGCGGCTCAACTCCGCCTCTCGAACGTCACCGGATCTCCAACCGCACGCCAACACGTGACGTAACCAGCTCGAACGGAAACCTATCGGCGCGCCGGAAAGGGTTGGCGCGCCCCGACGCGACGCCTATGATCGATGTCTGGCTGATGTAGAGATTCGCCACCTGCCAGGACAGGGGTCTACCCTCGGCAGACGACTGAATCTGGCCTCGTCAAAGGTCGATGGAGAGTCCCATGTCTCACTGGAGCTTCTGCTGGGCGCGGAGTCGCGCACCGAGCCTGGCGCTCGCCGCGGCGGTGCTGACAGCCGTGTCGCTGCCGGCGGCCCTGATCCCGCTCGACCTCGACGGCCTCACGGCCCGCTCGCAGATCGTCGCGCGGGGCGAGGTCGTTTCGGTGCGCAGCTACTGGGGCGTGTTCCAGGACCGTGACGAGGTGATTCTCACCGATGTCCGAATCCGCGTCGACGCGACGTGGAAGGACATCGCCGGCAAGCACCGCGACGCGCGGCGCGCCAAGGACGGCGGCCTGCGTGAGGTGACGCTGCAATTCCTCGGCGGGCAGATCGGCGAACGCCGGCAGCTCTGTCTCGAGTCGCCCCGCTTCGCGAAAGGCGAGAAGGTCGTCGTGTTCCTGCGCGATTTCAACCGCCGCCTCTGGGTGACAGGCTGGAAGCAGGGCAAGTACCGCGTTCTCTCGTCGCGCGTGCGGCAAGGCGCGACGACGCGCTGGATCGACACGCACGTCGAGGGCAAGGCCGGCCTGCCGATCGTCAAGACCATCGCGCTCGACGAGCTGCGTGCGGTCATTCGAGAGCTCGCCCGCAAGAGCCGCCGCACCGACAAGACCGCCGCCGGCGCGCGCACCGACGCGGAGGTGACGCGATGAGTCGCCCGCGACACCGCCGCGCGTCCATCATCACCGGCGCCCTCATCGCGTGGCTCGCGACGTTCACGGCGACGAGCCTGCACGCGTTCGAGCTGATCGGACCGGCGTGGCCCGGCGACTCGCCCTCGATCGACTTCTGGGTCAACCCGAGCTTCCCGGCCGATCCGGGCGGCACGGACGATCAGCAGACCGAGATCCTGCGCACCGCCGCCGAGGCGTGGACCGATCAGACCGACGCCGACTTCCGATTCAACTACCGCGGCACGACGACCCGGCGCGGCTTCGATCTCGGCGATGGCCGCAACGTCGTGTCGTACGTGTCGAGCGATGGCGGCGCGGCGCTCGCGGCGACGATTCTCGACTCGATCGGCAATACGTCGGTCGGGTTCGACATCGTGTTCTTCGGCTCCACCGGCTCCGACAATACGTGGAGTGGCCCACAGGATCCGCCGTCGGGCACCTGGGACATCTCGGGAGTCGCGGTCCACGAGCTCGGGCACGCGGTCGGGCTCGATCACACGTCCGTCACGCAGGCGACGATGTTCGCGTCGGCCCGCAATCGAGGCCGTACGCTGCGCACGCTGCACGAGGACGACACCGACGGCATCCGGTTCCTCTACGGCGCACGCGCCGGCGCTCGGGTCTTCCCGGAGATCCTCGACGTCGAGCCCGCCTTCGGACCGGTCGAGGGAGGCAATGCCGTCGTGCTGAACGGGCGCAACTTCACGTGGACCACGGACACGATCATCAACGTCGGCGCGACGCGACTGGCGAACTCGCAGATCAACGTCGAGAGCTTCGCGACGATCTTGATCGACGGCATGCCGGCTCACGAGTCCGGCGAGGTCGATATCGAGATCATCAACGAGATCGGCACGCGGACGCTGCGATCGGCATATCGCTACGGCGCTCCCGGTCCGGAGCTCGACTCGGTCGAGCCGAACGAAGGTCCGGTCACGGGTGGCGTCGAGGTGACGATTCGCGGCGAGCACTTCCTGTCCGACGCTGCCGTGAGCTTCGGCGCGGCACCGCTCGAGGACGTCGTCGTCGTTGATGCGCAAACGATCACCGGCACGCTGCCGAGCTTCCCGGTCGCCGGCATCGTCGATCTCACGCTGACGCAAGGCGCCGACACCACCATCCTGCCGGCCGCCTTCACCTACGTCGCCAAAGTCCTGCGAATCTCCGACGCGTCGGGAGCCGTCGGTGCGAGCGCCGTACCCGTCGAGGTGCGCGGCGCGAGTGACGAGCCGCTCACCGGCGTGTCGTTCGGTGTCGCGTTCGACAACGCGGCGATCGGCATCGCCGATATCACGGTGGCGGGAACTGACGCCGCGGACGCCGCGTTCGCCGCCGGCAATATCGACAACCGGGCGGGTCATGCGACGTACGGCATCGTGATGTCGTTCGCCGGCGACGACCCGCGGCTCCCGGCGAACGATGATCTGCACCTCGCGACGATCCTCGTCGACGTCGATGCCGACGTTCCGGTCGACACGGACGTCGAGCTCTCTCTCCCGGCCCGGATCGGCGCCCCGCCAGTGCAGCGACTGTTCACGCCGGTCGGCAACCCGGATGGCGTCGAGCCGTACGGCCTGTCCGGCGTTCTGACGATCACCGCGGGTGCGGCGTTCGTGCGCGGCGATACCGACTCGAACGGCGAGGTCGAGCTCACGGACGCCATCGCGTTGCTCGACTCGCTCTTCCGCGGCCGCGATGC
>CAYMRB010000336.1:0-11491 GCA_964392615.1 uncultured Planctomycetia bacterium | reverse complement strand
GGAGTCAGAAGGAGAATCCTCTGAATCTTCTCGGTCTTCTGCTCTGTGAGCTCTGTGTCCTCTGTGGTGGCCCTCTTCTCAGCGGGCCCGGCAGGGCCAAGCTCACGAAGTGTGGCGAGGCGGCCAGAGGCGCATTCGGCTCGGCCTGTCGGCCTCGGTCCTGACGAGGGTTTCTTGGACAGGCTCCTATCCGCTCTCGCCGGGCGTCACGGGAGCGGCGGGCAGGAGCGCGTCGACGCGTCGGAGGTACGCGTCCTTGAACGAAGCGGGCAGCTCCGCCCAGATCGCCGCGCTCGCCTGGGCGCGCAGATACGTGCCCCATTGCTCGTAAAACGCGCGCAGGGCGTCATTTTGACGATGCTCCGCAAGCGCGATGGTCGACTCGATCCATCGCAGAGCGAGCCACGCGCCGAACGCCTGCTTCGTCTCTGCCGGACCGCGCAGCTTCGCCGACGTGGTGAGTAGCGTCGCGCACGTCGCAAGCGCTTGCTTCGCATCGGCTGCGTCGAGAGCCGACTCGACTGCAGACATCGCAACGGTGATCGCCTCGATAGCGGCAAGTGCTTGCGCCTCGTTCGGCGCCTTCTCCGCTAGCTGTGGCGACTTGGCGACGAGCGCAGACAACTTCGCGAGAACCTCTGTCGCGCCCTTGGTACCGGTCGTCATGAGTCGCGCACGAACGTACGCGAGCGTCACTCGCCATCGCGGCGACAGCTCACCGTTCGCAGTACCGACGTCCTTCTCCTCGAGCAAGAGATGACCGACGAGCCGTGCGTCGGAGAGAAGAGTCGATATCCAACCGACATGCGTCACGTCGTCTCTCTCGTACGCGCGTCGCTCGAGCTCGTCCGTCAGCCAACCGAGCTCGACAACGCCACCCGCGCGCACGAGCCCGGTGACCTTGCGCGTCAGGTGATCGACGACGGCCTTCTCCTTGGCCTTGGGCGCCGAGCGCTCGCTGAGGAAAGGCAGGAACGCGCGGAGAGCCTCGCGTCCGCCGATGTACGCGATCGCATCGATCGCCGCGATCTTCTCGCTGGCGCCGAAACGTTCGACGCTGATGACCTCGGCGAGCTTGTCGAATGCCGCGCTGTCCTTCGCCTGCGCGAGTGTACCGAGCCCGACCACGGCCTGAATGTGGAGGTTCTCGAGTGCGGTGTCATCGAGCAAGCCGCTATAGAACGCGCGAATGACCGCGCTGACCTGCTCGTTCTGCGGGCGCGCGTTGAGCGCCGTCACGCAACGATTGCGCAGCTTGGCCGCGTCCGCTTCCGGCAGCAGCGACGCCGCGCCGGTGAAGTGGCGAAGGAACAGATCGGCCGTCTCTTGAGTGAGGCCGCCCTTGACGATTCGCCCCAGCGACTGGACGAATGCCCCCAACACCTCGCCATCCGACACGAACGTCGGATCGGCGAGGAGCTCCTCGAGAAAGCCCTGCGTCTCGAGAAGCTTCAACGCGCCGCTGGTGAGAGCCACCTCGATGAGCTCCTCGCGACGCTGCGTCCACTCCGCAGAGTCACGCACCGGCTCGGCGCCACTGCGGAAGACCTCGAGACGGCGAACGACCAGCTCGGCGACGCGCAGACGCAGCTCGGCCGGTCCCTTCTCGAGGAAGGGTTGCGAGCGCCGCAACGCGCCGAGCGCCGCCCGTCGCACACGAGCTTCCTCATGCAATCGGAGCTCGCCTCCGGCGACCGCGAGCAGTGTCTCGCAAACCTTGCGCTGCAGCTCGAGGCGCTTCGCCTCGCCGTCCTTGACCTTGCTGAAATCGAGCGTGCGGATCCACTCCGCGTATTCCCCGAACGCGAGCACGGCGGCCATGCGCATGTCCGGGGTCGACGCGCGATCGATCACCGCCTGGATCTCGGCGCGCAGACGCTCCGCGTCGCCCGTCTCGCGCATGCGACGAATCGTCTGTCGCCAGCTCGTCGCGCCCTCGCCGCTCAAGCGACGCTGCGTCTCGATGAAGATCGCAGCGAACGAGCGCCCCTCGTTTCCCTTCCACCACTCCTGCCACTGCGCCGGTGTCACGAAGTCGAGGAGAAGCCGCCGACGCAGCTCGCGCAGATAGCTCGGCACCGTCTCGGGGTGCTTCTCGTGATTGCGCGCGAGGCCGTCGATCGTGCAGCGAAGGAACAGCTTGCCGTCGCTCTCCCACAGGATGGTGCTGACGTCCGCAAGCAGCGGGGCCGACGGTGGGTGATTGCGTCGCACGAGATCGCCGAGGCGCTCGAGCAGCGCGGCCCGCGAGGCGGCGCCCGGACCGTCGGGAGCGCGAGCCCACCGCAGCAGAGCCATCACGGCTCCGATGGTCGCGTCGCGAAAGTCGCGCGGCCCGTGACCGAGAAGCGGCAGCAAGAGCTCCTCGACGTCGGTGATCGGCGGCCCTTCGTCGCCGGTGCCGATCGCGATCGCTTCGACGACGCGACGCGCCGCGACGAAGCGTTCGGGGTCCTCGACGCGCGGCGGCCCCTGTGCGGCGACCGAGACGCGCAGTCCACGAGGGTCGAGCACGCCCTTCAGGAAGCTCAGGTACTTCGCGCGCTCGACCTCCGGTCCGTCGACGACAAACTGGATGACCTTGAAGGCCTCGCGATCGCCGATCTTGGCATCCGCTCCGGCGAGCTTGGCGGGATCGATTCGCAGCCCCTCGGCCAGCGACGCCAGCGACGGCACCTCTTCGCGCTCAGCGGAACGGTCGGGATTCTCCTTCGCTTCGACGGCGTCCGTCGTGGGATCGGAGGTCGCCGGGTCCGAACCGGAGGCGGAATCCGCGCCGGGCTTCGCGGTCGCGTCCGGAGTCCGCTCCTGCGCCATCGCGGCTTGCGGGCCGACGACACCGGGCACGAGGACGAGACCGACCGGCGATGCACTCGCGAGAACGAACGCGACCGACGCGACCCACAGGGCCGTCGTCCGTTGCGCGTACTTTCTCGGCTCGTTCATCGGTCGGCGCCCTCCATCCGCGCGGCTCATGCCTCACAGCAACGCATCTTGCCGCGCCGCGGCCAAACCACCGGCTGCTCGGTCGCAGCCCGTCACCTCGCGCTAACGTCCGCGATTCGACATCGCGCGACGTGCGGATCCACCGTGGACGCCCGTCGCTCCAGAGGAAACTGAGAAACATCGACTTCGCGGCAGCGGATCGGTCCACCGGACGGTCTACGTTCCATCCGGCCGAACTCCCGTCCACTCTTCCCGGACGCCACTCGAGCGACCGGTCACATGCCTTCACGACCCTCGCGATCGCATGCGCGAGCGTCCGGTCTCCGACACGACCTCACGCACCGCGACAACGCGATGCGAGCGGTCCCCGGACCGACCGAAGAATTATAACTGATAGCGCTAGGCCGTCCAATCGTCTGCCGACGCGCGCAGCGGCCCGGACAGCGCTCTTCTAGTGATTCCCGTGGGAGGCTCGGGCCGCGTCTCGGAAGAGCCTCGGGAAGGCCCCTGGGAAGCCTCAGGAGAACAGCCCGGCACCGAAGTTGTCCTCCGGCTCCGAGTCGTCGTGGATCGCGTCTTTCCGGATCGTCCTGTCGGCCGTGTTACGATACGGCCACCCCATCGAGTCCGCCTCCCCCGCCCCCGTGTCCTCGGTCGAGGCGGCGACGGCGTCAGCGCGATCCGCAGCCCCTTCCTGCTGCGGCTGGCTCCGATGCCCTTCGGAGCGGCTCGGACGCCGCGAGGGGCGCCCGGACGGGGCATCGAGCTCGGTCGCGAAGTAGTCCTCGTCGAAGACGTCGAGCTCCATCGGCTCGTAGCCGGGCTCGTGAGACTTCTCGATCTCCTGCGCGTAGGTCTCGAGCACGCGGCCCTGGACCATCTCGCGACAGCGCGAGTTGATCGGGTGGGCGACGTCGGCGTGGGACTTGCAGCGCCCGCCGACGGGGTCCGGCAGCGCTCGAAGGCGCGTGCCGCACTCGTTGCAGAATTTGGCCCGATGGGGATTCTTGCCACGACAGCGGTCGCAGCGCGACGTGAGCTTGCGGCTCGGCATCGCGACGAAGGCCCCCTTCGCCCCCTCGATAATCTTCAGATCGCGAACGACGAAGTCGTCGTCGATCGTGATGCTGCAGAACGCGCGCAGCTTGTCGCTGCCCGGTGCGACCAGCTTGATTCGAACCTCGGTAATCTCCACCGCGCAGGCTCCTTTCCCGCCGCCTCCGCGCCCAGCGGAACTACTGGCGACGACTCGACCCGGAGTCGCTCTACCACCGTGTGGCGTCATCTCCCGAGCCACCCCTCTCGTCGCCGGACCCGAACACCCTCTCTCGAAAGCCCTGGCTCGCAGACCCTCGAGCGCCGCCGATGCCTCCGCTCTGCAATCTTCTCCTGGAACGTCCGCTCAGCGACGGGCGAGCTCGCTCCGCCATGCGGGCAGACTCGTCACGCGCACGACCTGCGCGTCCCCCGCGAGGGTCGCCGTCAAGCGTGCCTGCAGCGCCTCGGCCTCGACGGCGCTCTCGCAGAGCCCGAAGAAGCTCGATCCGCTGCCCGACATCAGCACGGCGACGAAAGACTCGTCCCTCATGAGCCCGCGAACCCTCGCCAACTCCGGGAAGAGATCGCACACGATCTCTTCGAACCGGTTGAAGAAGAGCTCACCGCAGGCAAACTGGCTGGGAACGGCGGTCGACGGGATGCTATCCAGGGCCGATGAACGTGTCAAGGCGGGACCGTCACGTGCGTCGAGTGCCGCGTACACCCGGGGTGTCGAGACGTGTACATGCGGGCAGACGAGCACGTACTGCGTACACTGCGCGTCGAACGCCGGGTCGAGAGCCGACACCTTCTCCCCGCGACCGCGACAGCGCGCCGTGCCGCCGTGAAAGAAGAATGCGACGTCGGAGCCGAGCTCGACGCCGATCGACTCCAGGTCGCCGACTTCAAGATCGAGATTCCAGAGTCGCGCGAGCGCGACGAGCGTCGCGGCGACGTCGCTCGATCCGCCACCGAGACCGGCGCCGAACGGAATGCCCTTGCGCAGCGCGATATCGACGCCCGGCACCGCGCCGACCGTGTCCGCGAGCCGTCGCGCCGCGCGGTAGACGAGGTTGTCCTCGGCGTCGTCGATGCCCTCCTCACGCAGCGCGATCTCCCCGTCGTCGCGACGGCGGAACTCGAGCTCGTCGTAGATCGAGATCGCCTGGAAGACGCTGTCGATGTCGTGGAACCCATCGGGCCGCGCCGGGCCGACCTCGAGGTAGAGATTGAGCTTCGCCGGAGTCGCGACGGTGACGCGATCGGCACTGGCATGTCGGATAATCACTCGTCGCCTCCGTCCCCCGCTGCCCGCGGTGCATCCTCGACCCACGCATTGTCGATCAGGCGCACCGGCCCGACGCGCGCAGCCACCGCGATGAGCACGCCACCGGCACCGCGAACGATACGCCCGTCCACGAAGGGCTCGAGCGTGTCGCCGCGCAACACGTCGGCATACTCGACTTCGAGAAGCGGCTCGCGGGCGAGCCCATCGCGCAACGCGTTCTCCAGAACCTCGACGCTCGTCTCGCCCGACGCTGCTCGACCGCGCGCGGCGTCGAGAGCCCGCGAGATCGCCGGCGCCGCCGCGCGCTCGGTCGGCGACAGACGGCGATTGCGCGAGCCCATCGCGAGCCCGTCGGCCTCGCGCACGATCGGCATCCGGCGAATTTCCACGTCGAAGCTCAGGTCGTCGACCATGCGCGACACGACGCGCGACTGCTGGAAGTCCTTGAGGCCGAAGTACGCACGGTGCGGCGCCGCGACGTGGAGGAGCTGCGCAACGACCGTCGTCACGCCGCGAAAGTGCCCCGGCCGTCCCGCGCCGCACAGTCGACCGGTCAGCTCATCCACCGTCACCCACGATTGGAAGCCGTCGGGCAGCAAGTCCGCGCGAGTCGCCTCCCAGAGGATATCGACGCCCGCATCGCGGCACGCGGCGCGATCGTCGTCGGGCGTCAGCGGGTAGCCGTCGAGGTCGGCACGCGAGTCGAACTGCGTCGGGTTGAGATAGAGGCTCGCGATCACGCGGTCGCACTCGATCCGCGCCTGGCGCAAGAGCGAAACGTGCCCGTCGTGAATCCCGCCGAGCATCGGTACGAACCCGACGCGCAGTCCCGCGGTGCGGTACGCGCGACTCCAGGCGCGCACTCGGTCAGCTCGCGCTATCGTCTTCATGGCCTCCTCCCGCGTCGAGTTCCGCGTCGGGGATTCCGCGCGCCCGATCTCGTCGCCACGCGTCCCATAGCTCAGCGAACGACCCTCCAGCGACGGGATGACGCCGGTCGGGCGCGATCTCCGCCAACGGCTCGAGCACGAACGCACGCTCGCACATTCGCGCGTGCGGCACCTCGAGACGCGAGTCGGCGATGCGACGATCGCCGAAAACGAGGATGTCGAGGTCGATCGTTCGCGGCCCGAAGCGCACGTCGCGCACGCGCCCCATCGCGCTCTCGATCGCGAGCAGGTGATCGAGCAGCTCGTGTGGCGAGAGCCGCGTCGCGATCTCGCAGGCGGCGTTCAGGTAGCGCCCTTGAGTCGGCCCGCCGACCGGTTCGGTCTCGCGCACGGTCGACAAACGCACGACGCGAACGTCGTCGATCCGATCGATACGCGCGACCGCCTCGTCGATCGCCGCGCGCCGATCGCCGAGGTTCGCGCCGATGCCGAGGAACACGGACTCGACCGCGTCGCTGCGCTCGTTCATCCCTCGGAGGCCGCCTCGCCCTTCGCAGGGATGAAAAACCGCACGCCGGTGCGCACCGGCGTCCAGACGAGATAGCCGATGAAACCGACCGGCAGCACGATCTCGGGCACCATCGCCAACAGGACAGCGCCGAACACGAGGTACGCGAAGAAATCGAACGACTGCCCGCGCTGGAAGAGCCGCGTGCCGACATGCTCGAACTTGAGCCGGTTCGACACCATGCTGAACGCGAGGATGAGGGCGAGGAACGGCAGGACGTACGTGATCGCCGTCGCGCCGGAGCGCACCTGCTCGACGTCGAGCGCGACGTGGCTGCCGATCCACTCGAGCTCCGTCGCATCGAACTTGAAGATGTAGCGCCAGAAGATGACCAGCGACGCGACGCAGCCGGCGGCGCCCGGGCTCGGCATGCCCTTGAAGCACTCGTGCGCGCTTTCGTCCGGCGAGTTCTCGACGTTGAACCGCGCCAGACGCAGGAGCGCGCCGAGGAAGTACGCGAGCGAGAAGAACCACACGACGTTGCCCCAGCTCGGCTGAGCGCCGATGTGGAGCTGTACGATGATGAACGCGGGCACGAGCCCGAACGTGATCAGATCGCACAGCGAGTCGAGCTGCGCACCGAGATCGCTCGAGCTGCCGGCGATGCGCGCGATCTTGCCGTCGAACACGTCGAAGATCATGCCGAGCAGAACGAGCCACGCGGCGACGCTGAAGTTCTCCGGATTGACGAAGCCGCCCGTTTCGGGATCGAGGCGAACCTGCGCGAGCTTGACGAGCGCCGCGAAACCGCAGATGCCGTTGCCGACCGTCAGGAGGTTCGGCAGCAGGCTGAGGTTCGGCCGAATGCCGTGGCGCGGGCGCCCGGGCTTCTCCCAGGATTCGGGCGCGTCGGCGGGCGTCGGGCTCTCGATGGCGTCGTCGGACATCGGCGGTGGCTCGAATCGGGCGGGCGCGAAGAAGCGTCGCGCCCAGTGCCGCATTTCACGAATCTCTGCGCGTCCGAGCGGCGTCTCCGTCCGCTGGCCCGGTTGCGCTCAGTCGACCATGGGCCTATCAGGCTGACGGTTCCGCGCTCGCGAAAGCGCCGAGTATCGTAGCACCCCCGCGGACCTTGTCGCCAACCTTGACGCGCGGCGCGAACGCGGCCGGCTCGGCACCCGACGGTGCTGCCGGCAGCCAGACCTCGGTTCGCGAGCCGTACTTGATCATGCCGATCAGGCCGCCGCGCGCGACTTGCTCGCCGGTGTCGAGCGGCGACACGATCCGCCGCGCGATCGCGCCGGAGATCAGCCGCAGGACGACGGCCTGGCCGCTGTGGACGCCTTCCGTCGAGACGAGGCCGATCCACTGCGCCTCGTTCTCGCGCGCGGCTTCCGGGCTGCGCGCGTCGTGAAAGTGGCCGGCGACGTAGCGCGTCCAGTCGACGCGCGCGTCGCACGGCGCGCGGTTGACGTGCACGTCGAAGACCGACAGGAAGATGCCGATACGCAGCGCGGGGCCTGGGAAGTGCGGGCACTCCGCGATCGTCTCGATGTCCCAGATCGTGCCGTCAGCCGGCGCGACGAGAACGTCGACCTCGGTCGGAATCGATCGCTGCGGGTTGCGGAAGAAGAGGACGAAGAAGGCCCACAGAGCGACGACCGGAACGAGGCCGAGCGCCCACCACGGCGAGAGCCACCACGCGGCGGCCGCGAACGCGATGGTCGCGACGACACCGAGAAGCGAGAAGCGGCGGACCTCCGCGCGCCCCCAGGGGGCGAGATACGGCCGGTCGGCCTCGGTCAGCGCGACGGGGTGCGGGCACGATGCGGGTCGGGCCGTGTCCTGCGGCGTCTCCTTCGCGGCGGCCGATTCCGGTCCGCTCGATTCCGGGTTGACAGTCTCCATCCCCTTGGCTACAAGCCCTTCCTAGCAATCCGCGCCAAGCCCTTTTCCACCGGGCCGCTCGTGGCGGCGAAAGTACGGACATCGGGCCCAGGATCGAAAGGCAGCACAGGATATCACCATGGGAAGCCGAAGCAAGACGCGAATCGAGACCCTCCAGGCCCGCCAGGTGTTCGACAGCCGAGGGAACCCGACCGTCGAGGTCGACGTGACGCTAGCGTGTGGCGCGAGCGGTCGAGCCGCCGTGCCGTCCGGTGCATCGACCGGCGAGCACGAGGCCGTCGAGTTGCGCGACGGAGGCGCTGCGTACGTCGGCAAGGGCGTCTTGCAGGCCGTCGAAAACGCCAACGCGAAGATCCGGCCGGCCCTCGAGGGCTGCGACGCGCTCGAGCAGCGCGCGATCGACGCAAAGCTCATCGAGCTCGACGGCACGGAAAACAAGGGGACGCTCGGCGCAAACGCGATCCTCGGCGTATCGATGGCCGTGGCCCGAGCGGCTGCCGCATCGCGCGACATGCCCCTATGGGCCTATCTCGGCGGTATCCACGCGCGTCGCCTGCCCTGTCCGATGATGAACATCATCAACGGCGGCGAGCACGCGGACAACAACGTCGACGTGCAGGAATTCATGATCTTGCCGTCGGGCGCCGCCACCTTCACCGACGCGATGCAGACGGGCACGGAGGTCTACCACACGCTGAAGAAGGTGCTGCACGAGAAGGGCCTGGCGACGGCGGTCGGCGACGAGGGCGGCTTCGCGCCGAACCTCAAGTCGAACGAGGAGGCGATCCAGGTCATCCTCGAAGCCGTCGAGAAGGCGGGCTACACGCCGGGCAAGGACGTGCAGATTTCGCTCGACGTCGCGGCATCGGAGTTCTTCAAGGACGGCAAGTACGTGCTCGCCGGCGAGGGCCGCACGCTGGACGTCCCCGGGCTGATCGAGTTCTACGAGGGCATCGTCAACAAGTACCCGATCTACTCGATCGAGGACCCGCTCGACCAGAACGACTGGGCCGGCTGGCAGCAGCTCACGGCGGCGATCGGCGACAAGGTCAAGATCGTCGGCGACGACCTCTTCGTGACGAACATCAAGCGCCTGCAGCAGGGCATCGACGAGAAGACCGCCAACGCGATCTTGATCAAGCTGAACCAGATCGGTACGGTATCCGAGACGCTGGACGCGATCGACCTCGCGAGCCGCCACGGATTCCGCTCGCTGATCTCGCATCGCTCCGGCGAGACGGAAGACGCGTTTATCGCCGACCTGGCGGTCGCGACCGAGGCCGGGCTGATCAAGACGGGTGCTCCCTGCCGCAGCGACCGCGTGGCGAAGTACAATCAGCTCCTGCGCATCGAAGAGGAGCTCGGTGCCGGAGCGGTGTACGGCATTTAGAGAACCCGAGGCCCGACCGCCTATGGCAGCAGAAAACGAAGTGGAGAGGAGCGGCGTCTTTTTTCGCGAGCTGTACTGGCTCGTCGTGATCTGCGTCGTCGGAGTCGCGATGGCCGCGGCGTTCTTGCCGCGGCACGCGGCCCCGCAACGTGCGCTGCGGGCGTTCGAGCGCGAGGTCTTGACGCGCACGGCCGTACTCGATCGTCAGGAGCGCGAGCTCGAAGCTGCGGTCCGCTCGATCGATGACGACCCGTTCTACCGCATGGCGGTGTACCGACACGTGCTCGGCGTCAAGCGCAACAGCGAGCGTTTCGCCAGCGAGGTGCCCCCCGCGCCGCCGGCCGAGGAGCTGCCCGCCGAGGAGCTTCAGCCGCCCCCCGAATTCGACGGACCGGAAGATTTCCGCTGGCCGCGTCCAGAGGTTTGAGTTCGGCAAACCCCGTAGAACCGGGCGATTCGGCGTCATACGGCGAATCGCCCGAGTTCTTTGGTCGCCTCGCTCCCGAATGAGACGACTCGGGGCTACAGCCCGGCCCGATCCGAACCGATAAGAGATCAGGGGGCCGGATTGCCGGCCCGTCGTCTCCTTCGAAACGGAACCTCGATGACCGAACGCGAACGGCATCCGGCGCCCGGAGCTCCCGCGGACCAGCTCGACGGCGGCGAGGTCGATGCGCTTCTCGACGGCTGGAAACGCCGCCGAGGTGACCGCAGCGCACCCCGTCCCGCTCCCGCCCCGACTCCGGGGCATGCCGAGTGGCGCGAGTTCGATTTCCGCGCGCGCGCCACGAGGTTGACCGCGACGGAGACGGACCGCCTGACGCGGGTCCACCGGTCGCTCGCGACGGCGCTGGGCGCACAGCTCGGCACGCTGCTGCGCCAGCCGGTGCGCGCGCGACTGCGCGGCGTCGAGACGGTCGATCCGGACGGCTTCGCGGCAGCTCTCGCCGACACGACCTGGCGTCGATCGGTCGCGACCGGCACGCCGCCGGGCCGCTTCCTCGTCGCGCTGCCAGCGCGTGTCCTCGTGCCGATGATCAGCCGGCTGCTCGGCGACGACCACGAGCCGGGAACCGAGGCTGACCGGACGCTGACGCCGCTCGAGGAAGAGCTCGCCGGAGCCGTGCTCGAACGCACCCTCGCGGCGATCGAAGAGGCGTGGCGCGGAGACGACGCGGCGCCGCCTCTCGGATTCGTCGCGGATACGGCAGACCTGTCGGCGTCCGGCCCGAGCTGCCTGCCCGGCGGCCGTTCGGCGATCGTCGCCACCGTCTCGATCGAGATCGCGTTCGGCGCCGACGCGTGGCGCGTCGCCGGCGACCTGACGCTCGCGATCCCCCTCGGGCCGTTGCTGTCGTTCCTGACCGCCCCGGGACGGGATCAGCTCCGCGAGCGCTCGACCGCGCTCGACCCGACCGCGACTGCCGAGCCCGGAGCGCTGGCCCTTGCGAGCCCGGCGGCGGAGCGCGACGCGCTCCTCGCGTCCGTCGCGACCGAGCCGGTCGAGCTGCCGGCAGACATCG
>CAYMRB010000335.1:0-11507 GCA_964392615.1 uncultured Planctomycetia bacterium | reverse complement strand
CGTCTCCGAAACCGAGTCCGCTGCCCACACCGACCCCGACCCCGACTCCGACCCCGACTCCGACCCCGACTCCGACTCCGACTCCGATACCGACTTCGAATCCGAATCCGTACCCCTCTCCATCGCCCCGTCGGGTTAGAATCCGCGGCGATGTCCGAGCTTCCTTCCGTCGACCCACAGTCCCCCGTTCGCGGCGACGAGCGCGTGCTGTTCTTCCGCTCGTTCGCGCATCGCCTGAAGGACGAGGATGCGTGGACCGTTCCCGTGCACGGTTGGATCTTCGAGCCGGAAGAGGACAGCCTGCGGCGTCGTGCGGCGCTTCACGTGCTGCGCAAGAGCCTCGGGCTCGAGCGCCATGACGCCGCAGCCGAGACCTTCTTGCGCCGCGCGCGGGCGTTCGTCGTCGACAACGAGCGGGACAAGCGGCTCGCGATCTCCCTCGGCGCCACGGTGTGGCGACTGCCAGCTTCCGCGGCGGATGGGCACTTCGAGGCGTCGCTGACCGTTGACGGCGACCAGCTCGCCGCGGCTCGAAGTGCCGGCGTGACCTCGCGCATCGGCTGGCGCGTGCTCTTGGGACCGGGTGACGCGCGCTCCCTGGAAGGGGAGGCCGAGATCGTCGACCGCGACGGGGTCTCCGTCGTCTCCGACATCGACGACACCATCAAGGACACGCGCGTCCTGGACACTCGCGAACTGCTCGCCAACACGTTCCTGCGCGACTATCGCGCCGTCGACGGCATGTCCGAGCTCTACTCGCGCTGGGCGGCCTCCGGAGCGTCCTTTCACTATCTGTCGGGCTCGCCCTGGCAGCTCTACGAACCGCTCGTCGAGTTCCTCGGCGCACGCGCCTTTCCCGGCGGCTCGTTCCACCTGCGGCGCTTCCGCCTCAGGGACCGCTCGCTCGTCGAGTTCTTGCGCTCGCCACGACGGCACAAGGAACGGGTCCTGCCCGCGCTGCTCCATGCTCTCCCGCGCCGACGCTTCGTGCTGGTCGGCGACACCGGCGAGGACGACCCGCCGACCTACGCAGCGATCGCACGCCGCTTCCGCGGGCGGATCGTTCGCGTGCTCCTGCGGGCCGTGCCAGGCGGCGCCGGCGATCTCGCCCTGCGCCGAGCCTTCGCAGGGGTGCCGGACGAGTTGTGGCAGGTATTTCGCAATCCCGGGGAGATCGCCGCCGTACCCGGCCTCTGAGGCGCGGCGGCGTGAAGCGGGCGCTCGCGACCTGTGGAGCGTTGACAGCGGGCGGCCCGGACCGCATAAAGGCGGATTCGCGACGATCCACCGCAACCGACTTCACCCCTAGCGACCATGTCCGAATCCACGCGCCACGAGTTCAAGGCCGAGATCAGTCAGCTCCTCGATATCCTGGTCCATTCGGTCTACACGTCGAAGGATATCTTCGTCCGCGAGCTGGTCTCCAACGCGACGGACGCCCTCGAGAAGGTGCGCTTCGCACAGGTGCGTGGCGAGGCGGTCTTCCAGGACGATGCGCCGCTCGAGATCTCGATCGACTCGCGCGAGGAGGGCGGCGCGAAAGTCCTGACGATCGCCGACACAGGCGTCGGGATGACGGCCGATGAGATCCGCGAGAACCTCGGCACGATCGCCCACTCCGGGGCGGCCGCATTCCTCGAGCAGGTGCGCGGCGAGGGGGAGAGTCCCGTCGGCAAGGAGGGCGACGAGGCCGCTGGCGCCAGCGACGACGTCAGCCTGATCGGTCGCTTCGGCGTCGGCTTCTATTCGGTGTTCATGGCCGCGAAGAAGGTCGTCGTCACGAGTCGATCGAAGGCGCTCGATGCGACCGCCGTCTGCTGGACGAGCGACGGACTCGGCAGCTACACCGTCGCGGACGTCGAGGACGACGTGAATCGCGGCACGCGCATCGAGGTGTGGTTGCGAGAGGATGAGGACCGTTTCGCCGACCTCGAGATGATCAAGGGCGCGGTCAAGAAGTACTCGAACTTCGTGCCGTTTCCGATCCGCATCGGCGACGAAGCCGTCAATGCCGTCACCGCTTTGTGGCGCGAGCAGCCGTCGGCGACGAAGGACGAGCAGTACAAGGAATTCTTCGAGTACCTGACGTTCCCCGGCAACGAGTCCGCGACGCACCTCCACTTCTCGGTCGACGTGCCGCTGCAGTTTTCGGCGCTGCTGTTCGTCCCGAAGGCGAACGCGGAGATGTTCGGCTTCGGCGAGCGCGAGGTCAGCCTGCAGCTCTACGTCAAGCGCGTGCTGATCGACGGCGAGAACAAGGATCTGCTGCCGAAGTACCTGCGCTTCGTCACCGGTGTCGTGGAGTCCGAGGATCTGCCGCTCAACGTGTCGCGCGAGACGTTGCAGGAGAACAGCATCGTCATCAAGATCCGCGACACGCTCACCCGCAAGCTGCTCGGCTGCCTGCTGGAGCTGGCCGAGAAGAACCCTGACGAGTACGGCGAGCTCTGGCGCACGTTCGGGATCGTCCTGAAGGAAGGCCACAGTGACTTCCCCAACCGCGAGAAATTCGCCGAGCTCCTTCGCTTCAACAGCTCGACCTGTGATGACGAGAAGGGCCTCGTGTCGCTCGCCGAGTACGTCGCCCGCATGTCGGACGACCAGAAGGCGATCTACTACCTCACCGGCGCGAGCCGTGAAGCGCTGCTTCGCGACCCGCGACTCGAGGTCTTCCGCAAGAACGACATCGAGGTGCTCTATCTCACCGACGTGTCCGACGAGTTCGTGCTGGGCAACCTCGGCGAGTACGCCGAGAAGCAGCTCGTTTCGGCGGATCAAGTCAAGCCCGAGGATCTCCGCTTCGGCTCGGGAGCCGACGAGGACGACGACGGAGCGGACGACGCGAGCGAGGCGTCCGCTGTCGACATCGCGGCTCTCGCGGAGCGTTTCAAGGACGTCCTCGGCGACCGCGTGACCGACGTGCGCGCGAGCGAGCGGCTCGTCGACTCCCCCGCATGTCTCGTCAACGAGGACGGCATGTCCTCTCACATGGATCGCGTGTTCCGCCACCTGAACAAGGACACGGATCTCCCGAAGCGGGTCCTCGAACTCAACGCGAAGCACCCGCTGGTGCACAAGCTGGCGAAGATCTTCGAGGCGGACCGCGGGGACGACTTCCTGCCGCGCGCGTGCGAGCAAATTTTCGAAGGCGCGATGCTCCTCGACGGCTATCTCTCCGATCCGCACGAGCTCGTCGAGCGAATGAATGCGACGCTCGAGGACGCCGCTGGCGGCCGGCTCGGTGCGGCGGCCGAGGAGTCGCCCTCCGACGAGTCGTAGCAGTCCGTTTCGGGCGGGCCGCTATTTCTCGCTATCGCCGCCGAATCGCACCATCAGCCACGCGCAGGCGGCGCCGGCGAGGAGGCCGCAGAGGTGCCCCTCCCACGAGATGCCCGGCTTCCCCGGCAGCACGCCCCAGAGCGCGCCTCCGTAGAAGAGGCCGACGATCACGGCGACGGCGAGCGAGAAGAAGCTGCGCTCGAGCCAGCCGCGCCACAGCAGGTAGCCGAGGTACCCGAACACGACACCCGACGCACCCACGTGCAGCGAGCTTGCGCCGCCGATGGTCCACGTCCCGAGCCCTCCCAGCCCGGCGACGACGATGGTGACCTCGACGAACTCCGTCACGCCGCGCAGGAGGACGAACCAGCCGAGGACGAGCAGCGGCAGCGTGTTCGACACCAGGTGCCAGAGATCCCCGTGCACGAACGGCATGAACAGAATGCCGAGAAGCCCCCGCACCTCCCGCGGCCGGACCCCGTAGGCGGTCAGCTCTCCCGGCAGCACGAGATCGACGAGGAACACGATCCACAGAAGAGCCACGAAGCCGACAAGCACCGGTAACCGGCTCTTCGACGGGCTTCTCTCGTCCGATGCCGTCATCCGAATCGTCTCCACTCAGAATCCCGACGGAATGCCGCCGCACCGACGACGGGTCGAATGAGAAGTACCGCGCCGCGGCTTGCCGTTCCAGGTTTTAGTTCGCCCCGCCGATAGAACCGACGGAGTCGTGACGCGTCCGGGTCGTGGAGGGTCCGCAGGCGGAGGGGGTAGAGCCGCGCTAGGTAGCGTCCAGCGAACGGGGGACTGTCGTGAAGCTAATCCGCAGATGGGCCAAGTCGACCGACGAGGGACGTCGCGGACTGCGTTGGCGTCTGCTTGCGGGGTTCTTGTCCTGTGCCCTGATCGCCGTCCTCTCGGCGCTCCTCGCGATCTTCGGCCTGCGTCACATCGAATCCGAAGTCCGGCGGGCGACGCGCGAGATCAGCGCGACGATCGCGCGCCAGAACGCGTTCATACGCGAGATCGACACGGTGCGCAGCATTATCGACGCCGTGGACGACTTGCAGAGCGAGGAGGAACTCGAGGCGATCGAGTCGCTCCTGGCGGGCTTCGTCGCGGGGGGCGGCGCCTTCGGGCCACAGCAGCGCCAGGCGCTCGGCGACAGCCTCCGCCGCCTCGTCGAGCTGGGGGGCGCGCGTCTGCAGTCGGAGGCCGACCTGGAAGTCTTCCGCGCGGACGCTCGTGCCGCGCTCGAACGACTCGCCGCGTTCGTTCAGTCAGCAGTCAATGCGGCGCAGGAGGAGGCGTCCGGGAGCATTCGCGGGGTTCTCGATGGATTGGAGCAGAGCGTCGCTGCCAGTGATCGCGAGGTCACGAAGACGTTCGACACGAACTTCGAAGTGACCGTGAAGGCCACCTCGGCTGTACGCGCCGCGATGTCGGTTCGCGCTCACTGCCAGGAGCTCGGGGTGCTGCTGAAGGATCTTCTTCTCGGGAGCGATCCTGCTGTCGTGGAGTCGATTCGGGACCGCTTGCCAGAGGTGCTGGGACTCGCGAAGAGCGAGCTGGCGCGGTTGCCCCGAGACGGGCAGCGTCACGATCTCGGGGACGCGATCGGCGAACTCGGCCCGCTTCTCGGTCGATTCCTGGCCGCCGAGGAATCGTGGCGGACGGCGAACAGCACGCTTCACGGCGCGAAGAAACGCATTCTGGCCGGACGCGAGAACAGCCGCGCGTCGGCTGAGCCCGAGCCCGGCGGCGCTCGCTTGCGCGACGTGGTCGAGCTGCCGTTCCTCATCGCGCAAGCGACCGACGAGGCGGCGTTGATCGAGGCGGAGAAGCAGCTCGCTGCCCTTCGCGTCGACAGCGAAGGCTCCGACGGCGACCGCGAGGACGAGCCGAACGGGAACGCCGATCTCGACGCGCTCGCCGAGTTGGTCGCCGTGAAGCGCACGGCGTTCAACGCGGCCAGCGAGGCCGAGGCGACGCGAGCGCCACTGGTCGCGGCACTCGACGCCGTCAACGCGGCGGCACTCGACGCGGTGGAAGTCTCGGAGTTCGAAGCCAACCTCGAGATCGTCGAGGCGATGACCCAGATCAGATCGACGATCGCCTCCGGAAGCGATGCGATCCTGGGCGGCATCGACACGGTGTCGGCGGCGTCGACCGGCGTGGTCCAATCGGTGCAGTCCGCGATGGCCGTCGCGACGCGATGCCAGCAGATCGACGTCCTCGTGAAGGAGCTTCTGCAGACGAGGGAACTCGGCGGGCTCGAGAGCGCGCGTCAGTCGCTGACGTCGCTTGCCGCCGAGTTGCGCGAGGACTTGACGCGTGACTTTCCCGTCGACGTGAAGAGCGGCGGCGCGGCCGCTCTCGACGCAGAGCGAATCCAATCGATCGTCGACGCCAAAGCGCGCGCCCTCCACGCGGTCGTGGCGTTTCAGGCCGAGCTCCGATCGACCTCCGAGCTCATGCGGAAACAGGAGGTCGAGATCCTCCGCGACGCCACTCAGAGCGGCGTGCAGGCGGAGCAGACGCTCGCAGCGAACAGTCAGCTCGTCGCGAGATTCCAATACGTCCAGCTGCTTCTGGGCCTGTGCGTCTTCGCCCTCGCGTTGGTGGTCGGCGTCGTCGTGTCTCGGTCGATCACGCAGCCGCTGACCGTGATCATCCGAGATCTCACATCGGGCGCTCGCCACACGCTCGATGTCGCGCGCAAGCTCTCCGTATCCGGCGACGAGCTGGCTCGCGGCGCTGCCGATCAGGCGGGCGCGGTCGAGGAGACCTCGACCTCGTTGGTGCAGATCGCCGCGGCCACGCGTCGCAACGCCGGCAACGCCAAGGAGGCGGAGGATCTCGTCGCCGAGGCCACGCAACTCGTCACGCGCGGTCGCGAGTCGATGGCACGGCTCGGAACCGCGATTGCGGGCGTCAACGACGCGTCTCGCGAGACCGCCAAGATCATCAAGACGATCGACGCGATCGCGTTCCAGACCAACCTCTTGGCGCTCAACGCGGCCGTGGAAGCCGCGCGCGCCGGCGAGGCCGGCAAGGGCTTCGCAGTCGTCGCGGAGGAAGTTCGCAACCTCGCGCAGCGCTCGGCCGCCGAAGCGAAGAACACCGAGGCCCTGATCACCGGGTCCGTCGCTCGCGCCGACACCGGTGCCGAGGTCTCCGTCGAGATGGAGCAGGCGCTCGGCGACATCACCGACAGCGTCACCCAGCTCCGCGAACGGCTCGAGGAGATCGCGCGGGACAGCGAAGAGCAGGCTTCGGCGATCTCGCAGGTCGACGACGCGATCGCGCGGATCGGGACCATCGCGCAGCAGAGCGCCACGAACACGCAGCACTCCGCCACGGTCGCACGCGACCTCGACATGCGCGCCGCGGGGCTCGAGCGCGTCGTCTCGCAATTGCGAGGGTTGACCGCCGGATTCGAGCTGCGGCAGTCACGCGTCGACGAGAGCGCGTAGCCCGCGCGGCGTTCCCGAGCGACGAGGTGGAAGCCGGATTGGGGATGAGATCGGGGACGGGAAGGGGTGACACGGAGTGCCAACCGAGCTCCGTCTCGGCTACGGTGTCGCCCAGACCGCTTGACAGCGCTTCCCGTCATGCCCCATAGTGCGACCGTCGTCGCTGCGCGACGGCCTGGCCATTGATCCCCGCGTGTGAGGCACAGCCCGTGAACGATTTCGAGTACCAGGCTCCCGCCACCGTCGACGAGGCCGTCGCGACATGCGCGCAACGCGGCGCCGGCGTGCGCGTTCTCGCTGGCGGCACCGACCTTCTCGTCGGACTGCGCGAGGGGCTGCTGCAAGCGGACGTCGTCGTCGACGTCAAACGGATCCCCGAGCTCACCGCGATCGACATCGGCGCTGACGGATCGCTGACATTCGGAGCCGCGGTGCCCTGCCACCGCCTGTGGCGAGACGAGCGCATCGTCGCGGGGTGGCCGGCCTTGACCGATGCAGCCGCGCTCATCGGCAGCTGGCAGATTCAAGGACGCGCCAGCGTCGGCGGCAACCTGTGCAACTCGTCGCCAGCCGCCGACTCGATCCCCGCCCTGATCGCGGCAGGCGCGGTCTGCGTCGTCGCCGGTCCGAGCGGTCGGCGTCGCGTGAGCGCTGCCGATTTCGTGACGGCGCCCGGGCAGAACGTGCTCGAGACCGGCGAGATCCTCGTCGCGTTCGAGCTGCCGGCGCCGGTCGCGCGAAGCGGCTCGCGCTACATCCGCTTCATTCCGCGCAACGAGATGGACATCGCGGTCGCCGGTGCCGGCGCGTGGGTGCGAGTCGACGCTGAGGGCTCCTCCATCGAAGAGGCGCGCATCGCTCTCGCGGCCGTTGCTCCGACGCCGGTGGTCGCCGCGGAAGCGGCCGCATTCCTCGTCGGGCGGACGATCAGCGAGGACGTGCTCCGCGAGGCGGGCGAGCTCGCGAAAAAGGCGGCGAGCCCGATCACCGATCTACGCGGTACGGCGGAGTACCGCATGCATCTCGTCGGTGTGCTCGTGCGGCGATCGCTCGCGGTCGCCGTAGAACGTGCGAACGGCTGAACCGAGGAGCTCGCAAGTGACCCACAAGATCCACGTATCCACCAAGGTCAACGGCGAGGACGTCGAGTTCCTCTGCGAGGCGCGGGACAGTCTCCTGGACGTCTTGCGCGATCGCCTCGACCTCACCGGGACGAAGGAAAGCTGCAACAACGGCAACTGCGGCGCGTGCTGCGTCCTGATGGACGGCGTGCCGGTCAACGCGTGCCTCGTGCTCGCGGTCGAAGCCGCCGGCACATCGATCGAGACGGTCGAAGGCATCGCCCACAACGGGCACCTGCACCCGATCCAGGAGGCGTTTCTGGAGGGCGCGGCGCTGCAGTGCGGCGTCTGCACGCCCGGATTCCTCGTCGCGGCCAAGGCACTCCTCGACGCGCGTCCCGACGCGAGCGAGGAGGAGATCCGCCTTCGCCTGGCGGGGAATCTGTGTCGCTGCACGGGCTACGACAAGATCGTGCGTGCCGTCCAAGAAGCCGGCCGCCGCATGTTGGCGGCGAAGGAGGCGTAAGTACCGTGTCCGAGAACGACAAGTCTTCGATCGACGGTGGCATCGTGCTGAAGGATCCGGGCGATCGCTACAAGGTGCTCGGGACGCGTCCGGTTCGACACGACGGTGTCGACAAGGTCACCGGCCGCGCGGTCTACACCAACGACGTCAAGCTGCCGGGCATGATCCACGGCAAGATCCTGCGCAGCCCGCACGCGCACGCGCGGATCGTGTCGATCGACACGTCCGAAGCCGAGGCGATGCCAGGCGTCAAGGCCGTCGTGACGGGAGCGCAGTGGCCCGACTTGACGGGCAAGATCGCGCATCTCGGCGAGGGGCCGGCCGTCCTGTCGCAGCTCGCCGCGAACTGCCTCGCCAGCGACAAGGTGCTCTACAAGGGGCACGCGGTTGCGGCCGTAGCCGCGTCGAATGCCCACGAAGCCGAAGCCGCGCTCGAGAAGATCCGCGTCGAATACGAGCCGCTGCCCGCGACGACGTGGGTTCTCGACGCGATGGAGCCCACCGCCCCGATCCTGCACGATGACATGCGCACGGATCACATGGGCAAGAAGGGCACCGAGCCGACGAACATCCCCGTCCATCTGCACTTCGAGATGGGCGACGACGTCGACGCGGCGCTCGACGCGGCAGACGTCGTCGTCGAACGCGAGTACCGCACGCAGAGCGTCCACCAGGGCTACATCGAGCCACAGGTCTCGGCCGCGCTGTGGAATGCCGACGGTCAGCTGACGGTCTGGACCTCGACGCAGGGCGCGTTCACCGCGCGGCAACAGACCGCGGGCCTCCTCGACATTCCGATCTCCAGCGTCAAGGTAGTGCCTTGCGAGATCGGCGGCGCGTTCGGTGGCAAGATCAGCGTGTACCTCGAGCCCGTCGCCGCGCTCTTGAGCCGCGAGAGCGGTCGCCCCGTGAAGATCCAGATGAGCCGCCAGGAGGTCTTCGAGGGCACCGGGCCGACGCCGGGCAGCTGCATGCGCATCCGTCTCGGCGCGACGAAGGAGGGCCGACTGACAGCGGCGAAGGCGTGGCTGGCCTACGACGCCGGTGCCTTCCCGACCGGCATGATCGGCCCTGGCTGCATGTGCGTGTTCAGCTGCTACGACATACCGAACGCGTGCGTCGACGGCTATGACGTCTGCTCGAACAAGCCGCGGACGCAGGCGTACCGCGCACCGGGCGCGACGCAGGCGGCGTTCGCCATGGAGAGCGCCGTCGACGAGCTCGCCGAGAAGCTCGACATCGATCCGCTCGAGTTCCGCCTCCAAAACGCGGCGAAGGAGGGGACGAAGCGCGTCGACGGCCCGGTCTACCCGCGCGTCGGTCTCGTCGAAGTCCTGGAGGCGACCCGCGATCACGATCACTGGAAGACGCCTCTCGACGGGCCGAACCGCGGTCGCGGCATCGCGAACGGCTTTTGGTTCAACATCGGCCTCAAGTCGAGCGCCACCGCTCATGTCTGCCCCGACGGCACCGTGATGCTGACGGAAGGCTCGACCGACATCGGCGGATCGCGAACGTCCATCGCCATGCAGCTCGCGGAGCTGCTCGGCATCGGCGCCGAGGACGTCAAGCCTCAGGTCGGAGACACGGACAGCGTCGGCCACACCGATGTCACTGGCGGTAGCCGCGTCACGTTCGCCACCGGGCTCGCCGTTCTCGAGGTCGGTCGCGAGCTGCTCGCGCAGATGAAGGAGCGCGTGGCGTTGATCTGGGAATGCGACGCGGACAGCGTCGAGTTCGCCGGTGGCGTGTTCTCTGCAGCCGGCAAGTCGATGGCCTTCAAGGAGCTCGCCGGACAGCTGGACGATACCGGCGGCCTCGTGTCGGCCCGCGCCACTGTCAACGCACAGGGGACGACGAACGGGTTCGGAGCACACATCGTCGACGTCGAGGTCGATCCCGAGACCGGCAAGGTGACGATCCTCCGCTACACCGCTGTACAGGACGCGGGCAAGGCCGTGCACCCGAGCTACGTCGAGGGACAGATGCAGGGCGGCGCGGTACAAGGCATCGGCTGGGCGCTCAACGAGGAGTACCAGTTCGACGACAAGGGCCACATGAAGAACCCCACGTGGCTCGACTACCGCATGCCGACAACGCTCGACGTGCCGATGATCGACACGGTGATCGTCGAGGTGCCGAATCCGTCGCATCCGTTTGGCGTGCGCGGTGTCGGCGAGACGCCGATCGTTCCGCCGCCGGCCGCGATCGCCAACGCGATCTACGCGGCGACGGGCGCGCGCATGGAAGCGTTGCCGATGTCCCCACCGAAGCTGTTGGCTGCGATCCTCGCGCGATAAGCCGCGAGGGAGCGCCACGACCAGCCGATTGCAGGACGCATGCCCAAGGTCTGCCTTCCCCCTCAGATGCGCGACTTGACCGACGGCGTCGCCGAGGTCGACGTCGACGGCGCGACCCTGCGCCAGGTCATCCGGGAGCTCGACGAGCGCTACGCCGGCTTCGCCGCGCGCGTGGTGAAGGACGATCGCCTCGTGCCGGGGCTGGCCGTGTCCGTCGACAACGTCGTGTCATCGCGGGGCCTGCTGACGCCAGTCGGGCCGGGTAGCGTCGTGCACTTCGTGCCGGCGATCGCCGGGGGCTGACCGCGAGCTGAACCTCGAGCCCAGGCTCTTCGTCGTCAGAGCTCGACGATGCACCGGCCGTCGCTTCGGACGAAGCTCGCGGACGCCGCTGCGCTGCGCGGAGAATCCCGGCTCGCCCCTGCGGTCACGGCAAGCGTCGTGCCCGCGATTGACGGACAACCGTCCAACTCATCGGCAGTGATGGTCGGCAGATGACACCGCCCCGTTTGCCGCTCCGAAGCTCCCGGTCTATATTTCTTCGACCACGGTCGAGAGGGTCGCAGGGTTTTGAGGCCGCGGGCGCGGGGGGCACGCCCGCTTCCCATCGTCGACGGAAGACCGCAGCCAACGGGTCCTTCGGGTGAGGACGGGACACGGCGAGCGAGACAGGCCACCACAGCGAGACAGGGAAGTGGAGAAGACCGCTCCGTCTACGACGGGTGATCGCGTCCTCGGGACGCGCAAGATAGACGTCGACGCCAGCATTCGACAGCGTGCTCGCACGGTCGCATCGTCGGAGTTGGCGCGCCGACACAAGAAGGTGCAGGTCCTGGGCGTGGCCACCATCCGCGCGTTGATCCAG
>CAYMRB010000334.1:0-11510 GCA_964392615.1 uncultured Planctomycetia bacterium | reverse complement strand
CGAGACCGACACCGAGACCGAGACCGAGACCGAGACCGAGACCGAGACCGAGACCGACTCCGACCGGGAGACAGCGCATGGCAGCCATCGGCCCACGGCGGGTTGCGGAGTGGTGCGGCAGCGCGACGTTCGTTGCCGTGCGACGATTCTCGCTGGCTGCTCTACGCGCAGTCTCCGCGCGGGGATCGCGAGGACGTCGCGATCACGATTTTCGGCTGCCGCGCGGTCACCGTCGACGTGCCGCGACCCGGGGCGTTCTATCTGGTGGGCGAGCGCGGCGCAGAGATCGAGCGCGTCGGATCGTTGGGCCCGCGCGGCGCGGCATATCGCTCACGGCTGGTTCGTCGGCTTCGCGTCCGCGGGCGCGCGCGTGGCCACGACGAGTGTCTCGTGCTCCGCGCCGCGCGGCTCGACGTGCACGGTTCCCGCGCGGTCCGTGGCGAGCACGTAGACGCGCGTGACGGCGCCCAGGTCGCCCGCCGCGAAGCTCGCCGCGTACACGCCATCGCCCGCAGCGCCATCGCCGTGCTCGCCGTCGTCGAGCATCGGCAGCGACCGAAATCGCGACGCGGCCGCCGCCACGCGGAGCTCGACCGTCGCCACGCCGAGCTCCGCGCGGACTTTTGCCCGCACGCGCACGACCGCGTGCGGATCGACCGCCGCTGGGACTGTCTCGATCGCGACGCGTGGCGCGGGCTTCGTCAGCTCGCGACGGGAGCGGAGAAAGGCCGCGCGCTCGCGGACGAGGTCGCGTAGAGGCGGCACCGAGTGGTTCAGGAATCGGAAGCGCCCGGGGGCGTCGGCCTCGAAGCGTTCGAGTGGGAACAGGTAGTTGTCGTCCGCCTCGACGTATGGACGGATTCGCGCCTGGAGACGGTCACTCAGCGGTCCGAGCACGTTGTCCCAGTCGAGCCACCGGTCGACGAGCGTGCGGTAGTGCGCCAGATAGATCTCGCGCCATCGAGGCACCGCGAGCAGTCGACGCACGAGAGGCCGACGCGACGACGTCGAGCCGCGAAGCGGCGAGTATCGCGCCGTGCCACGCGTCGGCCCGTGAACTCCGAACGCTTCGTTCAGATCCCACGGCAGCATGTGCATGCGGCCGCCGCTCTCGGGCGGTTCGAAGTACATGTAGTAGTTGTGTCCGCCGCCGGCGTAGTCGTCCGAGTTGACGACGAGGTTGTTTAACGCGATGTACCAGAGCGCTCGATCGACATCGATGACTCGCTCGACGGCCTCTTCGAAGGCGGCGTCAGCGGTGTGCTCGAGCACGTCGATCAATCGGATCAACCGCGGCCACGCTTCCTCGTGCTGCTCGGTCTTGAGGACGTAGTTGCGGCGGTAGCCCGACGGGTCGCGGCCACGCCACTCGAGGGTCGACGTTTCGAGCCGCGCGAATCCAGGGCGGTCGCCCTTGAAGCGAGTGCCCGAGGCATCGTCGAACCACGACTTGAGCATGTGCTTGTTGATCTGCTCGACGAGTATGTAGACACCCCAATAGCGGCCGTCGAGATACAGTCGGACATAGGCCGTGCGCGGCGTCGGGATGTAGTGGCGGAAGATCTCGTAGCTGATCATCTCTCGAGTCAGCGTCGGGTCGAACGCTCCGTTGTTCAGATTGAGCGTCTTGAAGCCGCACAGGCGTCGATCCGGATGGAACGCGTCGATCGACAGGTTGAACGGCTTCTTGGGGCCTCGAACCATCGCCGAGCTCGCTCCCTTGATCCGGATGCCGACCTCGCGCACGACGTGGCCGGCGACCTCGAGGTCGCAACGCACGTCCCGGCGGTCCCAGTCGCGGTCGAAGACGGCCGCGCGATCGGCTGGCGATGTGAACCGGACATCGAACCGACGTACGACCGCGGAATCGAAGAGGTCGATCGCGGGGGTGGAGGCGTCGCTATCATGCGGCGGCACGGTCGCTGCAGTGCCTGTCCCACTCGAGTTCGGGCTGTCCGCCTCGTCGCGCGTCACCGCCGGGGACCGGCGAGGCGCTGGCGTCGCCTGCGGCCGAGAGAGAGACTTCGACGCGTCAGGCAGATCCGGGCTTCGTCGCGCTGAGCGCCGCGCCGCGTCGTTCGGGCAGCCGACGGCCACGACGGCCGCCATTGCGACGAGCGCCACCCGCGCGATCCGCCCCGGCCGCCTCATCGCGGTCGCTCCTCGTCGCGCAGCCCCGCCCGGTCGAGCGCGCGGAGAATCCGATCCCAGTCGAACGCGGGGCCCGGGTCGACCTTTCCCGTCGTCACGTGCCAGTGTCCGATGAGGCCCTCGAACGCGGCGGCGCCGGATCCCGCGGGCTCGATGACGCCTGTGAGCACGCGACCCTCGTCGTCGCGCGGGACGCGAGGCCGGATCCGCGGCAGCGTGCGGCACAGGGCCACGGACAGCTTCTCGGCGCGATACTGCTCGTCGGTGAAGTCGTACTGTTGCAGCTCGCGGCCGTGGATCGAGCCGACGATCCGCTCGGGGCGCGACGGACGTGCGATGAAGTCGGCGGGTAGACCGCCATCGCCGAACGCCGCCGGCAGCGTCACTCGCGGGCCCTGCTCGTCGCGGCCGTACCACTGCGACAGCACGTCGTCGTCGCCCCTGTCGCCCGAGCTGTACGCGCCGATATTCGCGATCTCGATGCCGATCGAGTGATCGTTGGCGATCCCTGCGTGCCACGCGCGTTCCTTGAGATCGAGCGTTTGGTAGATCGTACCGTCGAGATCGAGGAGGAAGTGGCACGACAGGCCGCGCATGTCGTGCAGCACCTTGAAGCAGTGCCGCGACGTGCCGCAGACGTCGTAGTGGATGACGACTTGGCGGACCGCATCGCGGACGTCGTCCAGCGCCCAGCCGCTCTCGCGGACGCGTTGCGCGGTCTCGTCGGACAGGCCGCGCCGGAATGATCCGAATCGCGCGATGCGCTGCGGGTTGCCGGATGGGCCGCGCTCGTCCGAGTCCGGAGAGAACCAGCGGTGGGCGCGGTACGCGTCATAGCCGCCGGGGTCGTTCCACAGGACGACGCGCGTGCCGGTCGAGAAGAGCTGGCCGGCGATCGAAATCTCCTCGCCGCGGCGGGGCAGCGGATCGCCGGGCCGGGGTGTCGACCGGCAACCGCTCAGCGACGAGAGGGCGACGATCATCGACGCGACGGCGCATGGAGGGAGGAGACGCTCGATCATACCGCGGACTCTCTCGGCTCGGCGATTGGGGCGACGGGACGATCTACGCACGGTAACCGAGGGCGCAGCGGCCCGCAACGCGCGGGAGGGGACACCGACACCGACACCGACACGATCCCTCTGGCGTCCGCCGGGCGGACTGGCGATCATGAGACGCGTTCGTTCACCCCTCGATCGGGAACTCGCCATGTCCTGCATGTCGTTCGTCGCGCATCCGCGTCTTCGCCTGTCGCTCCTCGCCGCTCTTCTCGTCACTGCCGCGTTACTGCCGCGTACGGCGATCGGTGCCGACGTCGCGCCGGTCTTTCGTGCCGGAGCTCGTGTGGTCGACATCACGCCGCCGACGCTGCCGGTGCTGGTGAACGGAGGTATGACGACACGTTCGGCGACGAAGATCGTCGATCGGCTGCACGCCCGAGCTCTCGTGCTCGACGATGGCACGACTCGTGTGGCGATCGTCGTCGTCGACAGCTGCATGGTGCCGCGCGACCTGCTCGACCGGTCGAAGAAGCGCGCCAGTGCGGCGACCGGCATCCCGATCGAGCGCATGCTGATCTCGTCGACGCATACGCACTCGGCGCCCGCCGCGATCGGCTGCCTCGGCACGGAGGCGGATCCGGCCTACGTCGAGTTTCTGCCGTCGCGCATCGCGCGCGCGATCGAGCTCGCCGCACAAGCTCTCCAGCCGGCGCGCGCGGGCTGGGGCGTGGCACGATCGCCGGAAAACGTGTTCTGCCGGCGCTGGGTCATGAAGCCCGACACGGCGCGGTCGACCGACTTCAGCGGCCGCGAGGGCGATCGCGTGCAGATGAACCCGGGCTACCGCAACGCGAACGCGCTCGGGCAGACGGGGCCGGTGGACGACGCCGTGACCGTACTGTCGATTCGCACGGCGGACGGCAAGCCGCTCGCCCTCCTCGGCAACTACTCGACCCACTACGCCGGCGCCCCGGCGATCTCGGCGGACTACTTCGGCGAGTTCTGTCGCGAGGTCGCTCGCCGTCTCGGTACGCGCGACGCGTCGGATGACCCGGCCGGTTCCTTCGTCGCTTTGATGTCGAACGGCACCAGCGGCGACGCGAACTGCATCGACTTCTCACGAGATCGTCGCCAGTTCGACCACCTCACCGTCGCCGCCGACGTCGCTCGAGCCGCGATCACCGCGTGCTCGAAGATCGAGTACCGCGATCGCGTGCCGCTCGCCATGGCCGAGAAGCTTCTGCGCCTCGACGTCCGTATGCCGTCGGCTGACGAGGTCGAGCGCGCGCGCCAGTACCTCGCGGAGCACGTCGGTGACCGCCCGCCGAAGACCGTCACTCAGGTCTACGCTCGCGAGACGGTGTTGTTGTCGGAGATGCCTCCGACGCGCGAGCTGCGCCTGCAGGCGCTGCGCGTCGGCGATCTCGGCGTCACCGCGATTCCGTGTGAGGTCTACGGCGTCACCGGGTTGCGGCTGAAGCACCGCAGTCCGTTCACGACGACGATGAACATCAGCTTGGCCAACGGCGGCGAGGGCTACATCCCGCCGCCCGACCAGCACCTCATCGGCGGCTACACGACGTGGCGCGCCCGCAGCTCGTGCCTCGAGACCTCCGCCGAGCCGAAGATCGTCACCGCCGTGCTCGAGCTCCTGAGGGGGGTGGCGACCGGCGAGTGACACGCGTCGCGGACGCGTGGGACGGAGCGGGGCCGGGACGCGCTCCGCGTGCGGAGCTACCGCTCTAGTACCCGAAAAAGGGCTATACACCTCTCGGGGCCACCGTTACCATCACGGCGGAATCTTCCGGGTCTCTCCTTCCTGCTGCGAGGATTGAAGACGGTGTCGAGGTGGTCGAGGTGCGTCCGCGGTCGGTTGTGGCACGTTGGGCGTGCCTTGGTTGTTCGGCGTTCGCGTCGGTAGGGAAACGGTTGAGCGAAACAAGGTCATCCACGCGGTGTTGGCCCGCGTGGCGGGAGCGTTGGAGAACGTCATGACGAAGGGCGACGCGAAGAGACGGCGAGTCGGTCACGCTCTGGTGGGCGAAGGGCTGATTGGCCGGGCAGGGGAGCGGCGGTTCACTCGGCTTGCGGCGTTGGCGCTCGCGATGTTCGCACTCGCGTCCGTTGCCACGCGCATCGACGCGCAGGAGACCCTGATCGACTACCTGGAAGAGTGGAATTATGCGCTCGGTACCGCCGAACCGTCCGATCCGCCCACGGCGTGGCGGGAGCCCGGCTTCGACGACTCCGGTTGGGTGTCGGATGCCCCGACGCCGATCGGCTACGGAAACGACACGAACTTCCGCACGACGTTGCCGACGTCGAACGCCGGCGACTATGTCAGCGTCTACTTTCGCAAGGCCATCGACATCGCCGACGCGTCCGACATCACGGCGCTGAGGTTGAACATCGAGTTCGACGACGGCTTCGTTCTCTACATCAACGGCGAGGAGGCCGCGCGCTACAACATGGGGCCGGGCGGATCGGATCCGGCGTTCGACGAGAGGTCGACTGCGGGACACGAAATCGACGATGATCCGACGAGCTTCGACGCGTCGGCCGGACTGACCGCGCTCGTCGACGGTCGCAACGTCTTCGCGGTCCAGGTCCACAACACGTCGTCGACAAGCACCGACCTCGCGTTCAACGCACAGGTCGTCGCGTCGACCGATGTGTTCGATCTCTGCCCCTCCGGCATCACCTGCGAGCGCGAGGCCGGCGGCGCCCTGATCGCTTGGGTCAACAATCCGGCGGCGACGTACACGGGCATCTCGGTGACCCGCGATGGCACGCCGATCGATGGCTCGCCGTTTCCCGGCGACACGGAGATGGCCCTCGACCCTGACGGCGGCGGCGCGTCCCACACGTACCGGGTCAACGCCGCGATCGGCGGCTTCGTATGCCCGGCGATGGAGTGCACGACGACGGACTCCGTGTCGATTATCGCGGTCGGCGAGGACTGGACGTTCTTCCGCGGCGTCGCCGAGCCTTCCCCCGACATCGACACCGGCGAGGCGACGACCGCGTGGACGGAGGTCGATTTCGACGATGCGGCCTGGGAGACCGGCCCGACGGGTCTCGGGTACGCCGACGGTGACGACGCGACCGAGCTCGACGACATGGAAGACGGGTACACGACCGTCTACGCGCGTAAGGTGTTCCAGGTCGTCGAGCCTGGGGCGATCGACGGCCTCGCATTGACGATCGATTACGACGACGGCTTCGTCGCCTACCTGAACGGCGTCGAGGTCGCGCGGGGCAACGCGGGCGAGGCCGGTGCCGTGCTGGCGTTCGACGCGGTCGCCGGCGGCAACCACGAGGCTGGTACCCCGGAGATTTTCCTGATCGGCGAGGCGCTCGTAGACGGCGACAACGTCCTCGCGGTACAGGGGCTCAACACCGCGATCGGCAGCTCCGACTTCTCGCTGATCCCGACGCTCCAGAGCAATCCGGACCTCACGCCGCTCTGCCCCGACCCCGCCAGCCTCGCGTGTGCGCGGATCGTCGGCGGCGTCGAGCTGTCGTGGACGAACAGCCCGGCGGCGAGCTACGACTTCATCGACGTGTTCCGCAACGGCACCCCGATCGTCGGGTCGCCGCTCGACGGCGACGTCCAGACGGCATTCGATCCGGCCGGCACACCGGGCGACGCGTACGAGGTCGTCGCGGTGGTGTTCGGTGTGGACTGCCCGGCGCTCGAGTGCACGGTTCCCGAGACGGTCACGATCGTTGCGGAGGGCGACACCTGGTCGTTCTTCCGCGGCACGGAAGAGCCGTCGCCCGACGTCGACACCGGTGCGCCGACGACGGCGTGGGCCGAGCTCGCGTTCGACGACGCGGCATGGGAGACGGGGCCGTCCGGCTTCGGCTACGCGGACGGCGACGACGCGACCGTGCTCGCCGACATGGAGGACGGCTACTCGAGCGTCTACGCTCGCCACGTGTTCGCGCTGCCCGGCGGTGGTGGGGACGATCGCTTCAACCTCGTCATGGACTACGACGACGGCTTCATCGCCTATCTGAACGGCGTCGAGATCGCCCGCGAGGGGGTCGTCGAGGACCCGCCGGCGTTCAACGCGGAGGCGAGCGGCAATCGGGAGGCCGGCACGCCCGAGTTCTTCCCGGTCGCGCCCGCTCTCCTGCGCGACGGTGACAACGTGCTGGCGGTGCACGGATTGAACGTCGACATCGACAGCTCGGACTTCTCTCTGATTCCCGAGCTCGTCGCCGGTGCGTGTGTGCCCGTCCAGAACCTGGAGTGCACGGCGGACCCGGACGCCGGCGAGGTGACGCTGACGTGGGATACCGGTCTGCACGACTCGTTCACGGTGTTGCGCAACGGCGCGCCGCTGCCCGGTTCGCCGTTCGGTTCGACGATCGGTGTCGCCGTCGACAGGAGCCCGGAGGACGGCGACAACGTCTACTCCGTGATCGGCGTGACGGCGGGGGTCGACTGCGGTGCGGAGATGTGCACCGTGCAGTGCGGCGATCTGTTCCCGGACAACCTGACCTGCATGCTGAGCCTGGTGGGGGGCTCGACGCGCGCGAGCCTCGCGTGGACGGTTCGGCCGGTCGGCACGGCGATCATCGATGTCGTGCGCGAGGGCAGCGTCATCCAGTCGCTGGCCGCAGGCGCGACGAGCTACACCGATCCGGACGCCGAGGCTGACGGCCCGCTCGACGAGGTGTCGTACGCGATCAGCTTCCTCGACGCCGACGGTGGGCAACTGTGCATGATCACCTGTGGCCCGCTCGATCTGTGCCCGCAAGCGCTCGTGTGCGAGGTCGTAGGCAACGGTGCGGCGGCGGTGCTGACCTGGGAGAACGTCGTCAAGCAGTGGGCGAGATACGCGCTCTTCCTCGATGGCGTCCAGATCGCAGCTGACATCCCGGGCGATGCGACGAGCTACCGTCACGAGAATCCGGGCTTCGTCCCGGACGTTCCAGTGACGTACTCGCTCGAGCCCATCGCGCCGGCCGGCGAGCAGGTGCCGTGCGATCTGGAATGCGACACGACCCTCGCGTCGACGGAGATCGGCGCGTACCTCGCCCCGGCCGGTGGCTGGGACTACCGCATCGACTTCGACGCGGGCGACGCGCAGTACAATCCGACGCCGCTCGAGCCCGGCAACCTCGATGGCACCTGGCTTCGCGCCGCGGATGATCTGTGGGACGGCACGGCGCCTCTGGAGGCCGGCCTCGCGCCCGACGGCGCAGCGCCCGGCGGCCTCGGCATCGAGAGCGCCGCGGGTCTCGCGGAGTGCGGCGCCGGCGCGAGCGTGCTACGGATGCTCGATCCGGGCGATCCCGGCGATCCGGGCGCCAGCCTCGCGGCGGAGTTTCCGGACCCGTTCGACGAGCCGAACAACGCCACGATCGTCCTGGCGCGCGACCTCAACGTCGCGAATGCGAATCTGCTGCGGACCGGCGTCACGTTGGTCATGCGCTGGCGCATCCACCCCGAATCGCCGGAGTACATGAACGCGAACGAGACAGGCGACGGATCGCCGATCTCGGGAGGCCTCGGGCAGATCGGCGTCGCGTTCCTCAACGACGGCTCGCTCGCCACGGATGGCGCGTCGGCCGGCCTCGGGTTCACGTTGAATTCGAACGATTTGCTGCAGGTGACGAGCAACCCCGTGCAGGAGCTGGACGTCGCGGGCAATACGACGTTCCGGAGCCTCTGGGTCACGATAGAGGATCCGGAGGGCGACAACGTGTACGCCGTCACGACGTACACGAACGGCCGTGAGGAAGTCTTTACTCTCTTCGGCAACGATCCCGCGATGACGCTCCAGACGCCGCAGCTCGATGTCGGCGCACCGGTCGGCAACTTCCTCTACATCGCGATGCCGCATCTGAGCAACGACGGCGACGTCCAGATCGACTATGTCGCGGTCCGCGAGGGCGTCCATGCGCCGAGCTCGACCTTGTGCGCGCCGTGCGACAACAACCGGCCGACGGCGACCATCGTCGCGTCCGACACGACCGTGACGCTTTCGGGTGGTGGCACGGCGTCGGTGCATCTCGACGGCAGCGGTTCGGACGACGGAGACGGAGGCAGCCAGGGGCTGTCCTATCGCTGGGCCAAGCTCGGCGGCCCCACGGGCGATACGATCGCCACGTCGGGCGCTTCGGAGACCGACGTCGAGTTCACCGCGGTCGGGACGTATATCTACGGTCTCGGCGTCAACGACGGCGAGGACTGCAACAACATCGCGTCGGCTACGGTGTCGATCACCGTCGAGGAGGGCGGCGGCGAGGAGCAGTTCATTCGCGGTGACACCGACGCGGGCGGCGTCGTCGCGATCAACGACGCGATCGCGATCTTCAACTACCTGTTCGTCGGGATCGGCGTCGAGCCGGTTTGCCCCGACGCCGCGGACGCGGACGACAATGGCGAACTCGGCATCAACGACGGCATCCGCATCCTGAACGTCCTGTTCCAGGGCATCGGCGAGATTCCGGCGCCCGGCTTCACGGATTGTGGCGAGGATCCGACGCCGGACGCGCTCGGTCCGTGCGCGCATCCTTGCTCGGGCTGATTCTCGTTGGCGAATCGCGCTCTGCGGCGACAGTTGCAGAGCGCGATTCGCCAGTGGGGGGGCCGGCGGTGTCATCCGTCGCGAAATCCTTGCGCGCCCCAGCGATCGACCACGCCGAGTTCCGCGTCTTCGACGGCGTGGGACACGGAGCGCCGGACGTCGAAGCGGGGGAGGAGTACTGGGAGCCGTGTCTCCGCTTCCTGCGGCAAGCCGCCGCCGCCCGCAGCGCGCCGCGTTCCCGGAACTGAGCCGCCGCGAAGCGGTCAGGATCCGACTCCGCGAGCAGCCCATACCTGCCGCTGGGAACGACGTTCGGCGAGCGGCCGACGCCCTGGTAGACTGGGTGCCGGCGTTCGATCTGGAGGCCTGAATTTCGACTATGTCACGCGCGCTCGCTCTGGCGATTATTTTCGCCGCCTCGTCGCTGCGTCTCGCCGCCGACGAACGGCCTCCGTGGGGGCCGGGCGAAGACGCTATCGTGGTCTCGGAGGTCCATTACCACCCGCCGGGCGATATCGCCGAGGAGGAGTTCGTCGAGCTCCTGAATGCGGGCATCCACTGGGTCGATCTGAGCGGCTGGCGTTTCGTCGAGGGCATCGAGTTCACGTTTCCGGCCGATACCGTGATCGCGCCGGGAGAGCACATCGCGGTGGCGCGTTCCGCGGCGGCTTTGCGCGCGCGCGGCGCCGGGCGCGTGATGGGCGACTTCACGGGTCGACTTCGCAATCGCGGTGAGGTCCTCGCGCTCGTCAACCGAACCGGACGCACCGTCTTCCGCTTCCACTTCCGCGACGGCAAGGGCGCCGAGGGCGGCGTGTGGGCGTCGGGGCCCGACGGCAACGGTCCGAGTCTCGAGTTTCTGACCCCGCACGGTCGTTCGTGGGCGGCGTTCAGCGAGTGGGAGGATCCGTGGCGTTGGGCGAAGAGCCAGGTGCTCGGCGGCACTCCCGGCCGGGCGAACTCGGCCATCGAGGCCGATGGCGCCGTCACCAAGACCAAGTCGAGACGCCGCAAGCGCACGGGGCCGAGCGTACCGGACGTGCGCATCAACGAGGTCGCGATCGCGGCGTCCGGGCGCGGCGAGGGGTTCGTCGAGTTGTTCAACCGCGACGAGACCAGCGTCAGCGTCAGTGGCTTCAAGCTGTCGGCGGAGTATCTACCGCTCGCGAAGGGGGCGCCGACGGTCGTGGTCAGCGGATCGATCGCGGCGGGCAAGTGGATGCGCGTCAGCGGAGCCGAGAAGCTGCTCGATCCGCAGCCGAAGAACCTCTACCTGTTCGATCGCGCCGGCGCTCTCATCGACGCGTTCGACGTGCCGAAGAAGGTCGACACCGCGAGTGTCGGGTGTTTCCCGGACGGCCGCTCGAACGTGCGCCGCTTTCCGTCGGCGTCTCCAGGCAGGGAGAACCGCCTGCCGCGTGCGCCGCGCATCGTCATCAACGAGATCCTCTACTGCGGCATTGCAGCCGACGGCTCCGACGAGTTCATCGAGCTGCACAACCCGCGCAAGAAGCCTGTCGACTTAGGCGGCTGGACGATCGATGACGCGGTGACCTATCAGTTCCCGGTGGACGCGGAGATCGCGGGCGAAGGATACGTTCTCGTCGCGCGCGATCCGGACACCGTCAAGAAACGCATTGGAGCCGACGATCGCATCTTCGGGCCGTACAAGGGCAAGCTGTCCGATCGCACCGAGACGATCGTGCTGCAGGACAACTGGGGCCAACAGGTCGATCGCGTGCGGTATGCCGATCGCGGCGCGTGGCATCCGGATGCCGATGGCCAGGGGCCGTCTCTCGAGTTGCGCAATCCC
>CAYMRB010000333.1:0-11629 GCA_964392615.1 uncultured Planctomycetia bacterium | reverse complement strand
GCAGGCGTTCACGCTGACCGTCGTCGACGTCAACGAGCCGCCGACCATCACCTCGGCACCGCATACTCAAGCCCTCGAGATGGAGCCGTGGGTTTACGACGTCGACGCGACGGATCCCGACGATGCCGCCTTGACGTTCTCCCTCGACGCGAGTCCGGCTGGCATGACGATCGACAGCGCGAGCGGTCTCATCGAGTGGACGCCCGGCGACGGCACTGCTGGCACGCACGCGGTCACGGTCCGCGTCAGCGACGGCCGCGGCGGCAGCGACACGCAGAGCTTCTCCATCGATGTCGACGACGAAAACCAACCGCCGACGATCACCTCGATCGCGCCGACGGCAGCGATCGAGGACATGCCGTACCAGTATGACGTCGACGCCAACGATCCCGACGGCAACCCGCTCGTCTTCACATTGCTGGCAGCTCCCGCGGGAATGTCGATCGATCCGTCGACCGGACTGATCAACTGGACGCCTTCCGGTGACGCGGTCGGCGACCACAACGTCGTGATCAGCGTGACCGATCTCGTCGCCGAACCGGTGACGCAGTCGTACACGTTGGGCGTCGCGGCGATCAACGACGCGCCGATCATCACCTCGACACCGACAGGAAGCGCCGATCCGCTGCTGCCATACGCGTACCGCGTGACCGCGAGCGACGAGGACGGCGACGCGCTGACGTTCTCTCTCGATGCAGCCCCGGTCGGCATGACCATCGACGCGAGCTCCGGCCTCGTCCTCTGGACGCCGTCGGCGAAGCAGATCGGCCCCCACGCGGTCACGGTTCGCGTCACGGACGCGCCGGGAGATTCGGCGACGCAGAGCTGGAGCATCGACGTAACGGACCGCGATCACCCGCCCGAGATCAGCCGGATTCCAGGCCAGGTCGTGCAGGCGCCGCGGCCGTTCTCGCCGATCCATCTCGACGAGTTCGTTTTCGACGCCGACGACGACGATGCGAACCTCGACTGGTCCGTCACGGGTCAGAGCGAGCTTGAGGTCGCGATCGACAAGTCGCGCGTCGCGACGATCACGTATCCGCCGAAGTCGCGCGCCAGCGAGACGCTGACGTTCACCGTCACCGACCCCGACGGCGGGAGAGCATCGACCACGGCGACGTTCACGGTCAACGACCCTGTCGACGACGATGTGCCGCCGTTCGCGGTTCTCGACGCGCCGGAGTACCTCGGCATCGATCGCGCGGGGACCATCCGCGTCGAGGCGCATGACGACGGCGGCGTCGAGCTGGTCGAGCTCGCGGTCGACGGCGCGCCCCTGACGGTCGTCGACCTCGGCAGCGGAGTCTGGAGCGCGACGTACTCATCGAGCAGCGCCGGCATTCGAGTCGTCGACCTCACGGTGACGGACGTCGGAGGCAACACGTTCACAGCGTCGGCCGAGATCTGGATCATCGATCCGTCGATCGCATCCACGCTGGCCGTCGAGATCACGGCGCCGGACGAGGACGGCGTCGTCGAGCGCGTCACGCCGGTCGTTGGTACGGCGTCAGGCGACGATTTCGCCGACTACCGGCTCGAGATCGCGCCGGTCGGCACCGCGGACTTCCTGCGGCTCGGTAGCGGCCGTACGCCGGTCGAGGGCGGCCTGCTCGCCGAGATCGACCCGACGCTGCTCGAGGACGGCTTCTACACGATTCGGCTGACCGCGCGCAATCTCGGCGGTCTCGAGGCCTCGATCGAGTCGACGGTGATCGTCGACAGTGGCCAGAACAAGCCGGGCAACTTCACGGTCGAGTTCGTCGACCTCGCGGTGCCGGTCAGCGGAATTCCGATCAGCGTGCGCCGGAAGTACGACAGCCGGCGCCGCGCGTCGCCGCTCGATTTCGGCCACGGTTGGAGCCTCCAGGTGGTGCGCGAGGGGCGATATACGAACAACCGACCTCCTGGCGATGGTTGGGTCGTGACCTCGAGCGAGGGCCGGATTCCGGTGCCCTGCTGGGCGGCCGAGGAGATCCTCGACCACGTCACCGAGATCCGCTTCTCAGACACGGAGTTCTATCGCTTCGCCCTGCGCATCGACATGAACGGCTTCGGCAGCCTGATTCCCCAGGGCTGCGTCGGCACGGCTCGCTTCGAGCAGATCGGCGGCGTACCTGGCGCGCGGCTCGACATCCGCGGCAACCACGGCGTCCTCAGCCTGTTCGGAAGCGACGTGCTGCTGAACGATGTCGACTTCGGCGTCTTCGAGCCGCACAACGTCACGCTGACGACGATCGACGGTCGCCGCTACGACATCGGCCTCCAACGCGGCGTCTCTCGTATCGAGGATGCGCACGGTAACTGGATTCGCATCACCGACTCGGGCGTCACCCACTCGAGCGGGCGATCGATCGACATCGAGCGCGACGACGCGGGCCGCATCGAGCGCGTCGTCGACCCGGCCGGCAACGCGATCGAGTACGACTACGACATTGGCGGCAACCTAGCGGGCGTCACGGACCGCGTCGGCTCGACGACGACGTTCACGTACGACGAGCGACACCTGCTGCTCGACATTGTCGATCCGCTCGGCAACGTGCCGCTGCGCAACGAGTACGACCACCGCGGTCGACTCGTCGCGCACATCGACGCCGACGGGAACCGGACGGAGATCGACGTCGACGTCGACGGCAACACGACGACCATCACGGAGCCGGACGGCAGCGAGTCGACCGTCGGGTACGACGACAACGGCTACCCGGTGACCGCGACCGTGGGCGGCGTGCAGAACCAGTACACGTACGACGAGGACGGCAGGCAGCTGTCCCACACGAACGCTCTGGGGCTCACGCGCCACTTCGGCTACGACGACAGCGGCAACCTGACGAGCGAGACCGATTTCGCCGGCAACACGCGCAACTACGAATACGACGACCGCGGCAATCCGACCCGACTCGCCGACGGCGCGGATAACGCGACCACGTTCGACTACGACGAGGACGGCAATGTCGCGGCCCATCGCGATGCGAGCGGCCAGGTGTTCCAGGCGTTCGATTACGACGCGCGAGGCGAGGTCAACCGACTGACACGTCTCGGTGGCACGGTGGACGTCGAATACGACGGCTTCGGCAACCCGGTCCGTATCCACGGATCAGCCGTCCAGGAGGAGGCGCTCGAGTACGACGCGCTCGGCAACGTGCTGTCGCGGACAACGACGCGGACGGTCAGCGGCGAGGTCGTCGAGGAAACCCAGAGCTTCGACTACGACGCCGCAGGACGCCTCGTCGCGTCGACCGACGCCATCGGCAACACGACGTCCCTCGAGTACGGAACGAACGGCAAGATCGCGTCCTCGACCGACGCGCTGGGCCATATGACGACGTTCGAGTACGACGCGCGCGGCAACCTCGTCCGCCAGGTCTTCCCCGACGGGACGTTCGAGGCCTACTCGTGGGATGCTCTTGGCCGCAGATCGGCCGAGACGGATCGCGCAGGGCGAACAACGCTCTTCGACATCGACACGACCCATGCCGTCACCACCGTGATCTATCCGGACGGCTCGACGTTCGAGAACGTGCTCGACGCGGCCGGCAATCGGACCGCCTACACCGACACGCTCGGCAACACGACGACGTTCGAGCACGACGCCAACGGCCGCGTGACGCGTCACGTCGACGCGCTCGGCCACGAACGCACCTTCGCGCACGACGCGACCGGCGCGCGAGTCAGCCAGACGGCCCCGGACGGGAGCGAGACTCGGTTCGAGTACGACCGCAGCATCTTCGGCGTCCTGAAACCGGCGCGGACGATCTACCCTGACGGCTCGACCACGGAGCAGACGTGGGACGAAAGCGGTCGCCTCGCGTCGCAGACCGGTCCCGACGGTTCGACGACCGAGTTCGAGTACGACGCGCGCGGCAAGCTGACGAAGGTGACCGACGCGGCCGGCGGCGAGACGCTGTTCGAGTACGACGAGGCCGGCAACCTCGCACGCCGAACGGACGCGAACGGCCGCGAGACCTCGTTCGAGTACGATGCACTCCTCCGGTTGGTGCGTCGAACGTTGCCGCTCGGCATGAGCGAGACGTTCGCGTACGACGCGGTCGGCAACCGCGTGTCGCGCACCGACTTCAACGGGCTGACCACGACATTCGAGTACGACGCGATGCGCCGCATGACCCGGAGGATCCTCCCGGACGGCTCCGAGGTCGCGTACGAGTACACGCCGACCGGCAAGCTGTCGCGCGTGGAAGACGCCCGCGGCGTGACGACTTTCGAGTACGATCTGCGCGACCGCCTCGTCGAATCGACCCTTCCCGACGGCACGCTGCTCGGCTGGACGTGGGACTCGGAGGGCAACCGCACATCGGTAAACTCCCCTGCCGGCACGACGCGTTACCGTTACGACGAGCTCAACCGACTGTCGACGGTCGTCGAGCCGGACGCTGCCGAGATCCGCTACGGATACGACGGGCCGGGTCCCCTCAGCCGCGTCGACCTGCCGAACGGCACGTCGACCGAGTGGGCTCGTGACGCGTTGGGCCGACCGCTCTCGCTCGAGCATCGCGGTCGCGCGGACGAGGTACTGCGCCGATTCGACTACACGCTGGACGCGGCCGGGCGCCGGACGCGAGTCGAGGAGTCGACCGGCCGCACGGTCAGCTACTCCTACGACCTGCTCGGCCGACTGACGCAGACCGTCGACGATCTCGACGGTGCCCCGTCGACGACCGATTTCGAGTACGACGCGGTCGGCAACCGCCTCTCGATGACCGTCGACGACGTGGTGACGGCATACGTCTACGACGCCAACGATCGGCTGCTGTCAGCGGGCGGCGAGACATTCACGTGGGATGCGAACGGCAATCAGCTCACGCGACAGTCGGCGGCCGGCACGACGTCGTTCGCGTACGACGCCGCGAATCGCCTCGTCGGCATGACGACGGCCGACGGGGTCGAGGCGTCCTACGCGTACGACGCGTTCGGCAGCCGCGTCGGCAAGATGGTCGGCGGCGAGATCACGGGTTACGTCGCCGATCCGACCGATCCGTCGGGCGTGTCGCAGGTGCTCTGCGAGCGTGACGCGAGCGGCGCGCTCGTCCGCAGCTACGTCCGCGGGCTCGCGCTCCACAGCGTCAACGCCTTCGGCGCGACCTCCTACCTGCACGGCGACGCACACGGCAGCACACGCCTCCTGACCGACGCGACGGGAGCCGTCACCGACACGTGGGCCTATGGCGCCTTCGGCGACGTACGCGCCCACACGGGTTCGTCGAGCAATCCGTACCTGTTCGGCGGCGAGCCTCTCGACGCGGAGAGCGGTCTCTACTACCAGCGCGCGCGGTATCTCGATCCGTCGATCGGCCGCTTCACGTCGCGCGACCCGTTCCCCGGACGGCCGACGACGCCGTTGAGCCTGCATCGCTATACGTTTGTCGAGAACGACCCGGTCAACCGGCTCGACCCGACCGGCCTGTTCTCCATGGGAGACGTCAACTTCGCGGTCGGGATCATCGGCACGCTGCACTCGATCTCGTCGCGGTTGATGGCCGCTGTCGAAAACGCGAGGGAGATCCGAGATCAGGCGATCCGCCTCCTGGTAACTCTACCGACGGCCTATCTGAACAACGCGGCAACCGCAAGACGCCTGGAGCTGTCGATCGAGGAGCCGCTCGATTTCCTCCAAGATCTCGGCTCCGGAGTCGTCGGTGAGCTGTACGACATCTGCGGCGCGTTGGTCGGTCAGAACGACACGGGCAAGACGGTCGCACAGGTTCTGCGCAAGTTCTGGGTGCCGGTCGTCGCCGAATACATGTCGGGCTTGCCGGCGGAGTTCGGCATTCCCGGCCACTTCTTCAAGTGCGAGTTCAACCGCCTGGCTTACGACCTGTACATGGCGCAGCTGGTCGTCGGGTTCTTCAAAGCGCCGATCCAGCGGGCCGCGCAGATCGTCGCCGGATTCCTGACGTACTTCAACTACCTCAACCTCGTCATCGCGACGCACGACGAGTGGACGTTCGACCGGCTGCCGGCGATCCCGCCCGGGAGCATGTGCGAGATTCCGCTGCTGAACCTCGGAAGTTAGCTCCCCTTCGCACGTTCCCGTGTATCGTGAAGGGTCAGCCGCGCGCCGACCGGCGCCGAAGCAAACAGGAGATCCCTCGATCATGCGCCAGATTTCGATCCTGCACGTTATCGCAGCTGCCCTGCTCTTGACCTTCGTCGCGTCGTCGTCTGCGCTCGCTGACGAGCCCTCCGCCGCGAAGAAGCCGATCACGCCGAAAGACGGCGTCATCAAGCTGTTCAACGGCAAGAGCCTCGCCCCGACGCTCACGACACACCTGAACGCCGCGAAGACCCCCGATCCCAAGTCGGTCTTCACCGTGCGCGACGGCATGATCCACGCCACCGGCAACGGGTTCGGCGGCATCGTGACGAAGAACGAGTACCGCGACTACCACTGCATCTTCGAGTACAAGTGGGGACCGCGCACGTGGGGCAAGCGCAAGACACGCGCCAAGGACTCCGGCCTGCTCTTTCACGCCACCGGCGCGGTCGACACGTTCGGCGGCTCGTGGCCCGAGTGCTTCCAGGCTTCGATCATCCAGGGCGGCACGGGCGGCCTGTCGCTCGTCAAAGCCAGGGGGCCTATCGCGCTGACGTGCAAGGTCGAGGCCGAAAACCGAGGCGGCACGTGGTACTGGAAGAAGGGTGCGCCGAAGAAGGAGTTCACCCGCGGCCAGGTGCACTTTCCCGGTAGGGATCCCAATTGGAAGAACGTCCTAGGCTTCCGCGGCAAGAACGACGTCGCGAGCCCCGACGGCCAGTGGACGCGCATCGAGGTCATCTGCAAGGGCGGCCACGTCATCTTCAAGATCAACGGCATCCAGACCGCCGAAGCCTTCGATCTCAAGCCAGCGGCCGGCAAGCTGATGATCCAGGTCGAGGGCGCCGAGTACTTCATTCGCCGCTGGGAGCTGTGGCCGCTCGGCAAGGCGCCGAAGCTGCCGCCGATTCGTCCGGCGGCGAAGAAGAAGGACGCGAAGAAGTAGAGTCCTGACGCGACCATCCGCGTCGAGCTGATGACTTCGCTACCGCCGCACTCGGCCGCCTCTCCCTAACAGCACCCTGAAAGCGCTGACGACTGCTCCTTGACTCGCCGGACGGCGACTGGGAGAGTGGTGTGTGAACGTCGTCGGCGCACGCCCTCGGACCGCGCCCCGACGAGGTGCGGGCTGTGCCCGGGTCGCACGATCCCGCCGTGGGATGGCTGCCGTCGACAAGTGCTGTGCGGCGCTCGACCGCCGTATGTCCGGGAGTTGAGGTCGTACGAACGATGAACCGCCCCCACCGCTCGCGGATGGCGTCGTGCTGCGCCCGCGGTCCGCTGATCGCTGCCGCACTCCTGACGCTGCTGTCGGTGACTCTCACGGCAAGTGCCGACGACTTCATCGTCGTCACCGATGACAACGCGCAGATCTGGGTCGCGCCCGCGAACGGCGACGGCACGTTCGGCGATCTCGTGCAGATCGACGACCTCGGGCTCCGCGCGCGCGGCGCGGCGATCGCCGACTTCGACGAGGACGGCCAACTCGACTTCGTGACCGGCGACGGCGACGGCGGCACGATGAATCCCCGCTTCTACGCGGGAATCGGCGACGGCTCGTTCCAACCGGCCGTCGCACTCGACCCGACGCCGGGGTCGGGAACGTACATCATGGGCACGACTGCGGCCGACTTCGATGGCGACGGCCACATCGACTTCGCCGCGAACACGCACGGAGCGAACGTCGGCCTCTACTAGGGGGCGGGCGACGGCACCTTCACGCAAGAGACGCTGACCCTCGCCGGCCTCGGCTTCGGCCGCGGCCTCGATCAGGGTGACTTCGACGAAGACGGCAACATAGACCTCGTTCGTGGAGCGTCCAGCAGCGGCGTCGTCCGCCTGCTCCTCGGCGGCGGTGACCGGACCTTCACCGAGGCCGCCACGCCCATCGGCGACGTCGGCACCGATCCGTACGCCGTCGTCGCGGGCGACTTCGACTGCGACGGTCACCTCGACGCCCTCGCGAACAACTCTAACCGCGGCGACTTCACGCTCTTCGTCGGACACGGCGATGGCACGTTCGCGGATGGCGTGCTGCGGCCGGAACTCGACATCAACAACTTCGGCGCGGCCGACGCGTACGACTTCGACGGCGACGGCGTGCTCGACCTCGTGCTGACGGCCTACAACAGCCGGCGCGTCGACTACTGGCCGGGCATCGGCGACGGCTCGTTCGGCGAGCGCACGGTGGTCTTCGCCGGTGTGCTGACAGCGAACTCGCTCGGTATCGCTGCACCGCCGCGGCCGCCGGTCAAGGACGTCGCGGTCGATCCGGCGACTGCGACGGTGCCGCTCGGCGACCCGCTCACGCTGCGTGCCGTCGGAACCGAAGTCGAGGCCGGCGACACGTTCGCGTGGACGCTGGGAGACGGCACGGTCCTCGCCGGACTTGAGATCACGCATACGTATGCCGACGAGGGAACGTACAACGCCCTCCTGCGCCACACGGACGGCGACGGTCTCATCACGTGCCGCCGCGTCGTCGTGCGCGTGCAGGGCGATACACCGGTCGCGATTCCGGGTGGGCCGTACGCGTTCGGCGAGGAAGCCGCGTTCCGGGAGACCTGGACTGCAACGGTCGACGGGTCCGGATCGACGGACGATTTTGGCATCGCCGCGTGGGAGTGGGACCTCGGCGATGGCACGACGAGCGCCGAGCCGACAGTCGAGCACACCTGGGACGGCCCCGGGCCGTGGACCGTCACGTTGACGGTCACCGACACGAGCGGCAGCTCGTCGAGCGCGCAAACGACCGTCACGTTCACACTGGGCGCAGTTCCCGTCGCCGCGATCGTCGGCCCCGACGCGCTCGACGAGACGGATGCCTCGGGCGGCACCTGGCGCGTTACACTGACGTCGGAGGGCTCGTCCGACGACGTCGCGATCTGGAAGTACCGTTGGGACCTCGGCAACGGCGCCGGAGGCAACCGAGCGAATGCGACGGCGAATTACTCCGATCCGGGAACCTACACGATCCGACTGACGGTGACCGATCACGCCGGTCAGTCCACGACCGCCGAGCACGAGCTCGTGATCACGGCAGGCGAGCCGCCGATTCCGGTGATCACCGGCCCGAGCGTGCTCGACGAGCGACACGCGGATCGCGGCGTGTGGACGGGCACGTGGAGCGGGGCGGCATCGTTCGACGACGATCGCATCGCGTCGTACCGCTGGGGATTCGACGATCGAGGCAGCAGGCCGAGCGGCGTCGACGTCACGGTGCCATACGACGAGATCGCGGAGCGGACGATCACGCTGACCGTCTTCGATCACGCCGGACAGTCCGCGTCGGTCTCCAAGCGCGTCCGCATCGTCGCGAACGAGCTGCCGATCGCCGCGATCAGCGCGCCAGTCACGACCGTCGAGGGCTCGCAACCGTTCACGCTGAGCGGGGCGCCTTCGCGCGACGACTTCGGCGTGTTCTCGTACGATTGGGTGCTGCCACCGCGCTTCTTCACGTTCGAGGGCACGACCCTCGACACGGTCTGGACGACGGTCGGCGCGGTATCGGTGGACGGTCGACTGGTGATCGACGGCGGTGACACGGCTCGGTTCGGCCAGAATGCAGCCCGCGCGCGCGTCCGGACGCGCCTCGGCGGCGTGCTCGAGCTGCGCGTCGAGACACCGACGACGACGCCGGCCCGGGCGCACGTCGGAGTCCGGGATGCCCGCTTCCAGGGAGGCTTCTCTGTATCGCAGATGACGTGGTCGATCGCGTTCTTCGACGGCGTCCTGAGCACCGCGTACCGCGGCAACCGGACCGGGCGCGGCTCGTACACCCCCGGCGAAGCGTACGACCTGCGGCTCGAGTCGAAGCCCGAGGGGGGTGCGATCCTGTCGATTCGTTCCGCGGGTGCCGATGACTACGTCGTACTCCACGACGATGACCGCACGCTCCCCGGGCTCGACCTCCTCGAGTTCGCCGCGGACGTCGCTGCGGGCGAGTTCGCGTTCGACAACGTCCGACTCGGCCCGATCCACACCTCGGGACGCGACGTGCTCGTCGAGGCGCCGCTGGGCGGCGAAGTGACACTGGAAGTGCGGGACCACGGGCTGCAACTGGACACGACGTCCGTGTCGATCGCGAACGTCACCGGTGCGCGCCCCGTCGCGGTCATCGACGCTCCGGCGACGAGCGAGACCGGCGTCGGCGTCGTGTTCAGCTCGAGCGACAGCAGCGACGACCACGCGATCGTCAGATCGCACTGGGACTTCGGCGACGGCGCGACGACGACATCGAACGGCACGGGCCAGGCGCTCCACACGTACGACGCGGTCGGCACCTACCAGGTGACGCTGACCGTCGCGGACGGAGCCGACCAGACCTCCGTCGCCGTTCACGAGATCACGATCGAACAGGGCGACGTCGTCGTGCTCGGGGTACCGTGGCGCGTCGTCGGCGACGTGGAGATCCCGCACGAAACATGGCCGGATCGCGAGATCACGCTGAAGGCCGTCGCTGCGCGCGGCGCGGTGCCGATCGACTACACATGGGACTTCGGCGACGGGTCGCCGGTCGTCGAGGGGACCGTCAACACGCTCGACGAGGCCTACGCGATCGAGGCGAAGCACGCGTACAGCGGCAGCCCCGGCACGCCGTACACGGCGCGGGTGAGCATCACCGATGCTGACGGGCAGTCGGCCACCGACACGTATCCGATCGTCGTGCGCGACCTGAGCCTCGAGGTCGAGATGAACGTCGCGGTCGACGAAGGCCTGTGGTTCCTGCACAAGACGCAGCAGCGCGCATCGGTCGACGGCGTCGCTACCGGCGGCTGGAACTTCGGCAATTACCAGTCAGGCATCACCGCGTCGGCGGTCCAGGCGTTCGAGGTCAACGGGCACCTCGAGACGGACGACGATCGCGTCGACCCGTACGCCGAGACGGTCCGGCGGGGCATGAACCACCTGATGACGCTCCTGCAGCACATCGACATCGAGCCGCAGTCGTTCGGCAACCCCGATACGAACGGCAACACGATTGGCCTCCAGAACTCCGACCGCAATCCGGTCTACAACGGCGGCCAGGTGATGGACGCCATCGTCGCGAGCGGCCGACCGGACCTCGTCGCGCGCGCCGGCGGGGCCAACGTCCGCGGCCGCACGTACGGCGCGATCATCCAGGACATGGTCGATGCGTTCGCGTGGGGCCAGGAGGACGACTCAACCGCGGCCGGCGGTTGGCGTTATGCGTGGAACTCCGGCGCTGACAACTCCGCCAGCCAGTGGGCCGTGATCGGCCTCATCCCCGCGGAGAAGCTCTTCGGATTCGCTGCGCCTGCGTGGGTCAAGGAGCGCAACCGTCGCTGGACGGACCACACGGCGTCCGAGCGGTACGGTTTCGGATACGCCGGCGCCAGCGCGTATCCCGGCACGGCACCCGGCGGGCTCACGCAGCTCGCGTGGCAGGGCGTGCCGGCCACGCACCCGCAGTGGCGCGACGCCGAAGCCGTCATCGCGTCGGAGTGGGCCATCCGTATGCAGTCTCTCGATCTCTACGTGTACTACGCGATGGCGAAGGCGTTCCGCGTCCAGGACCCGCCGGTCACGTCGTTCGAATCGACCGGGCTCAACTGGTTCCTC
>CAYMRB010000332.1:0-11736 GCA_964392615.1 uncultured Planctomycetia bacterium | reverse complement strand
GCGATGTGCGTCAACGACCTGATCGTGCAGGGCGCCGAGCCGCTGTTCTTCCTCGACTACATCGCCGTCGGCAAGATGGATCCCGAGATCGTCAGCCAGCTCGTCTCCGGTATCGCGGCCGGCTGTCGCGAGTCGGGCTGTGTGATCCTCGGTGGCGAGACGGCCGAGATGCCCGGCTTCTACGCGCCGAACCACTACGAGCTGGCCGGCTTCTCGGTCGGCGTCGCGGAGCGCGAGCGGCTGATCCTCGGCGACCGCGTGCGCGAGGGCGACGTCGTGATCGGGCTCCTGTCGAGCGGCATCCACTCGAACGGATACTCGCTCGTGCGTCGGGTCTTCTTCAACCGGTCGAAGTCGTCTCGCGTGCTCGATCGGACCCTCGACGGCTGCGATCGGCCGCTCGGCGAAGTGCTGATGGAGCCGACGCGCATCTACGTCAAGCCGATCCTCTCCGTCCTGCGCCGCTACCGCACCAAGCGCGTCGTGCACGCGCTCGCCCACATCACCGGCGGGGGGCTGCCCGGCAATATCCCGCGGTGTCTGCCGCCGGGCCTCGACGTCGTGATCCGCAAGAAGTCCTGGGAGCGTCCCGCGATCTTCCGCCACATCGCCAAGCGCGGCAAGGTGCCCGAGTCGGAGATGTTCCGCGTCTTCAACATGGGGATCGGCATGGCGATGATCGTGTCGCAGCACTACGCGAACTCGATCCTCGGCCAGCTGCGCCGTCGGAACACTCCGGCCGAGATCATCGGCGAGGTCATCGAGGGGCGGGGGCGCGTCAGGCTCAAATAGGCGCGTGGGCTGGCCCGGCGCGCGCTCGACGTGATTCGCGCACAGGGCGGGCAGCGGCCCGGGGACGACCCGTGTGCGGAGTCCTACGGCGCCAACGACTTGGTGAAGCGGACGCCGAGGAACACGTGGCGCAGCGAGGACATACTGCGGATGCGGCGAGCCGAGCGCGTATACCAGGCGCGGCCGTTCCAACCGCCGCCGCGGTAGACCCGGAGGATGTTATTGGGGCCCGACGTGCACACGGGATCGGGACCCGACGCTCCGGCGGACGAGTAGAAGTCGCTTCGGTACACGTCCTCGCACCACTCCCAGGCGTTGCCGTGAACGTCGTGAAGGCCGAACGCGTTCGGTTCTCTGGTGCCGACCTCGTGCGGCCGCTCGCCGCTGTTGCCGCAGTACCACATCGACGTGTCGCGCTCCGGGCAGGGAGCGCAGTTCGAGTCCGGACAGCTGGCGCCCGAGCCGAACGAGTACGCGGTCCGGGTGCCCGCCCTGCAGGCGTACTCCCATTGCGCCTCCGAGGGCAAGGTGAGTCCCGTCAGCTCCTCGAAGTCCTGCGCGGCATCCCAGGAGACCTGATCGACGGGCAGATTGCCTCGGTCGACGTCAGCCGGGATGTCGCCCGCCATGTGCCCGTCCGGGCCGAACGCGGACGGGTTGTCGCCCATCACCGCTTCCCACTGGGCTTGCGTGACCTCGTACTTCCCGATGAGGAACGGGCTCAGCGTGACCTCGTGGACCGGACCCTCGTGGGCCTCGCGTCCTGCCTCACCTGCGGCGCTCCCCATGTTGAAGGCCCCGCCGGGGAGGAGCACGAAGACCATACCCGTGTCGTCGTGCGCATACTCCGGATAGCCCTGGGCGTTCTCTCCGATGGCGGTGAAGCCCTCGATCTCTTCTCCGCCTCCTCCGCCACATCGCGGCTCGGGCCCGCCGAGGAAGAGGTGGTTGAGGAGATAGGCCGCGTCGCTCAGGTTCACCTCGTCGTCGCCATTGACGTCCGCGCAGGAATCGTCCGCCGAGGCGCACTCCACTGCCGGACCGCCGATGAAGAGGGCGTTCAGGAGGTAGACCGCGTCGCTGAGGTTGACGTCCGCATCGCGGTTGACGTTGCCGCATTCGGGTACGGGGCCGATTGCGGACGCGCCGGTAGCGAGGAAGATCCCTGCCGCGACGATCGACAGCCACAGGGTTGAACCTGCCGTGGTCACCATCGTCATTCGTGTCCCGGTCGCATGACGGCGGCTGTTGCTCATGACATCACCTCGCACCGTTTCCCCCGTGAAAGGCCATCTCGAGTCCGACGAGGATTGTCGACTCGGCACGTGATCCGGTCAAGAGAAAAGATGAAATATTCTTTCAGAGAGTGATCTCGGTGGCATAATGGTCCCCGAACCCCTTGCGAGGACGTGTATTGATCTGGAAGCGTGATAGCATGGCCGCGCCTGCGGGCGCGGAGGTCGATTCGGCGAGCTCCCCGCCCCGGAGAACGCTGGAACACGAAGGGGAAGCCGACGCCGTGACGTTCGAACCGCGCGCACGCCAGCTTGGGGGCGCTCTTCGGGCCACACTGGACTCGATCGTCACGACGGTCGCCGGTCCGGCTCCACGACCCACCGACTTCGCTGCGGCCCTCGGGCTCGACAAGTCGCTCGCGAGCAAGGTCGTGCGGGCGACTCGGGCCAGCGACCCGCTGGAGGCGCTGCATGCATCGCCGGCTCCTCAAGGTCTCCGGATGGTCGTCCGGGCAGCGGAGACTCGAGGCATCGCGCCCGAGGTCTGCGCGCTGGCTCGAGATCGGATCGTCGATCTCCAGGCGTTGATCGACGAGTTCGCCGGAGGGCGTACCGACTTCGAGGCGGCGCTGTCCGGCATGATCCCGGAGGCGCTGGACGTCGGCATGCGCCGCGCCAGCCACGCCGCCTACAAGTGCATGTCGTTCGTCCTCGGGTACCGGGCGGACGTCTCCTTCTCGACGTCGTTCATCCGGCCCTCAGCGAACGGCATGCGTTGCGACGAAGCGCACATCGGCGGCGAGCTCGGAGTACGGCGCCTGAGCTACTCCTCTCCGATCACCCTCTTCGCCGCGGGGCTCGACTCGTCAGTCGCCGTGACACCGGATTCGCTCTCATGGGAGTGTCTGAGCGGTGAGCCCGTCGGCGCCGATTTCGAGAAGGTGGTGCTTCGGAAGTACTCGAGCGCCGAGCTGCCGGATCTGGAAATCGTCCACACTCGTACGCAACGACGCCTACGGCTTCCGGCGGACGCGCTGGCGATCAATCAGCCGGTCGATGTCGTCCAGGCGATGGTCGTGCGCACCGCGCAGCTTCGATACCGGACGCCGCCGGAGCACTTCCTGGCCTCCTACAAGATGCAGCGCCCGTGCCGGGTGATGGTCATGGACGTGTTCCTTCACGACGATGTCTGTCCCGACGCCCGTCAGGAGGTCGTGACGCGATCCTGGACCCCGGGGCCGCCACTGCCGGACTACGATCGCACGGACTTCGCTATCGATGCGGTCCCCGCGCCCGTGGAGAGGGCCGAGTTCCCGCCCGGCCTCGCGGCGATCGGCATCAGCGACATCCCCGGATACGACGAGATGGTCGATCACGTCCTGAATCGGCTCGGCTGGGATCGATCGCGCTTTCGCGGCTTCCGCCTGCGGTGCCAGTACCCGCTGCCGTTCGTCACGTACGGGCAGCTGTTCGAGCTCCCCGAAGCGCCGGATCCGGTCTCGGAGAGCGAGAGCTGAGTCAAGAGCTTCGCGGCTCGCCGATCGGGACACGAATCTCCACGGTCGTACCGCGTCCGGGGCGCGAGCGGATCGACACTTCGCCGTTCACCAGCCTCAGCCTCTCCTCGATCCCGACGAGTCCGATGCCGGCTTTCCGCGCTGCCAGGTCGACGTCGAATCCGACGCCGGCATCGTCGACCAGCAATCGAAGCTCTCGGTCGTTCGCGCTCAGTCGAACTCGAGCCTCGGTGGCGCCACTGTGCTTGACGACGTTGCCGACCGCCTCCTGAGCGATTCGGTAGACGCAGAGCGCGACCTGAGGGGACAGCGCATTCGGCATGTCAGCCGCGGTGTACTCGACGTTCAGCGCGCCCTGAGCGGAGATTTCCCGGCACAGGCTCCGGATGGCAGGGCCGAGTCCGAGCCTCTCGAGTTTCGCCGGGTGCAGCTCGTGCGCGAGCCGGTGCACGTCCGAGGAGAGCTCCTTCACGCGGCCGGCGAGGTGCGCCAGGCGGTCCGCCAGCTCCTGCGGTGTCGGAGTCGGCGACCGAAGCGACATCTCCAACTCGACCGCGAGGAGCGAGAGGCTCTGATTGAGGTCGTCGTGCAGCTCCCGCGCGATGCGACTTCTCTCCTCCTCCTGAGCGTGGATCAGGCGGCCGCTCAGCGCCTGGAGAGCGCCTTGCGCTTGTCTCCGCTCTTCGGCTACGGCGGTCAGATCGCGATGGGCGCGAGTGAGCTCTTCCGTTCTCGCCGCGACTCGATCCTCGAGCTCGTCGCGCGCCCTCCGAAGAGCGCGATTGCGCCAGACGATCCCGGCGCCGAGCCAGAGGAGGCCCAGCGCCGCCGCTCCCAGAGCGGCCCAGAGACCGTAGAGGCCGTAGGGGCGCTCGACCTCGAGGTCGACGGTCGCGACGTCGGAGTACTCGAGGTCGCGGTCGATGAGCTGCGCTTCGAACTGGTAACTCCCTGCCGGGAGGTCGCCGTACTCGATCCGGTCGGCGTGGGTGTATTGCCATTCCTGGCTCAGGCCGCGTAGACGATACCGATACAGCATCGCCTCCTGGCGCGTCTTGGAGCTGATCCCACGGCACTCGAAGGCGACCAACGGCTGCGTGCTGAGCATGGAAACGCGGGTCTTTCCCACATGACGCCGGTCCGTCACGACGGCGGTCACGGAGACCAGCGGATGCGTCGTGTCGTAGCTGTATCTCGCGATGCCGGACTCCGCGCACGCGATCCAGACGTTCTTCCTTCGGTCGACGAAGAGGCCCGTGACGTGGCGGGCGGGCAAGCCGTCCTCGGTGCTCAGCAGCCTGGAGGCGCGGCCATCGTAGCGGCGGACACCCATCCGGGATCCGATCCACAGGTGGTCCTCGTGGTCTGTCACGACGCTGTGTCCCGTCATGGCCACTCGGTGGATCTTCGTCCCCACGGAACGAGTCACTCCCCGGGGAGAGGCGAGCCAGATCCTTCCCTGCAGATCCTGGCAGAGTGCGTCCACCCGGTTATCAAGCAAGCCGTTTCGAGTCGAAGAGTTCTGGAATCTCTCGCCATCGTAGCGGCTGAGCCCGGCGTGCGTTCCCACCCAGAGCGAGTTCTCTCGATCCACGAGCAGGCAACGGATGTCGTCGTGTACGAGCCCCTCGGCCGTCGTGAAATTGGTGAAGCGTCCGTCTCGGTAGCGACTGAGGCCGGTTGCCGTGCCGAACCACAAAGCGTGCTCGTCATCTTCCGCGATCGCCCAGACGCTTTGCCCCGCGAGACCATCGCTCGGCGTCAGGCTGCGAAAGGTCCCTCCGTCGTAGGCGTTCAATCCGGACGGGGTCGCGATCCACAAGGTGCCGTTGCTGTCTTCGAATAGCTCTCGAATCTGATTGTCGAGCAGGCCTTCCGCCTTCGTATACGTCTCGAATCGCCGACCGTCGTAGCGAGTGAGACCGGCGTCGGTGCCGAACCAGTAGACTCCGTCACGATCCTCGACGAACGCGAAGACCGAATCGGAGGCGAGACCGTCCGACTTTCGGTATTGGACGAAGTCGCGGAACGCGTGCTGGGACATTCCGGCTCCCCGTCCGATCCAGAGCCGGCCGTCGCGGTCCTCGAGCATCGCGAAGACGGCGTCGGAATGGAGACCGTCCTGAATCGCGATGCGCCGCCATCGCTTCCCGCCGAATCTCCACAGCTCGGGTCGCCCGCACGAGGCCCACAGGCGCCCGCGTCGATCGGTATAGAGAGTGGTGGTACGCGTCCAGGGTCCGACGGCTACTTCGTCACGCTCGGTGAACTCCGCGGGTGCCTCGAGTCGAATCAGGTCTGAGCCGTCGAATCGGACGAGGCCCTCGCTCGTTCCGATCCACACGACCGAATCGGTTTCAGCCAGGGCCAGCACGGGGCCGACGCGGCCGAGTTGTGCGTCAGGGGCCACAAGGCGGCCCTCGACGTCGAAGCGGAGCGCGCCGGAGTTCGTTCCGATCCAGACCGTCCCGTCCTCGTCTTCGAGGAGGCAGTTCACACCGCTCTTCAGGACCGGGTGTTCGGGTGTCCGGTCGCGGAATCGGCGGCCGTCGAACTGCGCGAGCCCCGACGGGGATCCGATCCAGACGAGCCCGTCACGATCCTGGAGAAGGCAGCGAACGTCGCTGTTCGGCATGCCGTGGGCGCGGTGGTAGTGATAGAGGTTCTCGTCGTCGCGGCGGAGGAGGCCGCGCTCCGATCCGATCCACAACTCGTCGTGGTGCCCGATGACCAGCGACGTCACGGCGGCTCGCGTGATGGCCGGCGGGCCGAACACGGTCAGGAAGCCACGGCCGTCGTAGGCGATGAGGCCTCTCCGCGTGCCCGTCCACAGGATGCCGTCCGGCGTCTGGGCAAGAGCGAGAACGTCGAAGCGGGGATACGAGAGAAGGCGCCAATCGACGCCCGTGCGGGCGAATCTGATCGGCGTGGGGCCGGCGCCCGGCGGGCACGGGTATCGATCTCCACTGCGCAGCGTCGGGCCGAGCTCGACGACAGCCTCAGTGCCGGTTGCGACGGTGACCTGGTGGGTGAGGAGGGCGCTGCCGTCGATCGATAGGGCGGCGTCGTACTGACCTGCGGGAAGCTCGGCGTCGAAGCCGCCCGCCTCGTCGGTGCGCAATCGAACGCGGAGAGCGCTATCGGTCTTCGAGCGCAGCGACACGGTTGCCCGGGCCACCGCGTCTTCGGTGTCGCGCCAATTCACGCTGCCGCGCAAGCGGCCTGCGAGTTCGGGTTGATCTGAGAGAACCAGGTCTCCGAGGCGTGCGGATGATTCTGCCTTGTTCGTCCCGGGTCCCCAAGAGACCCACGAGAAAGACCCGTCCGCGTCGCTGTCGTACACCGCGATGTCGAACCCGAGCACGCGCTTGGAGTGCAGGTCGGGCTTGTCCGGACTCAACCGCGCGACATCGATCGCGATCTCGTACACGTGTCGGCCGGGACTCCTTCGCGCCGCTCGCTCGCAAACACGCGAAGCCGCGGGCCCCTCCGGGATCGCCTCCCCGATGAGGTCGATCTGTGTCGCGCTGGACTCCTTGTCGCTGTTCCTGGGAGCGAGGAAGATCGCGCAACCGTCCTGCTGATGCCACCGTGTCTCCCCGGGCGTGACGACGATCGAGTCGTCGATCACCTCGAGACCGACGAACAGGGCGTTCGTCTTCTTCTCGTAGGCCACTCGCGCGAAAGCTCGGCAGTCACCGGTTCCCTCGAGCGCGTCGCCGTACTCGACCCGCGCCACCGGCCAGCGAATCGCGCTTGCGGGCCAATCGGAAAGATCTCCGTCGACCGTCGGCGCCTGGTCGACCGGGAAGATCAGGTTGACCTCGCCGTTGTGCGCCAGCGCTACCGATCCGAACGCCAGCGCGGCGCAGGCGAGCGGGATCGCGATTCGCAGTGTCGACGTCTTGTGCACGAAGTCTTCCCCCTCGAGCGGACCATCGAACTCGCCGGGACCTCGGTCTCAGATGGCCGGGCGGCGAGGGCACGGCGGTAGCACGCGCCATTATCTTCAGCCCACACGACGCGGCAACGATTCGCTTTCATGATCTTCTTCTGCCGTTGACGCTCTCGCAGAATTGGACTGAGATCCGGAACGTCGGTATGATGCCTCCCGCTGATCCCACACCAGACAGCAGGTCCCATGACGCGTCCAAGAGTTCTTCTCGCAGACGATCACGTCCTGTTGCTCGAGGCGTTCAAGACGCTCCTCGAACCTCGCTACGATGTGGTGGGCGCCGTGACGGACGGCCGTCAGGTTCTTTCCGCCGTAGCGGAGTTGCGCCCGGACGTCGTGGTGCTGGACATCGCGATGCCGCGGCTCAACGGCCTCGACGCCGGCCGGCAGCTGAGGAAAGAGTCTCCGAAGCTCAAGCTGGTCTTTCTCACGGTCAACGAAGACCCCGACATCGCCGCGGAGGCCATGGCGTTTGGCGCCAGCGGTTATCTCTTGAAGAACTCGGCGGCGTCGGAGCTCTTCGAAGCGATCCGCTGCGCGGTGGACGGCAAGTCCTACGTCACGCCCCTCATCGCGAAGGGAATGGTGGACTCCCTGCGACGACCCCAGCGGCGTGAATCTTCGAGCAAGCTCACTCCTCGACAGCGCGAGGTGCTGCAGTTGCTGGCGGAAGGCCACTCGATGAAGGAGATCGGCGCCCTGCTGAGCATCACTCCCCGGACTGTCGCTCACCACAAGTACGGCATGATGGAAGATCTCGGGATCACCACCAGCGCCGGGCTGATCCAGTTCGCCATCAGGGAAGGGCTCGTCAGTCCCTGAGCCGACCACTGTCAGTCTTGACAGTGTTTTCGATCTCGCGCAGCTGATACAAACGAAGCGCCGCTCTCCGCTGACGAGTCGAGGCGATCGGCCCGCGCGATCACCATCTCTCCGATGCGTTCTTGGAATCGTCCGATGCCGGCCAACGACGTGAGCAAACCCCGCGTTCTCATCGCCGATGACCACGAGCCGACGCGAAGGCTGCTCGCGAGTCTGTTAGAGGGCGAGTTCGACGTCGTCGCCACCGTAGGGGACGGTGGAGAAGCGGTCGCGGAGACGGTCCACCAGAAACCCGACGTTGCGGTCTTGGACATCGCCATGCCGATCCTGGACGGCCTCTCGGTCCTGAAGCGACTGCGGGAGATGGGCGAAAACGTCCCGGTCGTCTTCGTGACCGTTTTCGAGGATCTCGACCTCACGCTCGAGTGCCTTGCGTCGAGTGCGCTGGGCTATGTCTTGAAATCGTGCGTCGCGTCGGATCTGTGCGTCGCGATTCGCAACGCGATCGCCGGCCATCGCTTCGTGTCGCCCTGTCTGCGCATCGACGACGGTCTTTGAACCTGTCAGGTTTTCCATCGGTTCGCTGTCAACTTTGACAGTGGTCGATCGCCTCGAATCCTCCGATTATCTGAAGGGGACACATCAACGGAGCACGCTCATCCTGAGTCGACGATGCTCCGCGTGACGTCGCTCCACCTCGGGCTCCGGAAGAGAATCCGGAAGAGATCATCGAAACAGCAGCCACGCCGCGCTGCTGCGCTTCACGGACAAGCCCCAGGGGGCGCTGCCCCAGGAATCGATTCGTGACGGAAACGAGAGTGAATGAAGCACAGTTGCTCGAGGAGTTGCAGTTGCTGCGCGCCAGAGTGCGGGAGCTCGAGGAGAACGAGGGCGGCTCCCCCCGTGGCCTCGAGGGAGCTACGAAGGTGCCTCGCGAGGCAGGCGAAGAGAAGGGCCGACTCGAGGAGCAGCTTCGGCAGGCGCAGAAGCTCGAGAGCCTCGGCGTCCTGGCGGGGGGGATCGCGCACGACTTCAACAACATCCTCTGTGCGATCATCGGATACGCCGATCTCGGCAGGTCCGCTGCGCAGGAGGGGGGAGCGGTAGACAACTACCTGAAGGAGATTCGGACGGCCGGCGAACGGGGCGCGAGCTTGGTCTCCCAGATTCTCGCCTTCAGCCATCACAAGCACCCGGAGCGGGAGCTCTTCAGCGTTCGATCGGTGGTGCGGGAGGTCGCGCAACTTCTTCGCGGAGTGATGCCGGCCAACATCAAGATGCGCATGCGATTCGGTGCCGGTCGGCGATTGGTGCTCGGCGACAGAACGCAGATCCACCAGGTGGTGATGAATCTGTGTACGAACGCCTATCACGCCATGCGAGACACCGGTGGAGAGCTGGGGCTCGGCGTTGTGACCGTAGACGTTGCGCCAGCGTGGAACGCTGGCGCGGGTCTGCAACCAGGTCCCTACGAGCGCATCCGGGTGAGCGACACCGGCTGCGGCATGTCGAAGGAGACCGCGCAGCGCGCATTCGAGCCCTTCTTCACGACCAAGCGGGTCGGAGAGGGCACGGGGATGGGCCTTTCGACAGCGCACGAAATCGTCACGGAGCACGGTGGATCCATCGTCCTTCGTAGCGAGAAGGGCGAGGGCTCGCTGTTCGATGCCTTCTTGCCGATTCACGCCCACGGTACGGCGATGGACGGGCGCTCCCGAGATGACGTCGATCGCGCCGAGCAGCTCGAAGGTGACGAGCACGTCCTGTTGATCGAGGACGATCGGGGCCTGCTCAAGATGATCGCGGCGTTTCTTCGGCAGCTGGGATACAGAGTGACGGCATTCGGGGTGAGCTCGGACGCGTTGAGGGCATTTCGGTCGCGCCCGAGGGCATTCGATGTCGTGGTGACCGACCAGACGATGCCCGACTTGACCGGTGCGGAGCTGTCGAAGGAGCTGATGCACGTCAGGCCCGACGTCCGGATCATACTGTGCAGCGGGTTCAGCGAGGTGGTGGACAGGCAAGAGGCGGAAGCCCTGGGGGTTCGAGAGTATCTGGCGAAACCCTTCCTCCTGAGCGAACTCGCCCGGACCATTCGAACCGTGATGAAGCATGTCGAGTGATTCGAGACCGACGGAGCCGGCGACGAGGGTACTCGTCGTCGATGACGAGGATCAGGTCCGCTCCATGATGCAGGTGACTCTGCAAGAGGCGGGATATCACGTCGAAACTGCCGCAGGTGGCGAGCACGCCGTGCGAGCCAATCGGCGGATGCCGGCAGACCTGGCCATCATCGATCTCATCATGCCGGACAAGGAGGGGCTCGAGACGATCAGGGAGTTCCGGAGCGAGTCTCCAGCCACCAAGATCATCGCCATCACCGGAGGTGGCACGGTCGGAACTGGGAAGTACCTCGACCTGGCGCGCGCATTCGGCGCGGATTGCGGCTTGCCGAAGCCGATAGGTCGGGAGGACCTCCTGTTCGCCGTCCGGCAGGTCTGTGACGGGACCGACGAGGACCTCGGCGGTTCTACGCGAGCTCGCCCGTGAACACCTCGGTGGCGCCGCCGGTCATGTAGACCGTGCCGCCGTCGCTCACGCCGTCCCAGCGGATCACGTGGTCGCCGCGGCGCAGGTGGACGACGGCTTCGCGTTCGCACCAACCCTCGAGCGCGCCGGCGACGACCGCCGCGCACGCGCCCGTGCCGCACGCGAGCGTCTCGCCGCTGCCGCGCTCCCAGACGCGGAAGTCGAGCTCCGACGGCGAAAGTGGCACGACGAACTCGACGTTGACGCGCTGTGGGAACCACGAGTGGCTCTCGATCGGCGGGCCGAGCGTCGCGAGCGGCAGCTCGGCGAGCGATGGAAGATCGCCACTCGGCGACTCGACCCGATCGAGCCGGCAGACAGCGTGCGGATTGCCCATCGACACCGCCGTCAGCGGAAACACGCGCCCGGCCGCTTCGAGGCGTACGCCGATGGCGCGCCCGCTCGGATCGCCGCCGTCGACGATCGGCACCTCTGCTCGACGCAGTCCGGGCGCACCCATGTCGACCGTGATCCGATCGGCCCTGCCGGCGGCGTCGCGCTCGATCTGCAGGATCTTGAGCCCGGCGTCCGTCTCGACGCGGATCTCCGCGTACGGCGCGATGCCGCGGTCGTGGACGAACTTGCCGACGCAGCGGACGCCGTTGCCGCACATCTCGGCGCGGCTGCCGTCGGCGTTGTACATCTCCATGCGGCAGTGGTTTGCCGCATCTTCGGGCGGGCGGATCAGGATCAGGCCATCGCCACCCACCCCGAAGTGTCGATCCGAGACGCGACGGGCGAGATCGGCAGGGGCTTCGATATCAACCGCGAACGTGTCGATGTACACGTAGTCGTTGCCGATACCGTGCATCTTGGTGAACCGGAC
>CAYMRB010000331.1:7355-11738 GCA_964392615.1 uncultured Planctomycetia bacterium | reverse complement strand
CGCCGTCGCCCTTGAGCACGACGTCGAACGTGGACTTCTCCGGGGCGGCATCGCCACCGCCGCCGGCGGGACCGGCTACGGCCACGGCCGCTGCCGCGGCGGGCTTGATCCCCTTCTCCTCGAGCGCGTCCTGCAGCTCGAGAACTTCCATCACGTTCAGACTGGTGAACAGATCGACGATCTGGGTCACCTTCTCCGAGTAGGTCTTGGCCTCGGCAGTTGCGGTTTCTTCGGACATCGAATCGAACCTCCTCGAACGGCCCCCGGAATGGGCCCTTCGGGGCCGGGGGGAATACCTGGTGAAAAGAGAATCTTCGGTAGTGATCGACGGCGGACCAACCCGACCGTCGGGGATCAGCGATCAGAGAAATCAGCCGTCGGACTCGAGCTCGTCCTTGCGCGCCTTCGCACAGCCGGCGAAGTGCTCGAGCACCGCCTTGCCGCAGGAGGCCAGGAGCTGCGCCGGGCTCAGGAACATGGCCGCGACCTGCCCCTGGAGCGTCTCCTTGTCCGGGATCTTCGCCATCTGAGCGACGTCTTCGACGCTCAGGACGCGGCCCTCGAAGAAGCCGCCCTTGACCTTCGCGAGGTCGCGGTTCTTCTTGCGCCAGTTCGAGAGGCTCTTCGACGCCGTGAGGACGCCCTCCTCGCCGACCAGCAACGCACACGGCCCGCTCAGCAGGTCCGCGAACTCGCCCGGCACGTCGTCGCGCTCGGCGAAGACCCGCCTGGCCAGCCGGTTGTGCAGGACCTGCATCGAGACGCCGTCCTTGCGCAAGGCGCAGCGCAGATCGACCGTCCGCTCGGCATTGATCCCGTGGTAGTCGATCAGGACCCCGCCTTCGAGGTCGCCGAGTTGCCGCTCGTAGTCGGCCGTGATGATTTGCTTGAGTTCCTTCGCCATGGGACTCGCCTGAACTCCTGTCGACGCTCGAAAGCCGCGTACGCGCCGCGCGCTCCCGAACCAGGGCGAAAAGGCCCCTTTCTACTGCAACGGACGGGACGCGTCAACGCCCCGATTGCGTTTTGCCCGCGGAACTTACCGCAGGCCCGGATCGGGACCGAAATCAGGTGACGACGAGCGGTACGCCCGGACTCATCGTCGCCGAAAGGGCCGCCTTGCGGAAGTACGTGCCCTTCGCCGAGACCGGCCTCAGGACCCGCAGATGCTCGATAAACGCCTCGACGTTCTCGGCGAGCTTCTCGGCGGGGAAGGACTTCTTGCCCATGACCGCGTGGATGTTGCCGTGGTCGTCGTTGCGAAACTCGACCTTTCCCGCCTTGAACTCCTTCACGGCCTGGCCGACAGCGTCGGTCACGGTGCCGGACTTCGGCGACGGCATCTTGCCGTGCGGGCCGAGGACGCGGCCGAGCTTACCGACGTGCCGCATCATGCTCGGGTGAGCGATCGCGACGTCGAACTCCAGCCAACCGTCCAGGATTCGCTTGGCGAGGTCCTCCCCACCCACGGCGTCGGCGCCCGCCTCTTCGGCGGCCTTCGCCACGTCGCCCTCGGCGAACGCGATCACGGTCATCGAGCGACCGATGCCGTGCGGCAGGCTGAACGCGCCGCGCACGCCCTGGGTCGAGTTCTTCGGATCGATGCCGAGCCGCACGGCGAGCTCGACCGTCTCGTCGAAACGCGCGTTCTCGTACTTCTGGAGCGCCTGGACGGCCTCCAGGGTCGGAAGCGGTTCGACGGGAAGTCGCTCGCAGTTGCGGCGGTACTTCTTGCTCTGTCTGGCCACGGCGAAAACCTCTCGGGTTCTCTCCCACTCGGCGGAATGCGGCGGTCCGGGTGGTGAATTGCTCACGCCGCGCCGGCGGCGTCATTCTTCGACGGACGGAGCTGGATCAGCCCTCGACCTTGACCCCCATGCTGCGGCAGGTGCCCTCGATCTGGCGCACGGCGCCATCGAGGTCGACCGCATTGAGGTCCTCCATCTTCGTGTTGGCGATCTCCTCGAGCTGCGCCCGGGTGATCGTGCCGACGGTCTCGGAACCGGGCACGTTGGCGCCCTTCGCGAGACCGACCGCCTTGCGGACCAGGACCGCGGCGGGCGGCGACTTGACAATGAAGTCGAACGTGCGGTCCGGGAACACGTAGAGCTCGACGGGCAGGATCGTCCCGGCGGCTTCGCGGGTCCGCTCGTTGAACTTCTGCACGAACTCGCCGATGTTGACGCCGTGCTGACCGAGAGCCGGACCGACCGGCGGGGCGGGAGTCGCCTGGCCACCGGGGATCTGCAGCTTGATCTTGGCCTTGATTTCCTTCTTAGGAGGCATGATCGCGGACCTAATAGGCTGATTGGGTCGTTGCCCCAGTCGCGGAGGGCGACCGCACCCGGGGGAGAATCGGGCTATTCAATCGTCGCGGGGCGACGGTGGCAAGGGATTTCTGGTTCCAAGGCCGCGCGTTGAAGAAAGAGTGCTCTGAGGAAGCCTGGAAGCCTGGAAAGGAGAAGAGACAGTCCCCCTCTTCTCATGGGTTCCTGGGTTCCTTAGCGGAGCTCTTCGCCGGAGGGCTCGCGCTGAACGGCCTAGATCTTCTCGACCTGCCAGTACTCGAGGTCGACCACGCGCACTGCTCGCCTCGGGCGCAACGCTCGGAAACCTAAATCTTCTCGACCTGCCAGTACTCGAGGTCGACGGGCGTCGCGCGACCGAAGATCCTCACGACCACGCGCACCTGGCCCTTGGTCGGGAAAACCTCGTCGACCGTGCCGTCGAAGTTCTCGAACGGACCTTCCTTGATCTTGACGCCGTCGCCGGCCTCGAGATCGATGCGCACTTCGGGCGCCTCTTCCTTGCCCTTGATCGTGTTGAGGATCTTCTCGACCTCGGGCGGTGAAAGCGGCTGGGGGTTCTGGTACGAGCCGACGAAATCGCCGATGCCGTGCGTGTCCTTGATCAGGTACCACACGTCATCGGTGAGCTCCATCTCGACGATGATGTAGCCCGGGTAGAGCTTGCGCTCCTTGTACCGCTTCTTGCCCTCCTTGATCTCGGAGACGCGCTCCATCGGGACGAGAACGGTCGGAATCTGCTCCTCGAGGCCAGCGAGCTGGATCTTCTTCAGGAGCCCTTCCTTGACCGACTCCTCACGGCCGCTGGCGACGCGCAGAACGTACCACTCTTTCCCCATGGGGGAGTCCCTCTCTGTTGGACGCTCGGGACGCGACGCCGATCGGCGCTCGCGCGTCCCGTCTTATTGGTCGGCGGGTGCGGGGGTGCCCGGCGTCGGCGCACCTGGCGTCGGCGCACCCGGGGTAACCGGTGCCGCCGGCGCCTCCGGCGTCACGCAGTCCTTATCTTCCGCATCCGTATCGCCGTCGTAGTCGTTGTCGATTCCGTCGTCGCAGTTCCCGGCGTCGAGGCTCTCCTCCTGGCCCGGGTAGATGACCTTGCTCAACGCGCTGAAGGCGTTGTCGACGCCGAAGATGAACGTGCTCAGAATCAGCACGGTCACCACGACGACGATCGACGCGTTGACTTCTTCCTTCTTGGACGGCCAGGTGACCTTGTTCTTGAGCTCACCCTCGGTCTCGATCAGGAAGTCGGCCGTCGCGGGTCGGTTGAAGAGCCACAGCCCCAACCAACCGGCCAGCAGCAGCAACGGCCCGTGGACGAGGAACCGCCAGTCGACGCCGAAGATCGCCCACTCCGGACGCTTCGGCAACGAACCGTGCAGTTGGTTCAGAGCGAAGACCGCGCCGAGCATGATCACGAAGACCAGGACTCCGCGTGCCCAGCGTCCCTGGCCTTCCTTGTAAATCCTCCACATGGCTCGTCTCAGCTCTCCACAGGCGGCTCGAGCGGCCGCGCGTCATCCTGAGCCGCACCCGTCAGGTGCGGCAAATACGGGAAACTTCCTTGGCAGGCCAGGAGGGACTCGAACCCCCAACTTCCGGTTTTGGAAACCGACGCTCTACCAATTGAACTACTGGCCTGAGCTATTCCTTGATTCGGCTCGTCGAGCCCCGATGGCTCAGCCCGATCCTACCGACGACGGGAGAACCGGGCCAGTTTTGGCCGCCACCGGGATTCGTCGCGCGGCGGGGAGCCGAAAACTCGACTCCCCGCGGCGAGGCGATCACTCAGAGACGGACGCGACGACGCCCGCACCGACGGTTCGGCCACCCTCGCGGATCGCGAACCGGAGCCCCTGCTCCATCGCGATCGGGGTGATCAGCTCGACCTCCATGGTGATGTTGTCACCGGGCATGCACATCTCGGCGCCCTGGAGCTCGGCCGTGCCGGTCACGTCGGTCGTGCGGAAGTAGAACTGCGGCCGGTAGCCGTTGAAGAACGGCGTATGGCGACCGCCCTCTTCCTTGCTGAGCACAAAGACCTCGGCCTTCGCCATGGAGTACGGCTTGATCG
>CAYMRB010000331.1:0-7345 GCA_964392615.1 uncultured Planctomycetia bacterium | reverse complement strand
CACGTAGACCTCCGCCATGAACTTCGTGTGCGGCGTGATGCTACCGGGCTTCGCGAGCACCTGGCCGCGCACCAGATCCGACTTGTCGATGCCGCGCAGCAGACAACCGACGTTGTCTCCCGCCTGGCCCTCGTCGAGCGTCTAGTTGAACATCTCGACGCCGGTCACCGTTGTCTTGCGGACCTCGGTCTGCAGGCCGACGATCTCGATCTCGTCACCGGTGTGGACGATACCGCGCTCGATACGACCGGTGACGACCGTACCGCGGCCCTTGATCGAGAACACGTCCTCGACCGGCATCAGGAACGGCTTGTCGGTGTCGCGCTCCGGCTGCGGGATGTACTCATCAACGTGCTTCATCAGCTCGATGATGGACGCCTGCTTCGATTCGTCGTCCGGGCTCTCCATCGCCTGGAGCGCCGAGCCGCTCACCATCGGCAGATCGTCGCCGGGGAACTCGTACATCGACAGCAGTTCGCGCACCTCGAGCTCGACGAGCTCGAGCAGCTCCTCGTCGTCGACCATGTCGACCTTGTTCAGGTAGACGACGATCCGCGGCACACCGACCTGACGAGCGAGCAGGATGTGCTCACGCGTCTGGGGCATCGGACCATCCGCTGCGCTGACGACCAGGATCGCACCGTCCATCTGCGCCGCGCCGGTCACCATGTTCTTCACGTAGTCCGCGTGACCGGGACAGTCAACGTGCGCGTAGTGGCGATTCTCGGTCTCGTACTCGACGTGCGCGGTGTTGATCGTGATACCGCGCTCGCGTTCTTCCGGAGCGTTGTCGATGGAGTCGAAGTCGCGCTGCGCCACGCCGCTGTACTTGGCCAGAGCCTGCGAGATCGCGGCCGTCAGGGTCGTCTTGCCGTGGTCGACATGACCGATCGTCCCGACGTTAACGTGAGGCTTGTTCCTTTCGAAAGTTTCCTTCGCCATTCCTTCTGAACTCCTTGCCGGCGCTCCGGATCGGACTCACCGAACTCGAACGCACCTACGTGCCTGGACGCTGGGCCCGCTGCGCGCCTGCGGCGGTCGTGACGACCGGCGGGGTCGTCCCGACGGCCCTCCATCCGAGGACCTATGCAGGCCCCGCGACGCTCCGGCCCGTTGTATCCGGTCGCCTCCACAAGGAAACGCCCGGGATTCTGAAACACCTTGGTCTCGAAACGAAACTTCTCGTCACTATCGGGTCGGATCGCGCTCCGCGACCGACCCTCTCCGAACGTCGCCACCCTTCTCCGGGCGTGTCGCCGCGCCGTTCGAACGGTCGCGACCACGGAGGGAGAGAGATGGAGCTGCTGACGGGAATCGAACCCGTGACCTCTTCCTTACCAAGGAAGTGCTCTACCGACTGAGCCACAGCAGCCCGTTCGGCTGTCGAATTCTCGCCGGCTATCGGCACCGGCTTTCTTTGCTATCGGCCGCGAACGCCCGATTCCGAAGAGCCGTCCCTCCGGAGACCCTCCGCGGTCGCTTGGAGCGGGTAGAGGGAATCGAACCCTCATAGCCAGCTTGGAAGGCTGGAGCTTTACCATTAAGCTATACCCGCAAAACGACTTGCACGGCCTCGCGGGCGGCCCCCGAAGCGTCGGCGCTTCGGACGATCACCCGATCGACCCCGCGGATCGCGGAAAACGCGCGCGGCAGCTCGAGAATGGTGGGCAGGAGTGGATTCGAACCACTGAAGGCGTATGCCGACGGATTTACAGTCCGTTCCCTTTGGCCACTCGGGCACCTACCCAAATCGAGCTCTCGTTACGCGCCCGGTCAGCGAGGCACCGGCCGGATTCGCGGCTTACCGCGCCACCAACCTACGTACCAAGAGCTAGCGGTGGGAGTCGAACCCACAACCCCCGGTTTACAAAACCGGAGCTCTACCGTTGAGCTACGCTAGCCTGAATCACGGACGCGATTTGCGTCAAAGAGGCGAGATTATACAGGTGGCGAACCCCCTTGCAACCCAAAAAAAGAGCAACCCAAACCGATTCACGGCAATCACTTAGATCGACTCCGGCGGCGCCTGTGGGACGGCTTTCGCGGCACGCTTCCCGGCCCTGGCAGCCCGACGGAACGGCCCGTCCGGCGCGATGGAGCGCCGCAGACGAACGTTATCGGGTGACGAGCAGCACCGCCACCTGCGCCGCGACGGCCTTGCCGGCACCGATCGCGTCGCACCGCTCGTTCGTCTTCGCCTTCACATTGACCGGGGTCTCGCCGCCGTCCCCGGCCGACTCCGCGCCCAACTCCGCGAGCAGCTCCCGCAGGCGGGCCGCGATCGCCACCTTGTGCGGCTTCAGCTTGATCTCTTCGAGGAAGATCGTCACGTCGACGTTGCCGAGCCGGTAGCCGGCCGCCGCGACCCGTCGGACGGCCTCGGCGACGAAGATGTGGCTCGGCGCGTCCTTCCACTGCGCGTCGGTATCCGGGAAGAGCTCGCCAATGTCTCCCCCACCGATCGCTCCGAGGAGCGCATCCGTCAGCGCGTGAAGAAGGACGTCGCCGTCGCTGTGGGCCTCGCAGCCGACCGGAGCCGGAATCTCGATGCCGCCGAGCCAGAACGGCCGATCCGGCACCAACCGATGGTTGTCGAAGCCGAGTCCGATGCGGTACATGACGCGTCCTCCCCGTCAGCGGGGTCCTTCCGTTGCACGCTGGGCGAGCAGGAAGGCGGCGAGCGCCTCGTCTCCCGGCTGCGTGATCTTGATGTTGTCCCTCGCCCCCTCGACCAGACGGGCGTAGACGCCGACCGTCTCCAGCAGCGCGACCTCGTCGGTCCACTCGACGTCGTCGCTCGCCGAAGCCGCCCCGTACGCGCGTCGGAAGTGCTCGCACAACGCTCCCTGCGGCGTCTGGACCTGCCAGATGCGGCTGCGGTCCTCGCTCCGCTCGACGCGCGCATGGCCCTTTGCACCGCCCTCCGTACCCGTCGTCTCGCTCGCGCTCGTCGCGCGCTTGATGCTGTCGGTCGCCGGGTAGCCGAGCACGGCCGCCCCGTCCTCCGCGACGCCGGCGAGCACGCGCTCGACGTCGTCCGGACGCACCAGCGGCCGCGCGGCGTCGTGAACGAGCGCCGCCGGCAGTTCGTCCCAGAACACCTCCAGCCCGTGGCGCACCGAGTCCTGGCGCCGCGCTCCGCCTTCGACCAGCTCGAGACGCGGCGTTCGCCCCGGCGCCCGTTCCGCACACCATGCCGCGGCGATCTCCTCGAGAGCGCTGCGGCCCGCGGCCGGAACGACGACGACGATCGTCCGAACGGCGTCGAGCCCGGCGAAGACGTCGAGGCTTCGATGCAGAAGCGGTCGCCCCGCGATCTCGATCAACTGCTTCTTGCGACCCGTCGCGATGCCGAATCGCCGACTCGCGCCCGCCGCCGGCAACACGACGCCGCACTCGAGCGTCCGCTCACTGCTCATCGCCCGCGCGTCCCTTCCCCCGACGCCTGCCCTTGCCAGCGCGTGCCAGCCTTCCGAACAGCATCTTGCCGGCATTCGTCTGCAGCGAGCTCGTCACCTCGACCGAGACCTCGCGCCCGAGGTTGTCCCGTGCCCCCTCGACGACGACCATCGTGCCGTCTTCCAAGAAGCCGACCGCCTGCCCCGGATCTTCGCCCTCGCGCTGCAACCGCACGCGCAGCGACTCGCCCGGCACGTACGCGGGCTTCAGCGCCGCGGCGACGTCGTTGATGTTGATCGCCGGCGCTCCTTGCACGCGAGCGCGCTTGCACAGGTTGTGATCGGTCGTCACGAGCTTGCCCTCGTGCACGACGGTCAGCCGCAGCAGCGCCGCGTCGACCTCCTCGTCCGTGCCCAGCGGGAAGTCGACGATGTCGACGTGATACCGGCGCTCGATCTCGTGCAGGATGTCGAGCCCGCGCCGGCCGCGCTCGCGCAGCGACCGATCCGCCGAGTCCGCGACACGCTGCAGCTCGTCGAGCACGAACCGGGGCACCTCGAGCCGCTGGTCGAAGACGCCGGCCTCGAGAAGAGGTCGCATGCGCCCGTCGATAAACACGCTCGTGTCGAGCACGAGCGGAATGTGACTCTTGATCTCCTTGCGGAACTCGACGAACGGCACGATGAACTTGAACTCGTCCTTCGTCCCCACGAGCAAGGCGACACCGAAGAAGCAGAAGATGCTCGTCGTCATCAGGTTCAGGAACGCGCGCAACGCACCGAGCTGCGAGTCGGTCAACTCCGGCTCCCCGACGCTCGGTGGGACGACCGCCTCGACGATCAGCGCGATGACGGGCTGGAATACGAGCGACACGACGAGCCCCATGAGCAGACCGAACGTGACGGCCGCGATCGTCCGGATCGGGCTGCGGGCGAACAGCGCCTCGATGACGATCAGCAGGATCGCCAGCACGCTCGCGACGAGGACGCCCGTGTAGACCCCGATCGTCACGTCGAGTCCCCGCAGGACGCCGACGGCGTTGACGCCGAGCCCGACCGCGACGAGGAAGAACACCGCACGCGCGACGTAGATCGTCAGCCGATCCGTGACGCTGTGCGGCGTCCCGCGAATCGTCGTACGCCGCCAAGGCGCGTTCTCGTCCGCCGTTTCGGACGGCGCGGAGTCGGCGGCGACAGAGGACTGCGGAGTCGGCGGCGCGATCGGTTCGTCGCCGTCTTGGGCGTCGTCGCGCGCGATCGGTTCGTCAGCCATCGGAGCGCTCAGATCCGTTCGTAGGGGTGGAACAGCCGCCGATACTCGTCCTGGCAGTAGCGGTCGGTCATGCCGGCGATGTAGTCGCAGATCGCGCGGTACTTCCCGTCACGCTCCGCCTCGACCTGGAAGTCAGGCGGCAGCTGCCGCGGGTCGCGCACGTACTCGCGGAAGATCTCCCGGATGAACCGCTTCGACTTCTCCTGCATCTTGACCGTGCGGTAGTGGCGATACAGCTGCTGCATCAGGAACGCCTCCATCTCCGCCTTGCGGCGCTGCATGGTCCGAGAGTAGCCGACGAGGTTGCCATCGTGCTTCCGCACGGCCTCGAGGGAGTCGATCCCGGCGCGCTCGAGACGGTCTCGCGTCGTCGTGACGAGGTCGCGGACCTGATGGTCGATCAGGTGACTGACGGTGCGCGCGACGAGCGTCTTCGCGTCCATGGGCGCGCGCTCGATCGTGACGGCCGATTCGGCGTCGCACCAGAGCTCCAGCTCGCGCAGGTCGTCGAGCGAGATGAAGCCGGAACGCAGACCGTCGTCGATATCGTGATTCGTGTACGCGAGGGCATCCGAGAGGTCGGCGAGCTGCGCTTCCAGCAGCGGTCGCAGCGACGGATCGTATTCGTCCGCCGCGTCGTCACCGCCCCGCGGTAGCTCGCCGTGCTTGATGATCGATTCGCGGATCTCCCAGCTCAGATTGAGGCCGTCGAACTCGGGGTAGCGCTTCTCGAGGCGGTCGACGACGCGCAGGCTGTGCGCGTTGTGATCGAAGCCGCCGTGGCCCTCCATGAGCTCGTCGAGCGCGTCCTCGCCCGCGTGCCCGAACGGCGGGTGCCCGAGGTCGTGCGCCAGCGCCACCGCTTCGACCAGATCCTCGTTGAGTCCGAGCACCCGCGCGATCGACCGCGAAATCTGCGCGACCTCCAACGTGTGCGTGAGCCGCGTGCGGTAGTGATCGCCCTCGTGATTGACGAAGACCTGCGTCTTGTACTCGAGCCGCCGGAACGCTGTCGAGTGGATGATCCGATCGCGATCGCGCTGGAAGCAGGTGCGAAACGGGGCGTCGCCTTCCGCGTGCCGCCGGCCGCGGCTGTCGCGGCTGCGCATCGCGTACGGAGCCAGAACGGCCGCCTCGCGAGCCCAGAGGCGCTCTTTGTCGACGAGCGCCCAGCTATCGGTCGTTCGAACCGTCACCGCGATCTCCTCTTCGTGGACGTGCGCGAGTATCCTACAGAATCGTCGGTTGGAATCGAAGCCCGCTGAGCCGAGTGTTGTCGCCCCCCATGACTCCGGTCGATCCGCCCTCCCCTGACGCTGATTCGCCGTCCGAGGAACCCGCGTCCCCCGCGGCCTCGCGGGACGACTGGACGTGGCGAGTTGCCGATCGCGCCCTCAACGACGACCTCGGCCTCCTGTACGAGCCGGGCAATTGGGGGGACGTGCTCAAGGGAGCCTGGGCGCTCGCCGTCGCCGATGTTCTCGGCACACTGCACGCGCGGAGCGGTCGCCCCGTTCGCTGCCTCGACCCGTTTGCCGGCGCCCCGAGCTATCCGCTCGTCGACGCGGTCCGCGATCGCGTCGCGCGGCTCGGCGCCAGCGGCTCGGGCGACGCATGGGCCGAGGCGCAGGCGCCATCGGTGGCCGCGGGGCGCGTCGCAAGCACGGCAACGCTCGTGCGGGATCGCTTCGAGCAGCTCGGCGTCGGGATCGAGCTGACCGTGTTCGACGCCGCGCAGGAGCGCCGGCAGCAGTGGGCGGCCGAGAACGCGACGGTCCTGGCGATCGACTGCGGCGTCGAGGCCTTCGCGTCGGGCTCCGGGCTCGGGGACGTCGACTTCGTCCTCATCGATCCGTACGATTTCTTCACCGCGTGGCAGCGGATGCTACCGCCGCTTCTCCAGATCGCCGAGCGCGTCCCCGTACTCGTCTATCTCTACAATAAGGCGCCCCGCGGGGGCAGCCATGGCCGCAACTACGCCGCGCTACGGCGGCGGCTCGAGCGACGGGGAGCCGCTGAGTGCCTTATCGGCCGCGTGCCGAGCGACGCGATTCTGCCGCGCGCATTCCACGAGATGCTGCTTCTCGCGCCGCCCGCGATCGCCGCGCAGGCACGTCCGACGGTGCTGGCCGCGACCCAGCGGCTGGCGGCCCACCTGGCGGCCGACGGCGCGTTCGAGGACCTCGGCGCGAACGCCTGAGCGGACGGCGTCAGAGGCGCGGGCAGTTCCGGCGGAGGAACGCGCTGACCTCGTCGACGCTGCGGGCCCCGATCAGGACCCCGAGAGACTGGAGTTGCGGGAAGAACTGCTGGAGGGCGCTGTCGTAGTCCTCACCGCTCGAGTAGATCGTCGCGTTGATAACGTTGAGAAGGAACTCGGTAGCCTGCTCGCGGCCGTCGCAAAGCTCGTCCGCGTCCAGGTCCTCCCGGTCTTCGCAGCGTCGTCTCGTGAACTCGTACTCTTCCAAGGGACCTCTCCACCTCCTCGCGCCCCGCCCCGTTCCGTGAGGGCAGAGAAGAGTACCGAAGGCGACGCCGATCGTCCAACTAGGGCATGGGCTGGCCGCTTCGCGGCAGCACCGCCCGGCGCCCCCTCGGAACGTTCCGGAAAGGGCGCCTCGGTGCGTCCGACTCCGGCACCGACTCCGACTCCTCCACCTAGACCCCCACCTCC
>CAYMRB010000330.1:11532-11741 GCA_964392615.1 uncultured Planctomycetia bacterium | reverse complement strand
CCGGAAGCCCGGAAGCCCCGGAAGCCCCGACCCGGAGTAATGTGTCGGCCGGACGCGGCGGGAAGCCCCGACCCGGAGTAATGTGTCGGCCGGGGAAGCCCCGACCCGGAGTAATGTGTCGGCCGGACGCGGTGGCCGACGCGCCCCCCCCGCCTCGCCCTCCGCTCGGCCCCCGCCCGCCCCGCCGGGGTTGGGTGGCGGGCGCCCGC
>CAYMRB010000330.1:0-11522 GCA_964392615.1 uncultured Planctomycetia bacterium | reverse complement strand
GGGTATGCCGGGAGGGGTTTTTTTGTGTGGGGGGGCCGGGGGGGGATGCCCCGACCGGTTTTAATGGGTCGGCCGGACGGGGGGGCGGACGCGCCCCCCCCGACTCGACCTCCGATCAGCGCCATCAGGCGCCTCGTCGTTTGCCGAGAGGGCGCCCTCGAGCACGGTCGAAACGGCGATTCGCGCACAACGGACGCACCCCGCCCCAGCCCTCGCGTCGAGTGGCGTTTCTCGTGCCGCTGTTCACCGCGCGGGCGACGACGCCGCGATCGTGTCGTCTTCCGCCTCCTCTACGGCGGCGCGTGACACGCGACGCGGTGTCGCACGCGCAACAGCCACGTGCCTGCCGGGAACACTACGTCCCGCGCGCCGAGCAGGTACTCCTCCCAGGCGTCGCGGTACTCGTTGAGGAACCGCTCGCTCGCCTGCAGCCTCTCGATCCGCACCCACTTGTCCTGCGCCGCGACACGCGGGTTGATCTTGCCGAGCGGCTCGCGCCGTGACGCCGGCGTCTGCGTGCGCGGCGTGCGTTTCACCTCACGGACGCCGACGAATTTCTTGCCCCGCTCCTTCATCTCCGCACGCTTCTCCGCTTCGTGCTCGTTGACGCGATCGCGCAAGAGATCTCCGAACTCGGCGTCGGTGACGCCGCTCCAGCACCGAGGCTTCGACACGCGGAGCGTCGCCTCGTTCGGCAGAGGTCCGTCCTCGCGGAAGAAGTGCTTCGGTCGCTCGATGACCTTCCCCGCACCTTCGTGCGCGCGCGGCCCGCTGATCGCCCCCGGCCACTTGGCCCACGACGGCACGAGCCCGGCCGTCACAGGGTTCGTGATCACGTAGACCATCTTCGCGAGCACGTCGTCGCGTGTGGCGAGCTCGACACGACTGTACGTGTCGGCGCCAGCGAAGAGGTTCTCGCGGCGATCGAGGTGCGCATTGATCGCACGCGCTACCGTCGCGTTGACCCATTGCATGAAGTTCGGCAGCTCGCCGCGCTCGTCGGTACAGACGGCGTGCCAATGGTTCGACATGCAGCAGTACGCGTGGATCTTGACGCCGTAGCGCTCGCCAGCGAACGCCAGGCAGAACTCGAAGAGCTCGGCGATGCGTGGCGACGGTCGCAAGAGAAACTGTCGCTGCGTGCAGCGGCGCGTGATGAGGTACGTGGTCCCGGGGAGAACAGGGCGTGGGCGTGACATAGCGGTGCACAGAGCAAAGCGGTTGCCCATCCCGCATGCTCGTGGAGCGAAAACCGCAAGCTCAGACCACTGCGCGCTTTGGCTGTTGGGCGGCGGTGGCGCGCGGGCGCCGATCTCGTTGCCGGGAGTCATGGTGTCCGGTTTCGACCGCCCGGGATGGCATCCCGCGAACACCGGAACACCGTAAGGTGGCAGCCGGGACGCTGCAGCGCGCGCCTGCCTCGACGCGACCGCTGATCAGGTCATCGCTCGGAGCACGGCTCGGCGATCACCTCTTCGGCAGCACGGGGAGGACCGTCCTTCGCGAACCGTGGCGACCCCTCGAGCTTGCTGTTCTCGACTCGGCCGATGCTCGCCATGAGACCATGATCGACGCGCCGCTTCGCAATCGCCCCCCGCGTGGCCGCGGGCAGCCCTTTGCCAGTCGGCGGCCTCCGTACCGATCACCGCCGCTCGAGCAAGTACAGACACGTGCCCGAGCCGCCCTGCAGATTTGTGCCGCTCGGCACGTAGAGGTACTGCGGCTCGCCGTCGATGACGAGCACCTGCGGCCGCTCGAACTTCGGCTCCTTCCCGCCGTAGTAGCGCCTGGCCGTGCGCGGCACGCCACCGCCCAGGTAGGCCCTGACGCGGTGGAAGCCGGAGGTCGGGGTCTCGAAGCTCAACCCATCCTCAGCGGTCCAGAGAAGCCCGCCGCCCCTCTCGAGTATGCCGTGATTGTCGGTCGTCAGCAGGCAAACGCGGCCGTTCCAGAGGAACGCGTAGCCGTCCTCGACCGTGCGGTCATTGCGCGTGATCGGCTCGTTCCGAATGACGAACGGCCCGTCGACCCGCTCGGCTACGGCGACGCCCATCACCGAGTGCCGTCGCTTGCCGGGACGCGTGTCGGTCGTCTTGAAGTAGAGCAACAGGCGACCGTCGGGCATCTGCAACAGTGCCGGGTTGTTGACGCCGTTTCTGGCTCCGGCGTTCCAGCCGTTCGCGTCCGGCTCGAGCACGAGCCCGTCGCGGCCGAGCTTCGCCCACGGTCCATCGAGCTGGTCGGCGATCTTCATGCCGATGCGCTGATTCGCCGGATGCCCCTTGCGACCCGTATTCGAGATGTAGGTCAGCACATAGCGCTTGCCGACCTTCTGGATGTTCGGATTGTGATGGCCGCTCGCATCCCAGCCGTCTCCGTCCCCGCGCGCGACGACCGATGCGAATCGAAACGGCCCCTTCGGTCCGTCGCCGACGTAATGCGCGATTTCGCTGTGCGTACGCCAGCCGGGATCGAATCGCGAGCTGACCGGCCACCGCGCGACAAACAGATGCACCTTTCCTTGCGGTCCGACGATCGGCGAGCCGCCCCAGACGTGGTAGCCCTCCTCTTCGACCACCGGCCCGACCCAGGCCCAGCGATCGGCGAACGTCGACGTCGCGGTGACAGCGCTCGCCCGCTTCTTTGTCGCCGGCGGCGGCGTCAACGCCTTCTTCGACTGCTTGTCGAACGCCTCGAGCGGCGTCTCGATCGGTCGGTCGGTCGCCTTGTCGATCGGCAGCAGCCCCTTCGTCACGGCGAGGTGCTCGGTCATGAGCTTGGCCATCGCCCGCACGCGCTGCGGCTCCTTCGCGGCGAGGTCGTTCTTCTCGCTCAAGTCCGCAGCGAGGTCGAACAGCTCGAGCCGTCGATCCGCATGGTGGTAGATCAGCTTCCAAGCGCCCTGGCGCATCGCGGTGTACGGCGGCTGATCGTACGTATTCGGGTAGTGCCAGAAGAGCGGCCTCGTCTGTGCGGGTCCGACTGGCCTCGGCTCGCGCAGTAGTGACGCGAAGCTCTCTCCGTCGACGGTGATAGCCTTCCGGTCGAGCGGCACGCCGGCGATCTCGAGCACGGTCGGAAACATGTCGTCGACCATGACGTAGCGCTCACAGATGACACCGGACGGCGTCACGCCGGGCCAGGACGCGATCATCGGCACGCGGATGCCGCCCTCGTACGGCGTCAGCTTGTGGCCGCGCAGCGGCCGGTTGCGCGGCGCCTGACTCGGCTGACCGTTGTCGGACAGGAAGATGACGACCGTGTCGTCGGCGATCTTCTTGCGCTCGAGGTAGTCGAGCAGGTCGCCCAGAGAGCGGTCCATGCTCTCGACCATCGACGCGTACGTCGCCTCGAACTTCGACAGACCCGCCGCCGTGTACTTGTCGAAGAAGCGGTGGTCCTTCTCCCACGGCGCGTGAATCGCGTAATGCGACATGTAGAGGAAGAACGGGCGGTCGGCGGCCGTCGCCTTGTCGAGCGCCTTGATCGTCTCGCGCGTCAACGCCTCGGTCAGGTTGACGTCGGTGCCGTGGTAGGCCTCGAGGTGGGGGACATCCCAGACGCGCGATCCCTTGCGCCACGCGGCGCTGTAATTGTGCTCGCCGTGATAGCTGCCCGGTCCACCGGCGGCGTGTCCGCCGATGTTCACATCGAAACCGAGGTTGAGCGGCTCGGAGCCCGGCGTGTCGCGCGCGCCGAGGTGCGCCTTGCCGACGTGGATCGTGTGGTAGCCGGCTTCTCGCAGCAGCCCGGCCAGCGTCGGCGCGCAGACGGTGCGGGGAATGCCCGGCTCGGGACTCAGGCCGTTCACGTTCCACAGCGGCGCCTTGACGTCGCGACGCGCGCGGTCCGGCTGCCGTCCCTTGTGCAGCGTCCAGTTGGTCACGCGGTGACGGCTGGCCGACTGTCCCGTCATCAGGCTGACGCGCGTCGGCGAGCACACCGCGTACGCATATGCCTGCGTGAACTTCACGCCGCGCGCCGCGAGCCGTTCCATGTTCGGCGTGTGGTAGCGCTCGTTGAGCGGCGTGCGCTCGGTGTGAAACGGCACCGACGTCTCCTGCCAACCCATGTCGTCGACGAGGAAAACCAGGATGTTCGGCGCCCGGTCTTCGGCTCCGTCGAGCTGAGCGCAAGCGAGAGCGAGAAAGCCGAGAACGACTGACGTCATGATGGAGAATCGAATGGTCATCGAATGGAAAGCCGTGTGGGGCGATAGGCGGAGCCCGCCAGCGGTCAACTGACGGGAACGAAGCGTTCGCGCGAGGTCGCGCGCAGTCGGTCGATATCCTCACGCCGCGAAACGGACAGAGGAACGGTCTCGGCGAGCGCGTCGAGCACCGCCGCGGTATCGACTGCCCGCCTCTCGTGAAGCACGCGGTACAGCGCGGTGACGATCGCCTGCTCGATTTCGGCGCCGCTGAAGCCGGACGAGGCGGCGATGAGGCGGTCGAGATCGAACTCGGAGCGGTCGAGGTTGCGCAGCTCGAGATGGATGCAGAAGATCTCCGCGCGCTCCTCGTCGCGCGGCAGGTCGACGAAAAACACCTCGTCGAATCGGCCCTTGCGCAGCAGCTCCGGCGGCAGAATCGACAGATCGTTCGCCGTCGCGACGACGAACACCTCCTCGCGCTTCTCCTGCAGCCACGTCAGGAACGCGCCGAAGAGCCGTCGGCTCAGGCCACCGTCACCGGTGCCGGACGATCCCGTCGACATGCCTTTCTCGATCTCGTCGATCCACAGAACCGCGGGAGCCATCGACTCGGCGATGCGACACGCGCTGCGAAAGTTCTTCTCGGACTCGCCGATGAACTTGTCGTAGAGCCGGGCGGCGTCGAGCTTCAGAAGCGGCAGCTTCCATTGACGCGCGATGCACTTCGCGGCGAGCGATTTGCCGCAGCCCTGAACACCGACGACGAGCACGCCCTTCGGCGGTCGCAGGCGGTACTTCGCGGCCTCGGCCGAAAAGCCGAGTTGCGCCCGAGCGAGCCACGTCTTCAGCTTGGCGAACCCGCCGAGCGAGAAGCGGTTCTCCTCGTACGGGAAGTACTCGAGCAGTCCGCCTTCGCGAATCATGCGCGCCTTGCGATGAAGCACGCCGGCGACGTCGCCAGCGTCGAGTCGACCGTCCTCGAGCACGGCGTACGCGATCGCCTGGCGCGCCTGGTCCAGCGTCAGGCCGCCGAGCGCGCGTAGAATGGCGACGTACTCGTCCTCCTTCGTGCGCACGCTGAATGGCGTGCACCTTCTTCAGCGAGCTGATGACCGAGCGCACGACGCCGTGCAGCTCGTCGGTGCCCGGAAGCGGCAGCTCGTACCAGTACGCGTGATGCGAGATGCCGCGCGTCAGCTTGACGCTCTCGCCGGTCATCACGACCGTCGATCGCGATCGCGCGAAGTGCTGCAGGAGCTCGCGGAACTCCCGCGTGGTGGCGGCGTCGTCGAGGTGACGCGAGAAGTCCTTGAGCAGGAAGATCGCCGGCGACGCGAGATCGCGCAGATGCTGCACCAACCGCAACGGCTGACGCGTGTTCACGATCATGTCGTCCTGCCCGGAGCGCGACAGGCCGCTGGCGATCGACCACTCGAAGAAGCGCGCCTCGGTGCGGAGCGCCACGTCCTCGAGGATCGTCCGTACGCGATCCTCCTCGACCGTCTCGAAGACGAGGAGCGGATGGTAGCTGAGGACCAGTGTCTCGACTTCGTGAATGCAGCTCGAAAGGGTCAATTGATCGCTCCTGCCCGCCGTATTCCAGGTGATGAAGTGCCCTGCAGTGTAGCGCATCGCAGCGCGTCGTCGCCGCAGCAAGTCCGGCCGAAGCGACGGTGACCCGACGATGCGACCGCCACCGCCGACCGCTGCGTGATCGATGGCACACTGGATCGCCGACGCGTCGTCGGTGCGACCATCGCCGCACGCAACGAAACGGCGGACGTCGTCGTCGGCCGCGTCCGAACCGCCGCCGAACAGGATGACGAGAACCGACGCGAGCAGCACGCGGAGCGGCGAACTCGTCTCGGCGGCGCGGCTTGTCGCGACAAGGTGTCCGCACAATTTTGCCGGTCAAACTCGCACATCTTCGCGGACCACAGGTTCTTCCTCCACAGACCATCCCTCCACCATCGGACAATAACATCCACCTTAGACACGCGATCGCGGGTCAATCCACACGAACTTCGATGACTATCTCACGCTTCGTCGAGAATTCCGCTCCGGATGGGGGAAAGGTCGCGCTACTCGCCCCACACGCCAGACATTCGCGCGCTCTGCAACGATTCCGCGAGCGCGCGAGAGGATATTCCTCACGAACTCGCCAAGCCGAACGCTGGGCCCAAACGCCTACCGTTCCACCCATCGGCTGAACTCGACGCGCACGTGACGACGTCCCTTGTGCCGACCGTCACATCGTGCGCGGCACGATATTTGAATAGCGCGGGCTCCTCGGTGAGATTCGGGACCCTATGTCGCGCGGGTCTGCTCACGCGGCGAACGAGTCCTGGATCCGAATGTCCCTCGGGGTTCGCGTGGGGCTTCTGATTCCCGTACTGCCTGGAGTGGCTGGCAGATGCCGAACCGTCACCCGATGAACCCCCGTCTACGCTCTCGACGCAACGTCGAGGTCTACGGTCGAAGACGAGGTTCGTCGGGAGCAGAAAGGGACGGGGAATGAAATACCTCGCACGCAACGACCTTTCGTGCGTCGTTCTCGCGCTCTGCATGCTCGCGGCGACGACGAACGCACCCGCCTACGAGTCGTACCACGACCCGAACCGGGACGACGGCGGCTACTGCGCCACCTGCCATCCGCGCTTCGGAGCCGGACGCAACGATGCGTTGCACGCGCTGCACACCGAAGGCGGCACGCCGGTCACGACGAACTGCAACCTCTGTCACGCCAGCGGAACGTTCGACAACCCGCTCACGATGTGGAGCCGGGGGAACGACGGGGACGGCTTGGGTTGTGCCGGGTGTCACGGCCGCGACTACGGCGACACGATCGAGGCGGACTACCGCGGCTTCGCGGTCGCCGGAATGCGCAAGGCGAACGGCTACGGCCTTCGACGTCACCACGCGGCGGTCGGAATCACGCTGTGCTCCGGCTGCCACGAGGATGTCGCGCAGGCGGAGATCCTTCCGGAGTCCATCGCGCCGCCTAACTTCTCGCGCGCCGACGTGTCGCTGTTCGGCCTCCCGCTCGACCCGTGCTCCAACGAGGACTCGGGCAACGACGCCGACGCACAGGGGCTCGACAACGACGGAGACGACCTCTACGACGGGGACGATCCCGACTGTCAGGTTCCCAATATCGAGCTGCCGGTCGGAGCTCTCGACTTCGGTACCATCACAGTCGGCGGATCGGTGACCCTGGCCGCCGAAGTGCAGAACGCCGGCATCGCCGATCTGGTCGTCAGCGCGATTCTGCGCTGTGCGGACACGTCGACCGACTTCACCTGGACACCGAATCCGGACGCGATGCCGCTGACGATCGCACCGGGGGCGAGCGAGACACTGCAAGTCACGTACACAGCCTCCGGTGCCGGCGCCGATGTCGGCTGCCTCGTGATCGAGAGCAACGACCCGAACACACCGAGCCTCGCGCTGGACCTCGCGGGGCTGGGCACTCTGACCGCACAGCCGGACATCGTCCTCGGATCGTCGTCGCTGTTCTTCGGCGTCGTCCGTCCGGGAGAAGCCGGGAATCAGGCCGTGACCGTTCGCAACTCGGGCCAGGGCGACTTGGTCGTCTCGGGCGTCGACCTGTGCGACGGGACGAGCGCCGAGTTCGGCTGGACGCCGTCGGCACCGTTCACGGTTCCCCCCGGCGGCACTCGGACGCTGACGGTCACCTACACGCCCGCGGACCCACACATGGACCGCGGCTGTCTCACGCTGTCGAGCAACGATCCCGATGAGCCGACCGCGAGCATCGACATCGCCGGGAACCCCGAGCCGGATGTCGTTATCGAGCCGATGTCGCTCGACTTCGGCACTCGACTGCTCGGCAGCTCGCTGCGCCTGACTGCAGAGGTGCGCAACGTCGGCCTGGACACCCTGGTGAGCTCGAACCTCGGGTTGTGCCGCGGGACGAGTCGCGAATACCGCGTGGTGATCGACCCGTCGTTCGTCGTTCCGCCTGGCGTCGTGATCATCCCCGCCGGGTATTCGATGCCGTTCGACGTCGTCTACACACCGTCGAACGAAGGCGAGGATACTGGCTGCGTGCAGTTCGTCAGCGACGACCCCGACGAGCCGACCGCGACACTCGATCTCCGCGGGGCCGGCGCGACCGTCGGTGTGCCGGATATCGCGATTGACCCGGCGACACTCGACTTCGGCCTCGTCACGGCAGGCGATACGGCCAGCTTGTCCGTCGAGGTGCGCAATACGGGAATCGCGGACCTGACCGTGACGAACGTCGCCCGTTGCGACGGAACGAGCGTCGAGTTCGGCTCGACGCCCGCCGCCCCGTGGACGATTCCCGGTGGCGGCAGCGAGACCTTGACGGTCACGTACTCGCCGACGGACGAGGGCCTCGATGACGGCTGCCTGGTACTCCAGAGCGACGACCCCGACGAGTCATCGGTGACGGTGACGGTCACCGGAGCGGGCATCCCGGCCGCCGCGCCGGCCATCGAAGTCGCACCGACGAGCGTCGGCTTCGGCGAGATCGAGATCGGCGCCGACTCGACGCTGGCAGCCGAGATCCGCAACGTCGGCACGGCGAATCTCGTCGTCGGCGGAGTCGCTCTCTGCGCGGGGACGAGTGCCGAGTTCGGCGTGTCGCCAGCGGCGCCGCTGACCATTCCCCCGGGTGGCACCGAAGTCGTGCAGCTGACCTACGCACCGGTCGACGAGGGGCCGGACGAGGGTTGCGTCGCGATCACGAGCAACGACCCGAGCCAAGAACGCGTGACGATCGCGGTAACCGGCACCGGACTCGTTCCGCCGCGACCGGCGATCGAGCTGGACGCGACGAGCCTCGAGTTCGGCGAGCTATTCGTCGGCGACAGCGCGGCCTTGACGGTCGAGATCGGCAATGCCGGCACGGCAAACCTCGCCTTGACGGGAATCGCGCTCTGCGGTGGAACGAGCGCCGAGTTTGCGTGGGCTGCGCCCGCGACGACGACGATCCCGCCGGGCGGCAGCGAGACGCTGACGGTCACGTACTCGCCGATCGACGCGAACGCGGACGACGGCTGCTTGATCGTCTCGAGCGACGACCCGGAACGGCCCGAGGTGACCATCGCCGTGTCCGGATCGGGGTTGCCTCTGCCCGCACCTGATATCGCGGTAACGCGGCGAGCCTTGGAGTTCGGCGTCGTCGGCGTCGGTGACACGGCCGAGCTCAGTGTCGAGGTCGGCAACCTCGGCACGGCAGAGCTCACCGTCTCCGAGGTCACGCTGTGCAGCGGAACGAGCTTCGAGTTCGAGATCGTGACGCCGACAGAGTTGACGATTCCCGCCGGCGGCGTCGAGACCGTCACGGTCGCCTACTCGCCGGTCAACCCGGACACCGACACGGGATGCGTCCTGTTGCGCAGCAACGATACGGACGAGCCCGGCGTGGTCGTCACGCTCGAGGGGAGCGGCAGCGCCCCGGCGGCTCCGGACATCGCGGCGCCGCCGTCGCTCGACTTCGGAATCGTCGAGGTCGGCGAGACCGCTGGCCTCGTGGCCGAGATTCGCAACGTCGGCAGCGCCGAGCTGGTCGTGACGGCAATCGCCCTCTGTGCAGGTACGAGTTCGGAGTACACCTGGTCACCGGACGCGCCTCTGACGATTCCGCCGTCAGGGGTCACCGCCGTGACGATCGAGTACACGGCCTCGGACCTGGGCGCGGACGTCGGCTGTCTAGTGCTCGCCAGCAACGATCCCGACGAAGGCACGGTCACGATCGAGCTGCGCGGGCAGACGCCCACGCTGCCCGGCGGCGTCGGCTGCTTCCGCCGCGGCGACTCGAATGTCGACGGCGCGCTGGACATCAGTGACGGGATCGCGACCCTCGACTTCCTGTTCCTGGGCGGCGCGACACTGCTCTGCTTCGACGCCGCGGACACGAACGACGACGGCGAGGTCGACCTGGCCGACGCGGTCTACGGGTTCAGCTATCTGTTCATGGGCGGTCGGATTCCTCCCGACCCCGGCCCGACCGAGTGCGGCATCGATCCGACGGACGACGTGATCGACTGCGAGCAGTACGACCTGTGCGACTGCGTCGTCGAGACCGTCGCCACGCTGTCGGGAACGGTCACGAACGCGCTGACCGGCGAGCCTCTGGCCGGGCTCGAGCTCGGCATCGAGCCGTCGATCGCCGGTGTCTCGATCGTCACGGACGAGAGCGGCTTCTACGCACAGGAGCTGCCCGTCGGCGTCTACATGGTCACGGTCGAGCTCGCGGGATTCTCCAGTCGGACCGAGATGGTCACGGTGATTCCGGAGGAGGTGACCCTCGACGTCTCGCTGGCGCCGTCGGCGCCGGTGATCGTGAGCATCGCGCTGGACGGCGACGCCGCGCCGGACGCGAGCCTCAGCGCCACCGCGATCGTCGAGATCTTCGACGGCTCGACCATCGAAGGCTTCTCCTGGTCGCAAGGCAATAGCGTCGAGATCGCCATCGACGGCGCCTCCAGCGACACCGCCACGCTGACCCTACCCGACGTGACGACCTACAAGGACGAGCTCATTCACGCCCTGTCCGAGCCGGCCATCACCGAAGACCAGCTGCCGCCTGACGTCCACGTCAGCGACGAGTTCCACGGCGGTCTGCAGGACCGCTTCGCCGTCGTCGGCGTCAATCCCTTCGCCCTCGAAGAGTCGGCGCTCGTCACGCTCGAGCTCATCGTGACCACGAGCTCCGGTGCCTACACCGCGCATGCCGAAATCCACACCGAGCTGCCGTTCGCACCCGCGGCCGGCCTGCGCAACGTGCCGATCGGTCGTCCGGTGCTGATTCACGGCAAGACCCAGGAAGCCTACGACTGGGCCCTTACCACACCGGAAGACACCGACTCTGCCGCGGCGCTCCAGGACGCCACGACGCAGACGCCGTACTTCACACCCGACGTCACCGGCCTCTACACCGTCACCGTCACCGACGCTGCCGGCGAAGTCGTCACGCTCGAGATCTACGCCGGTACCTGGCGCGGCGCCATCACCGGCCAGGACGCCGACGGTCGCCCCTTGGCGGAAGACTGCACCGGCGCGTGCCACAACGGCACACTCGGTGAAGATCAGTTCACTCCGTGGGCCCAGTCGGGCCATGCCGAGATTCTCACCAACAACCTCAATGGAAGCACCCACTACGGCTCGCGCTGCTTCCCCTGCCACACCGTCGGCTACGACCCTGCTGTGGACAACGGTGGTGTGGACGAGGCGGCCGACTACCAGGACTTCCTCGGCGCCGGACTGCTGAACAATCCCGGCGACAACTGGACGACCATGCTCGCCGAGTTCCCCGCTACGGCCCAGCGCTCCAACATCCAGTGCGAAAACTGCCACGGCCCGCAGCGCGGTGACGCCC
>CAYMRB010000329.1:6332-11767 GCA_964392615.1 uncultured Planctomycetia bacterium | reverse complement strand
CTCGAGGATCGACACGAACGCGTCGGACGTTCCTTCGACGCCACGGCGATAGGCGTTGCCGGTCGTCGGAAACCCGCGGACCGTCGTTCCGACGAGGAAGACCCGGACACTGTCACCGGCGTCGTGAACGGAGATGCCGCCGAGGCTGGCGATGTTCAGGCCGCCGAAGAATGTCGAGTGAACCAGTTCGCCGGTCGGGTCGAGCTGCGCGACAAAGAAGTCCGCGCCCCGCGTGCGATAGGCCCCTTCGCTCACAGGGAAGCCGGTTTCCTGGTACGACGTCGTGCCGCCGACATACGCGTAGCCCCGATCGTCGAGGCCGATGCCCAGCCCCTGATCTCCGGAGGTGCCGCCCAGGAGGGTCGAGTAGAGCACGGCGCCATCAGCCGATAGCTTGACGACGAACGCCTCCGATTCGCCCCCGCTGCCGAACAGCTCCGGGCTCTCCCCCGCAGGCGCCGAGAAGTTCGTCGATTGCGTCCAGCCCGTGAGATAGACGTTGCCCTCGTCGTCGACCGCGACGTCTTCCACGCCTTCGGTTCGGTCACCCCCGACACGGTTTGCAAAGGGAACACGATCCGTGCCCGGCGCGATATCACCGGCCGCCACAGACCCCGAGCACAGCAGGAGAAGGACTGACAGCGCGGAACCGAGGCGCTCGGTCGTCAGGAAGGCCAACAACGTGTGCATGTGGATACCGTGTGAAGAGCCCCGCGCGAGCCGAAGCACCGCGCGGGACTCGATCGGGCTGACAGCTTGATCAACGACAGGTCGACGGACAACCGCGCATCGGAACGCAATCGGTTCCGAGGACGTGCGGTGGCCCGCCGAGGAACAGGAACGAGAACACGGAGATCGCGTCCGAGAGGTCGACTCCGGCATCGCCGTTCGCGTCGAGCAGACGCGTGCTGAACGGATTGCCGAGAGTGCCGTCTCCACACGGAGGCGGCAGATCGCCGCCGAAGAGAATCGCGAGCAGCTTGATGCCGTCCGACAGATCCAACGCGCCATCTTGGTTCGCATCGCCGGGGACCTGGCGCTCTCTTCGGGTCAACCGGTCGATCTCGCACACGTCGCCGACACTGTCGCCGTTGTCGTCTGTCTGATCCGGGTTCGCTCTGTCGGGACAGTTGTCGTCGGCGTCCGGAATGCCATCGCCGTCCACGTCGGGAACCGTATCGTCCGCCGTCTGCCCGAACGACCACGCGGCGCCGTAGTCCGTGCCGTCCGCCATCCGGTGAATGCGCAAGTGACGGCCCTCTCCGACGGTCCCGATCTCGTCGAGGTCGATCTCGAAGTCGCCAACGCGTCCGACGTACTGGTCCGCACCGTCCGCGTCGGCCCCCCAGATCTCGAGCCGCAGGACCGGCTCCTCGCCGGCACCGGCGACACCGCCGTCGAGAGCGAGCGTCACGAGCGCTTCGCTGAGGTCTCCGATTCCGGCCGCGCCGGGCGGAGTGAGGTAGACGACGTCGTTGATGATCTCGAACTCGGCGACTCGAATGGGTCCCGGCTTGATCGGTTTGATCGGCTTGATCGGAACCGGCTTGACCGGCTTGCCGGGGTCGATCGGCCCGGGATCGCCGGGGTTCACCACGTCCATGAGGATGAAGTAGTTGCCGCAATCGTACGGCGCGCAGGCCGTCCAGAGCCCGAGGCAGCAGGGCTGCGTCGGCGTGCAATCACCGATCGGGCACGGATCCTCTCCGTCCGGGATGCCGTCGTTGTCGTCGTCCGGGTCCCGACAATCCCGTAGGCCGTCGCCGTCCGTGTCGTCGCCCTGGAACTTGTAGACGAGGTCGAAACCCGTGCAGCACTGCCCGCGCTGCTGGACGATGAACCGCGACGATTGGAGCGGCTCCTCGTCCTCGCAGTCCGTGCAGCCGTCGCCATCCGTGTCGAAGCCCCACGAGTAGAGGTCGGGTCGATCGATCAAGCAGAACCTCGCCTCGGCCGTGCCGCCGCCGTCCGCCGCCGTGGTCATGCCCCAACGGTTCCAGAGGAGCGAGGTGCCCGGATACGGCATGCTCGCGGTGCCGAACGACGAAGGAGAATCCTCGCTCTCCACACGCGCCTCGACCGTGAGCGAGCCGTCGTTGTCGTGGTACTCGAGTACCAGCTCGAGGCGCAGCGGCAAGGTCAAGGCACGGGGCGAACCGGTGATCTCGACCGGCACCTCGACCATCGCGCCCCCCCCGCCCATATCGCGGTAGCCGGCCACGAACTGCAGCATCCCCTCGCTCACGGGGCGGTGCGCGGTCAGCCGATAGCAGACGTCGTCGGGACGAACCGCATCGACACCGTGCGCTCCGGACTGGCGCACCTCGATCGACGCCTGCCCACCCGCGCTCAGCTCCTCCAGGCGCACCTCGATGCCTTCGCGGTAGCTGGACGGCCCCGAGACGACGCGCAGCGAGTCGGCCGTCACGCCGTAGCCCGTGCCGTTCGAGCAGAGCTCGAAGGCTCCGTCGTACGGACTGCGCGAGGATCCGTTCGTCGCGCCGACGTTGTATCCCCTCCAGCCGGCAGCGTGCGGCTCGGATGCAAAGCACCCACACGACTCGAACCTGAGCGGATCGGTGCTCCAACTCGGATCGAACGAGGCGCCGTTCCAGGTCACGGAGTTGGCGACCGGTGCCGCCCCCGGGGGCTGCAGGCCATCGCGAAAGACCAGCGCGCAGTCGCCGCAACCGGTCTCCGTCGATGCGACGAGGAGACGCAGAAGCCGATGGGGGGCCCGCTCGGGCGGCAGCGTCGCGCTGATTGGAATGCCCAAGACGCACGCTAACGTCGCACCGCCCGCGCCGCCGTCGATGAGATGCTCCATGCGGAAGCTCCAGCCGTCAGGATCGCGGAAGCCCGGGGGATCGTCGGTGGTGAACGCTGCGACCGTGCCGACGATGCTCGCCTCGCTGATCGAGCACTCGCCCTCTTCAGCGACGCTGACGGCGAATCCTTGCACGCCGACCTCGCCGGCGGCGAGCCCTTCGGACTCGAGCCAGCAGCCGACCTCGAAAACCCCGCTGTCGTCCGTCGGGCGCGGACCGTCGAGAGAGTAGCGGAACGTGGGATCCCTCGACGCTCGCCCGAGATTCGCGTACCGGCCCCGTCCGGGCCAACTGGTCGCAGTGCAACTGCTGCAGTCGAAGCTCGAGTAGAACGCGATCGTGCCGCCGTCGACCTGCGCGTCGAGCGAGTCGCCGGACCGCAGCGGCCGGCAGATCTCGAGGGTCGTCAGCGTTCGTTGGATGCGCCGCGCCCCGACACCGTCGACGCTGCCGCCCGCTGCCGTGTCGTCCCGCGTCACGACCGCGCCGTCGACCAGGGCGAGATGTCGATCGACGAACGTGCCGTCGACCATGCCGACGACGTCGTCGGGTCGCGCGATGCGCCCGTCGCTGTTGACGTCGAACCCCAGAAGCCACGTTCCTTCGTGGAACTGACCGGGGATCTCGAGCGCGAAGTAGACGTTTTCGCGGTCGTTCATCGCGTGGAGCGTCGCATCGATCGACGCAGCACCGAGCGAGATCGTGACCGGCCGGCTCGACGCTTCGTCCCACTCCGCGCCGAGAGTGCCGTCGACGACGGCGGTCCCCCAAGACGCCGGCAAGGACTGGGCTCGCACGACGGTCGCGGAGCACACGATGAGAAACACCACGAGCGAAATCGCGTGTCGAACGAGCATCGATCGTACCTCGAAGCGCTTGGACCACTATCGTCTCCGTACCGAAGACGACGCCCACCGCCGAAGAACAGCATTCGGCGGCACCAGGCAACAGACGCGATTCTCGCCTGGGGTGGGGGCGAAAAAAAACGGAAATCTCCGTCTCGGCTCGCCTGTGGCACTGGGTATAACGGAAGCCCCTGCCCCGTGCTGTTCCGCAGGAGAAGCTGGTGAAATGCGGCACTCAGAATCCGCTGACGATGCGAACGACGGTTCGTCGCTCGACGACGAGGACCGCCTCGAGGCGATCGCCGACCAATACATGGAGGCACTCGACGCCGGGGCTCCGGTCGATCGGAGCGAGATCCTCGCAGCCCACCCCGAACTGTCCGAGCGGCTCGAACGTCGGCTGAAGCTCGTCGAAGTCCTGTTCGGCGCCGCTCGAGACTCGGCCCAGCGGGAGGCGACGGCGCAGGATGACGCGTCCGACCTCGACGAGGTCCACGTCGACTCGTACCGCATCGTGCGTTCCCTCGGCGAAGGCGGCTTCGGCACGGTCTACCTCGCCGAGCAGCTCGAGCCTGTTCGCCGGTCCGTCGCGCTGAAGGTCATCAAGCCCGGCATGGACACGCGTCAAGTCATCGCGCGGTTCGACGCCGAGAGACAAGCGCTCGCGATCATGGATCACCCCGGCATCGCGACGGTGCTCGACGCCGGCACGACGTCCGAAGGCCGTCCGTTCTTCGCGATGGAGCTCGTGCGCGGCGAGTCGATCGTCGAGTTCTGCGACCACCGGCGATTGACGCTCGGCGACCGACTGCGCGTTTTCGTCGATGTCTGCGACGCGTTGCAACACGCGCATCAGAAGGGCATCGTGCACCGCGACCTGAAGCCGTGGAACATTCTCGTCACGGAGCGCGACGGGCGCCCCGCCGCGAAGATCATCGACTTCGGCGTCGCGAAGGCGCTCGACCGACGCCTGACGGAACACACACTGCTCACCGCCGAGCCGCAGCTGATCGGCACGCTCGAGTACATGAGTCCCGAGCAGACGGATGCCGGCAAGCTCGATGTCGACACGCGGAGCGACATCTACGCGCTCGGCGTGCTGCTCTACGAGCTGACGACCGGTCAATTGCCGTTCGACTCGAAGGAGCTGCGCGAGTCGCCGCTCTATCGGTTCGTCGAGATCATCCGCGAGCGCGAGCCACCGCGACCGAGCTCGCGCCTGAGCTCGCTCGGAGCGCCCCTCGAAGACGTCGCGCGGGCACGGAACTGCGACGCGAGGACGCTGCGTCAAGCATGCGTCGGCGATCTCGACTGGATCGTCATGAAGTGCCTCGAGAAGGACCGCGTGCGCCGCTACCAAAGCGCGTCCGAGCTCGCCGCGGACATCTCGAGACACCTCGATGACGAGCCGGTCCTCGCCGGCCCGCCGAGCAATCTGTACCGTCTGCGCAAGTTCGTCCGACGTCACCGGGCGATGGTCGCCGCGGCGTCCGTCGCGTTCGTCATCCTGATCGCCGGAATCGTCGGAACGACGTTCTGGGCGCTGCGCGCACACGACAGCGAATCCCGTGCGAATCTGGAGGCCGACAAGGCGACGGCCTCGGCCGGTGCAGCCGAGGCGACGGCTCGGGTCCTCGAGAAGATCTTGCTCCAGGCGACGCCGGAGGCGGGCGACGGCCCCCACCGCACCACACACCACCAACACGCACCCCCCCCCCAAAAGCAACACCATCGTTTCTCTCTTTTTGCTTCTTTTTCTCTC
>CAYMRB010000329.1:0-6322 GCA_964392615.1 uncultured Planctomycetia bacterium | reverse complement strand
ACGAGGACCTCGTCGACGAGCCGATCGTCGCCGCGTCGGTGCATCTGACGCTCTCTCAGGTCTACTCGAGCCTCGACCGATTCGATGACGCGGAGCGCCACGTGCGGCGAGCATTGGAGCTTCGACGAGAGAACATGGGTCCGCAGCACGCGAGCCTGCTGACCTGCTTCGGGACCCTCGCGGACCTACAATACGAGAAGGGACAATACGAGGACGCGAAGAAGACGATCCGCGACGCTCTGAGCTTTCCGGACGACGCCCTGAGCGCGTCCCGATCGGACGTGTGGAGCCTCAGGGGCCTGTTAAGCGTGGTCCTTCTGAGCCATGGGGATCCCGCCGAGGCCGAGGCGGTCACGCGCAAGAACTACGAGGAAGCGTTGGTCGAGCTCGGCGAGGATGACCGGACGACGCTCTCGAGCCTCAGCAACCTGGGCTTCCTCCAGCTCCGCCGGGCGCACTACGAGGAGGCGCACGCCGTCTTCCGTCAGGTCCACGATGCGAGGCTGCGGCTTCTGGGCGAAGACTCGTCGTCCTATCGCAAGAGCCTCCACAACCTCGTCAGCGTGCTGTCTCGACTCGGTCGATACGAGGAGGCCGAGCGACGCGGACGCCACCTGCTATCGCTGCGCAGGAAGCTCCACGGTGACCGCCCGCACACCGAGGTCGCCAACAGCCTCAACGCGGTCGCGAACATCGTCCGCGCAGCGGGCAAGCTCGACGAGGCCGCGCCGCTGTACGAAGAGGCCCTCGCAGTCCGGCGTCAGCTCCTGCCGCCGGGCCACACGTCGATCGCGTCGAGCTGCATGAACCTGGCCTCGCTCTTGAAGACCATGGGGCGATTCGACGCTGCGGAGAAGCTCCTCGCAGAAGCGCTGTCGATCGAGGAGAGCGCACCGGGACCGCCGACGCCGCGCTACTTCAAGGTCCGCTACGAGCTCGCGGAGCTCGAGTCGTTCGAGGGCGACCTCGACGCGGCACTCGAGCGCGCGACGGACCTCGTCGAGGCGCTGCGCGCCGTTCTGGGTGGAGAGGACCACCGGCAGCTGCTGCGCGCGCTATTCCTGGTGACCAAGATCCGACTCCTCCGACGCGACGCGGAAGCCGCGGTCATCGCATCGCGCCAGGTCGTCGAAAGCGCCGATCGTCTCTTCGCCGACAAGAGGCACGCGACGCGCGCCGCGGCGCACTTCGTCTGCGGCGGGGCCCTTGGACGCAACGGACGATTCGAGGAAGCGCGGAAGGAGTTCGCCCTGGGGCGATCGCTCCTCAGCGACCCGCCTACGAACCTGAGCCAGGCCGCGAGCTTCACGTTGCGCGAGGCCGAAATCGCCGTGCTCGCTGGCGACCGCGGTCCCGCCGCGAAGCTGCTCCGCGAGGTTCTCGACGCCTTCGAGCAGCACGCGCCGCTCTACATGGATCAGCCCGCCCTTGCCGAGCGTCTGCTGGCAGATCTGCACCTCGCAGACGGCAAGCTCGACGATGCGGAGAAGCTCTATCGCCGCGCCCTCGACAGCGTACGCCCCGCCAAAATCTTCCGGTCGAAGCTCGTCGAGCGCGATATTCTGCAGGGCTTGATTCGTCTGGCGAACGAGCGCGAAGACGAGGATGCGGCCGCGCGCTGGCGGGCGGAGTCGGACGCGCTCGACAACGACTCCGGCGGCGAGTCGGCCGAAGAAGGATAGCAGCCCGTCGACGGTCAGCGTAGGTCGCGCAGCTTGCGCTCGAGCTGCTTCATCGCACAGCGGTGACGCTCCTTGACCTTGTCGTAGCTCGCGTCGAGCCGCGCCGCGATCTGCCGCAGAGATTCGCCCTCGAAGTACTTGCCGCGGACGATCTGGCGCTCGAACTCGTCGGGCATGGCCTCGATCGCCGCGAGGATCAGAAGGCGCTCTTCGTCGGCGCGCACTTCGCGACTCGGCGTCGGGTTCTGGCCGACCGGATCGATCCCCAGCATGCTCGAGGGTGCCGACGCGCCGCCGTCGGGCGAGGCCCGATCGAGGGACACGAGCGGCGTCGGCGGCTTGCGCCGCTGCGCGTCTCGACGCCGATGCACGGAGAGCCCCAACCGCTGGACGATGCGACCGATCCAGACGCGGAACTTCTGAAGCGACTCGTCGTCATCGGCGGCGCCGTCGAATTGCTTGAGACGCTCCCAGGCGCGCAGCTCGGCTTCCTGGATCAGATCGGAGACCGCCTGGCTCGGCCGACCGCGATCGGTGACGTCGTGCGCCACTCTCGCGACGTACGGCCGCACGAGGCGCAGGATTTCCTCGAGCGCCGCGCGATCGCCCTCGCGGGCGCGGTCCAGGAGCTTGCCGAATCCATCGGCGTCCATGATCTATGTCCCCCCGACGCGGCGAGCAGCCGAGTCGTCTCGATACGAGACAGGCCACCTCCCATTCTATCGCCACATCGGGTCGGAGGGGAGGGTGCCGTCGATTCCGCCGATCGGACGTCGACGGCACCCTCTCCTGACAGCCCTTCGAGAAGAGGCTGATAGCGATCAGAGCCGCGCGCCGCGCGCCAGCTTGAACGACTTGCGATACGGCCGGTGGAGGTACTCGTTCGCGGCGGCCTTCTCGAACTGGAGCTTCTCGCCGTCCCAGTCGAGCTTCTCGCCTGGGAAGTACATGCCGACGACGCCCATCGCGATCGTCGCGGTCATCGGGCCGGCATAGCTGAACGCCGTGCCGGTCGTGCCGCGATTGATCTTCTCGCCCTTCGCCGCCATCACCCACTCCTTGTAGTGGCCTTCACTGCGCGGCAGCGTCGCCTTCGGACGGGTGTAGCCCTTGTCGAACGGAGCGCAGAAGCCGGCGTGGGAGCCGCCCATCATCTTGCCCTTGTCGCCGATGAAGAGGCAGCCCTCTCCGCCCATGTTGCGGCCCTTCGGCATGTCTTCGGGCCGCGGAGGCTTCTTGCCGCCGTCGTACCAGTAGACCTTCACGGCCGGACGCTTGCCGCTGGCCGGGAAGCCCCACTCGACGATCGACCACGCCGGGAACGACTCGCGGTTGAACTCGCTGCACGTCGTCTTGACGTAGTCGGGCTGGCCGAGGTCGAGCGCCATGAACGCCGGGTCCATATTGTGGCACGCCATGTCGCCGATCGCGCCGCAGCCGAAGTCGACGTAGCCGCGCCACTTGAACGGGTGGATCGCGCCGCTATAGGGAATGTCCGGCGCGACGCCGAGGAACGAGTTCCAATCGATGTGATCGGGCGCCTTCGCGGGCTGCGTCGGCAGCTTGACCTGTGCGCCCTGCGGCCACCAGCGATTGGCGCGTGCGGTCCACACGTGCACCTCGCTGACGGTGCCGATGACGCCCGCGTGGACGCACTCTATCGTCCGTTCGAGCCCGCCGCCCGAGTGCCCCTGGTTGCCCATCTGCGTCACGACACCGTAGCGTTTCGCCGCGTCGCGCATCGCGTAGCACTCGCGAATCGTCCGCGCGAGCGGCTTCTGGCAGTAGACGTGCTTGCCGAGCTCCATCGCCGACAGCGACACCGGCGCGTGCATGTGGTCGGGCGTCGACACGACGACGGCGTCGAAGTTCTTCGCCTCCTTGTCGAACATCTCGCGGAAGTCGGTGTACTTCTTCAGCCCCTTCGTCAACGCGTGCTTGGCGACGCCACCGGCGCGGTTCCAATCGACGTCGCAGATCGCCGACGGGCGCGCGCCGGAGCCGACGACCGAGTTGAAGTCGCCGCCGCCCATGCCGCCACAGCCGACCTTCGCGAAGTAGAGCGTCTCGGAAGGAGCTTCGCGGTCCTTCGTCCGGCCGAGGCAGTACGACGGCACGATGGTGACGGTCGCGGCCGCCGCGACCGCGTTCGAGATGAACCTGCGGCGTGTGAGCTTCTTCGTGTTCATGCGTGGACCCTCCTATCGGTGCGCACGGGTTGTCGTGCCGGAAGTCGTGCCGCCCCTCGCTTCGAAGCCTCGAGTGTAACGGAGCAGCCAGGCGCGTTTCGCGGACAATCCGCGGATTCGACGGACCTGCGTGCAAGTGCCCGTCAACGTTCGTGTCGCAGCGCCCCGAACGCCTCGCCGGTCGTGACAACGAAGCGAACGGCCACGCCGTGCGTCGATTCCCTCCGCGCGGACGCGCCGGCTCGAGTTCCACGCGCAACGGACCAGGGGATGCCCTACACTGACGGCCGGGTCGAAACGAACCGCCGTGCCGCTGAGGAATCCAAGATGAAAACGATCACCGAACTCGCACGCATCTCGCTGATCACGCTCGCTGTGCTCGCGTTCGACGCGACGACGCGAGCTGCGGACGCAATCGACGTCTCCAGCCCGAACGGCGCGCTGGTCGCGTCGCTCGAGCTCGTCGACGGGGTCCCGACCTGGCGGCTGCGATTCGGCGCCGAAACGATCCTCGAACGCGGCCGCCTCGGCCTGCGCGTCGCGCCGCGGGACCTCGGTGCGTTGGAGACGGTCGCGGTCGCGCGATCGTCCTGTCGCGAGCGAGTCGCCACGGCGTGGGGCAAGTTCGCGCACTACGAGAATCACTATGACGAGCTCGCATGGACGCTACGCGAGACGGTCGCCGGAGCGGCCGGCACGCAACGGCGACTGCGCATCGCGATCCGCGTCTACGACTCGGGCGTCGCGCTGCGCTACGAGCTGCCGAGCGACGGCGGCTGGAGCGACGAGGTGCGTCTCGCCGATGACCGCACCGAGTTCTGCTTCGGCGGCGATCACACCGGCTGGGCCTACGCCGGCGAGCACGATCCGATCGGACCGCAGCCCCTGAGCCGCTTTCGAGCCGGCAAGCGAGCCGGGGCGCGGCTGCCGCTGACCGTGCGCAGCGCGTCGGGAACGCACCTCGCGGTTCTGGAAGCCGCGATCTTCGATCACGGGCCGTTTCACCTCGCCCCGTCCGATGCCGGAAAGCACGCGTTTCGCGGGACGTTCGGTGCGTCGACGCTCTCGAAGGGCGACGCGACGTCGTGGCGCGTCATCCTCGTCGGGAAGACGGCTGGCGATCTGCTCGTCTCGCCCGTGATGGTCTGCGTCAATCCGACATCCCCCATCAACGACACGTCGTGGATCCGCCCGGGCCTCGCGATGTGGGACTGGCGCGCGTGGGGTGCGAAGACCGCGGACGGCTTCACGTACGGCCTCGACATGCCGAGCTGGCGGCGCTTCATCGACTTCGCGTCGAAGCGCGGCGTGCGCTACCTCGTGCTTGATGCGGGCTGGTACGGCCTCGAGTTCGACGACAAGTCGGACCCGCGCACGTGTCGCGACTACCTGCTCGTGCAGCCGGATCCGGACAAGCCGCGCCTCGTCCCTCGCGCCGCGCCGAAGGATTGGGCCGATCCGATCGACGTCCCGGAGCTGATCAGCTACGGCAAGGCGAAGGGCGTCGGCGTCATCCTGTACTTCAACCACCTCGCCCGACGCCGCTATCCGTTCGAGGAGGTGCTCGCGCTCTACGAGAAGTGGGGCGCGGCCGGCATCAAGTACGGCTTCATGCGAGGAGGTGGACAGCAGAAGGTGCAGGAAACGCGCAAGATCGTCGAGCTCTGCGCGAAGTACCGCCTGCTGTGCGATTTCCACGACGGGCCGGTCGCGCCGTCGGGAGATCGCCGGACGTACCCGAACTACGTGACGCGCGAGTTCTGCCACTCGCAATCCGACGCGCTGCGCGTGTTCGGCCCGAGCGGCTTCTGCGAGCAGGTCTTCGTCAACATGCTCGCGGGCCCGATCGACATGTGCAACGGCCTGTACACGCTCGAGAACCCCGCCCGCGACCGTCCGAAGATCTTCAAGAACGTCAACACGACGGTCGTCGCCGAGACCGCGCGCGTGATGATCGTGTTCTCGGGGCTCGCGATTCTTCCCGACTGCCCGGAGGCGTACGAAGCGAAGGCCGACCTGTTCGACTTCCTGGGCAAGCTGCCGATGACGTGGGACGAAACCCGCGTCCTGCACGGCGAGATCGGCCGCTACATCACGACCGCGCGGCGTTCCGGAGACCGGTGGTTCGTCGCGTCCGCGACCGACGAAAACGCCCGCACGCTGCGCATCGAGCTCGACTTCCTCGCGCCGGGCAAGACCTACGCCGCGACGCTGTACGAGGACGCGCCCGACGCGCACTTCGTCAAGAACCGCGAGGCGTATCGCGTACGCAAGTCCGAGGTGCAGCGCGGCGACGTCATCGAGGCGCGGATGGCGCCGGGCGGCGGGCATTGCCTCCACCTGGAGCCGCGGGCCTCCCGCTGATCCGCTCTCGGCCCCTGGGAGCGCTCGCTGCCCGGGCAGTCGGTGTCGGAGTCGGAGTCGGAGTCGGAGTCGGAGTCGGGGTCGGTG
>CAYMRB010000328.1:1894-11807 GCA_964392615.1 uncultured Planctomycetia bacterium | reverse complement strand
CCCCCCCCCGGGCGGGGGGGGGGGGGGGGGGGCCGGGGTTGCCTAATTTGGGGGGGGGGGGGGGCGGTGGGGCCCCCACCCCGAGAGAATCGCTCAGATCAGCGAGGGATCAGGACGCAGTCCCTACCCGCGACGCAATCGAGCTTGTCGGCCGTCGGATCCTCGCCAGCAGGCGTCTCCGCCTGGGTCGGGATATCCCAGCCCGGACCCGGTGCCGGCGGCTGATCGCCGAAGAGGAACAGGTACTGCAGGATGCAGACGGCGTCCGCGAGGTCGACGCGACCGTCGTCCTGGCAGTCACACGCATCCAGACAGGGCGGCTCGAAGTGCCACGCACCATCCATGAAGAGGTACGAGACGACGGCAGCGGCGTCCGAGACGTCGACCGCCATCATGCCCATGAGCGAGAAGTTGCAGTCGCCACGGAAGAAGCGCTCGCGCTCGACGATCTGGACGCAGCCAGCCTCGAACTGCGGGCTCGCCGAGTGGTTCTCGTGCGAGATCAGGTTCTTGATCGGCACGCGACCGGCACCATTGATGCCATCGACGAACTCGATGCAGCACTCGTCGCCGCACGCCGCGTCCATGCTGACGTCGAACGTGACGCAGCCAATCGACTGCACCTCGTTGAGGAACGACGGGGCGATCGTGGCGCCGTCGAACGGCGGCAGAGCGTCGATGAGCACACCGATGATGAGCTCGCGGCCGTCACCGTCCTCCGGACCGTTGTCGCACTGCAGGCTGACGAACTCGGCGCCGAGCGCCTCGAGGATCGTCCCCGAGATGTCGAGGTCCTCGCTGACACAGGTCAGCAGGTCGCAGTACGTGACCGCCATCGAGAAACCCTGGATATGGTCGAGCTGACCATGACCCGCGGCGCCGTCCTCGTTGATCACGAGGCCGAAGGAGACGTCGATCGACTCGCCACGGGAGGCCTCGAGGGCACCACCGCCACAGGCGCCGACGACGAACGTGATGTCGCTGGGCTCCGGCGGGCAGTTGACGCGATCGTTGGCGCAGTCCGGATCCTCGCAGTCGACCAGGCTGTCGCCGTCGTTGTCGACGCCGTCGCCACAATCCTCAACCGGAGGGACCGTCGGTCCCGAGCACGTGAAGATACCATTCTCGAGAATGATGCCGTCGCTCTGGCCGATCGACAGACCACCGATGACGAGGATGTTGTCCTTCGGCGGCGCGCCGAGCGTGCCGTCGACGAACTCGAGCGCGACGTCAGCCGTCTCGTTGACACCGAGCTCCGGATCACAGCAGTACGTGTACGTCGCGATGTGCTGATCGGCACCCGCATCGATGACCGGGCCCATCGGCTCCGGATCGATCAGGTCCATGACCACACCGAACGTACCGCCAGCCGCGTCGATCTCCGTCGCGGAGAAGTCGGCCGCGGCAGCCGCGGCGCCGAGCTGAATGTCGGTCAGCGTCAGGCCCGCGCCGTTCGCGATCGCCGTGACGAAGCCCTCGACGGGGCGCTGGTTCGACATGAGCACGCGAATGTCACCGCACGGGCTGTACGGATCAACCGGGTTGCCACCCGACTCGATCGTGATCGTATCCGGGGGAAGCGTGCAGGTGATCGAGCCCGAGTTGAGCCCGAGGCTGTCGCTGACACCGATCGACTGGCCGCCGATCACGAGAACGTTGTCGAGCAGCGGGCCGCCATCAACCGACGCGTACGTGGCGTCGACCAGGTCGACCGGCGTCGAGCCTTCCGAGCCGCCACAGACGGCGTCGAGAGTCGCGACGACGCTGTCGCCGGTCGGCAGGGCCGAGACGCCCATGCCGTCCGTGTCGAGCACCACGCCGATGACGGCGTAGTCGGCTTCGACCCGCGTCACGATGACATCGGCGCCCTCGAGCGCCTCACCTACCTGATCCTTCGCGGTCAGGGCGCTGCCGGTGGCGACGCCGCCGTTCCACGACAACGCGGCGACGAAGCCTTGCACCTCCGCAGCGCTCGACACCGTGATGTCGACGCTCGCGGTCTGGCCGATTTCGACCGTGTCATCTCCCACCGAGATGCTGTCCTGAGCCAACGCGTACGGCGCGCAGGCGAGCAGACAGACCAGCGAGAAACCCAAGAACCTCTGTTGTTTCATTTTTCCTCCTCGAGGCAGAACAGGCCGAACCTTGATTTCACCCTAGACTTCTGACAGGGCCCCTACGGTGTCCTGCAGAACCGTGTCGTCGCACAGATCCGTACAGGACGGGCCTGCGACCGAACGAAGCACACACCTCCCTGAGAACAGGTATGGACAGACAGTGGTTTTCTCGTGTTGAAGTCGATCTGACGCCTCCCGTCACGCCTTGCGGCGCCCTCCGGGGACGTCACCGTGCCGAAGCATGTCCCGAGCTGACTCGCGGAAACCCGTTGGTCCAAAGCTAAGGACTCCTCCGGCACTCGCACACCCGGCTCACGCCCCACCCTACAGGGGCCGCACTGGCGCGCGGCTCGCCGCGCCTCCAGCTTTCCAAACACCTTCGAGCGGCCCCCACTCGGGAGCCTCTCTCGAGAGGCTATTCGGGCGACTCACCGCGCCAACGATAAACGCATCGCGATGAGCGGATCTCGGGTGTTAATCCCAAACGTACAAGTCGCCATGATACTGAGCACAAGATGGGGAGTCAAACGGAAGTTCCCAAAAAGCAGCGTCTTCGACGGCCCTCAAGGGCCGTCACGGCCCGCCGAGGGGCGCGCTACGCGGCTCGGGATCGTACCCATCCGGTGCTTCAGACCCATCCGGTAACTCAGCATCAGGAGTCCAGGCTACCAGACGACTCACCGGCGCGTCAACGCTCACGCGCTCGGGTTCGTGCGAACTCTCCGAAACCAGCCGAGCCTCAGTGAGAAGTTAGGGGAACGGCAGTGTCGCCGAGCGACCGGCCTTCGCTGCGAGGCAGCTGGACGCGCGTCAGAGAGCGCCCAGCCGCGCGCGAATCCAGTCGCACGCGACGCTCGCAGCCCACGGCGCGATCAGCGCGGCCGTGTAGTGCCCCAGCGGGAAAAGATGCGTCTTCGGCTCGCCGAGGCGCTCGCGCAGGACGAGCCCAGCGGCGTACGGCACCTTGTCGTCCAGGCGCCCCAGGAGCATCAGAACGCGGTCATTCTCGACCGATCGGGCGAACTCCCCGGGCCGCGAACGGTACCAGCGTCCGATCTCCGCCGCCACGGCGGCCGGCTCGAGCCCGTCGCGCTCCCGCCGGGCGCGCAGATACTCGAGCACGAGGGTCTCGCGGGACTCCAGCACGATGCGTGCCAGGTCAGCCCCGGCCATCGCGAAGGCATTCGCACGCAGACGCGGCTCCACGGCCACGAGCAGCACGTTCTTGATGGCGCCGAAGCTGATGCCGATCGAGCCGAGACGCGTCGCGTCGACCTCGGGCCGCGCCACGAGCAGGTCGAGCGCCGCCAGCGTATCCCGCAGACTCTGCCGGATCCGCGCCTCGAGGTCGAACGCGTCACGTCGCCCGTCGAGGATGACCTCCTCCTGGTGGAGGAAGAAGGCGTGCAGGCCGCTCTCGGCGGCAGCCTCGGCGAAGTAGCGGGTCGCGAGGTAGTCGTTGACCGTGCCCGCGAGGATCGGAGACAGCACGACCAGTGGAGCAGCCGACGGCTGGCTCGCGAGGTAGCAATCCCCCGTGACCCACCGCAGATCACCCGCGACCTCGCAATACGTCCAAAACCCGAACTCGCAGCGTCGCCACGCGTCGCAGACCTCGACCTCCGCGAGCTCCAGACCGAACCCGCCCCCCCGCGGGCGCAAGGCCTCCACTCGCCCCGACTCCAGAGGCTCCGCCGGACGACCGGGCACCGCGCGCGGCAACGTAGAGCAGCCGCAGAGCGCCAGGGCCACGGCAAGCCCCGCGCCGACGGTCACCGCCCGGCAGGGAAAAGACGTCACAACGCGCCACCTACTGAAAACACCCGACATCCTCAAGCAAGACTCCTCTCCAGGGCGCAAAGCGCCCTCCCCCGGATCCGCCCCGGCGACCTCACACGAAAACTCCTCTCCTGGGCGCAAAGCGCCCCCCTCGGCCCCAAGGAAGACAACCGAATCCCGCAGCAGCCGTCCGCCGAGAGCCCAAGCGAGAATCCGGGTTCTGCCTCCGAGGCGACAGCCGAGGAAGCAGAACCCGGATTCTCGCTACCGGACGATCTTCGCCGCCGCCCGCAAGCCGCGCAGGAACGCCCGCTCCTCGTCGACCGTCGGCGGCCGATTGCGAGCCCGCTCCTCGACTTCCTTGCGCACGGAGTCGAACTCGGTCTCGCGCTTGTCGAGCAGCTGGATCAGGTGCAGCCCCCGTCGCGACCGGACGACGCCGCTCAACGGGGCCTCCTTCGTCAGCCCCCCGACCGCCGCGTGAAACTCGGCACCGTAGAAATCAGCGCGGTAGAGCGGAATGCGACCGTCGTTCGGCCGCGTGAACGAGTCGTCCGAGTACCTCTTGACGAGCTGGGCGAAGTCGCCGCCCGCCAGGAGGCTCTGGCGGATCTTCGCGGCTCGCTCCTTGGCCTCCGCATCGGTACGCCCCGGCAGCGTCACGCCGTCCGGCCCGGTCCGCTTGCGCGTCGAGACGAGGATGTGGCGAATCTCGTACTGCACGCCACCCGGGCCGTACGCGCGCTCGAACTCCCGGCGCAACACCTCCGGCGTCAGCTCGCGCGACTTCAGCACCAGCTTCTCGAGCAGACGGTTGAAGTAGATCTCCTGCCGGTCCTGCGCGCGCTTCTCCTCGAGCGTCGTGCGCCGCTTCGCGAGCGCAGCCAGGAACTTGTCGCGGTCCCCGCCCCAGATGCCGCGAACCGTGCGCTCGATGCGCTCCTCGACCAGCGCGTCGACCTCCTCCGGCGTGACGACGATCCCGCGACTCCGCGCCGCAGCCTCGATCAACAGCCGGTCGATGTACTCATCGAGATGCCGCTTGCCGATGCTCGCGAGAAGATACTCGGAGTACTCCTTCTCGGTGACGTCCCGCCCGTCGATCCGAGCGTAGACTCCGGGCGGCAGAGCAGGAGCCTCCTTCGCCTCCTGCGGCGCGGCGACGCCGGCACCATCCTGCGCGACGCCTCGATCTCGCTGGCCGAACGCGCCCAGCACGGCCACTAGAACGACACACGTGATCCCCGTCGTGGCTCGCATGTGCGACCTCCTTCCGTTCGACACGCTCCCGGCGATGTGCGGCGATGTGCAGCTATACGCACCTGGCGACTTCGGACGTCCGAGTGCCAACGGGTATTCAAGCGTCGTCGCCCCTCGGGCGCAAGCGTGCCCCCTCCCGCCTCGTCCGCCCTCGCCCTCCAGCTCCCGCCCCAACGAAAACGGCGCGTCGGCAGAACTCTCGATCTGCCGACGCGCTGTCTCGTTCGCCTCGAGGCGGTCGGACGCTACTCCGCGTCGCTCTCGACCGGGACCTCCGCGGCGAGCTCCTCGCGCACGAAACCGAAGAGGACCTGCGTCGCCTTGTCGCCAAGGCGCTTGTTCGCAGTGCGGATGATCCGCGTGTAGCCGCCGGGGCGCTCGCGGTAGCGCGGCCCGATGTGCTCGAAGAGCATGTGCACGGCGTCCTCGTCGCGCAGCAGCTTCAAACCTCGGCGGTAGTTGTGCAGCGTCTTTTCCTTGCCGAGCGTGATCAACTTCTCGGCGAACGAACGGGCGAACTTCGCCTTCTGCAGCGTCGTGACGATGTGCTCCTGCTCTCCGAACGAGAGGAACAAGCTGCGAACGAGGTTCCGCTTCAACGCCAGACGATGCGCGCTCGATCGGCCGAGCTTCTTGCCACTCTTGCGATGTCTCATTACATCCCGCCGGCGCTACCTTCCAGCGCCGGCACCTCCATGCCGAGCGACAACCCGATCTCCTCGAGCTTCGCCTTGATCTCGACGAGCGTCGTCTTGCCGAAGTTGCGGACCTTGAGCAGATCCGACTCCTTCCAGCTCACGAGCTCGGCGATCGTTTTGATATCCTCACCATCGAGGCAGTTGTACGCGCGGACCGACAGCTCCAGAGCACTCACCGGCTGTTCGATCTTCTGGCGCAACTCCTCGGAGTCGGGTGACGCCGTGACCGGCTCCTCGACCGCCAGGCCGCTTTCGCCCTGCAGTCGGTAACCGAGATCCGCATACTGAATGAACGGGTTCAAGTGACGGCGCAGGATCTTCGACGCCTCGACGAGCGCCATCTCCGGGCTGACCGTACCGTTCGTCCAAATCTCGAGAATCAGGCGGTCGTAGTTCGTGTGCTGACCGACGCGCGTGTTCTCTGTCTTGTACCGCACGCGACTGACAGGAGAGAACGACGAGTCCATCCAGACGACGCCGATCTCGTTGTCGCCGGCGGAGTTCTCCTCCGCGGTCGCGTACCCGCGCCCCTTGCGGGCGACGAGATCGACCTTGAAGGGAATGTCCTGGGTCAACGTCGCGATGTGCAGCTCGGGGTTGACAACCGTCACCTCCGGGCCCGCCTGGATATCCGCCGCCCTCACGACACCCTTCTTGTCGACCGCGATCTCGAGCATCGCTTCTCGGGCGTCGCCCTCGAGCGTAATCAGCACGTCCTTGAGGTTGAGGATGATGTCCGTCACATCCTCGTACACCCCCGTCATGCTCGTGAACTCGTGCTGCGCTCCCTCGATCTTCGCGCTGACGATCGCCGACCCCTCGAGAGACGAGAGGAGGATCCGTCGCAGGCTGTTCCCTACCGTCACACCGAACCCGCGCTCGAAGGGCTCGACGATGAACTTGCCGTAGGTCGACGTCCGAGACTCTTCCTCGCAGATCACCGAGTTCGGGATCTCGAAGTCTCTCCACCGGATACGCATGTATGTGTTCCTCCCAGGGCCTCAGCGACGATTCCCTGCGCTACCTTGCTGCTCGCACCCGCACGATCCGCTCCACCATCCGCATTCGCTCCGCCAACTCTCGAGCTGACGTCGCCCGATCTCCGACACGCACCGAGCCGAAGACCGCCCCACGCCGCCGGGACGCTCGTCTCCCGGCACTCTCCCCACACAACGGCCCGCCGGACGTGGCCTCGACAGTTCCGTTTCCGACCAACACTCAGACGCGGCGCCGCTTCTTTGGGCGGCAACCGTTGTGCGGCAACGGAGTGACATCCTCGATCGCCTTGATGTCCAGTCCGGAACTCTGGATTGCGCGAATCGCCGACTCTCGCCCGGAACCAGGTCCCTTGACGCGGACATCGACTTCCTTCATCCCCATCTTCTTGACCGCGGTCGCGCACTTCTCAGCCGCTCGCTGAGCCGCGAAGGGCGTCGACTTGCGACTTCCCTTGTAGCCCATCGAACCGCCGGTCCCCCAGCAGAGGGTCTGACCGTTCTTGTCCGCAATCGTGATGATCGTGTTGTTGAATGTCGCCTTGATGTGGACGACACCCTTGATCACGTTCTTCCGGATCTTCTTCTTCGCCATGCCTTCCGATCCACCAGGAGCAGTCCGCTCCGTCAGGCCGCAGCCAATCCCGTCCAAGCGCCGCCGCTCGGCGACGCCCGCGACTTACATGTTCTTGACGCTCTTCTTCGTGGGTACGACCCGCCGCGGACCCTTCCGCGTTCGAGAGTTCGTCTTCGTGCGCTGACCGCGAGTCGGCAGGCCACGCTTGTGCCGCGTACCGCGATAGCAATTGATTTCCTTGAGACGGTTGACGTTCTGCTGCACTTGGCGGCGCAGACGCCCCTCCGTCACGTAGTCGTTCTCGAGGGTCGACGCGATGCGGCCGAGCTCTTCCTCGGTCAGATCGCGGGCCTTCACGTTCGCGTCAATCCCGACCTTCTTCAGGAGCTCGACGGAAAGCGTGTGTCCGACCCCGTAGATATACGTCAGCGAGATCTGGATCTGCTTGTCGTTCGGAACGTCCACGCCGGCGATTCGCGGCATCGATGACCTCTCTCGGCTACGGTCTTGGACCAGCGACCACCGGCCTCGAAGGCCCGATCTGGTCGCTGGGAAGCACTATCGAAATGAAATAGCGGACAGAACGGCCGTCAGGCCTGGCGCTGCTTGTGCCGCGGGTTCGTGCAGATCACGCGCACGACGCCCTTGCGCTTGATCACCTTGCAGTTCTCACAGAGCCGCTTGACCGAGACACGCACTTTCATGGGGCGGACGCACTGTCTGTGCCCCCCGGATCGCTCCTGCTCGTTACAGAGCCGTAAGTCGCCGGGGGAACTGAACTTGGGCAAAAACGATCGGCTTCGACGAGCCAGCTCGGTGGGTTCCGGACGGGGCTTGCTGCCCCGCGGTGCTCCCAAGCTCCGACCCGCCGCCAGCTTACGGAACGAACAGAAGCGCGCGAGTATAGGAAAGGCCGGACGCGAATGCCAAAGAAAAAATAAGAGATTTTCCGGCCCTCGAGACGGGCGCCGAAAAACGCCTATTCGTCGTCCAGGATCGTCAGAATCCGCGGTCCGTCCTCGGTCACGGCCACCGTGTGCTCGAAGTGCACCGACAGCCCGCGATCCTTGGTCACGACCGTCCAGCCATCATCGAGCGACTCGACGTCGTCGGTGCCGTCGTTGACCATCGGCTCGATCGCCACCACGAGACCGCGCCGAAGGACCGGATCCTGGCGCCGAAACAGCCCCTTGTCGACGTAGTTCGGCACCTGCGGGTCCTCGTGCAGCTCGGTGCCGATCCCGTGCCCGACGAACTTCTTGACGACGTGGAAGCCGTCCGCCTCGGCACGCGCTTGGATCGCACGCCCGATGTCCGAGATTCGAGCGCCGAGCGTCGTCGCCGCGATGCCACAGAAGAGAGAGGCCTCGCCGACGTCCATCAGCCGCCGAGCATCCGGGGAGATCTCGCCGACCGCGTAGGTCCAGGCCGAGTCCCCGCAGTAGCCTCGCAACCGCACTCCGACGTCGACGCTGACGATGTCGCCCTCCCGCAGCTTGCGTCGCTTGCGCGGGATGCCGTGGACGACCTCCTCGTTGATCGAGATGCAGGAGTTCGCCGGGAAGCCCTTGTAGCGGTAGAAGAGCAGCTTGCCGCCGCGCTCGACGACATAGTCCCGGATGAGCTCGTCGATCTCGAGCGTCGAGATGCCGGGCGCCACCGCGTTGCGCACCTCGCGGTGCACTTCCGCCACGAGGCGGCCGGCGACGCGCATCTTCTCGAGCTCGTCCGGAGTCTTGTAGGAGATCACTACGCTGCCGATCGCCGGATCCGACGTCGCTTGATCACACCGAGGAGACGGACTTCTTCTCGGGTCCGCCGCCGCGCTTCGGCCCATCGCCGCCGCGCAGGAAGCCCTCGTACTGACGCACGAGGAGCTGGGCTTCGATCTTCTCGACAAGATCGAGCGCCACGCCGACGACGATCAGTATTCCCGTGCCGCCCAGGAACTGGGTCACGATATAACCCATCCCTGGTATCGCTCCGCCGATGACGTTTGGCGATAGAGCGATACAGCAGAGGAACACCGCTCCGGCGAGCGTGATCCGCTTGAAGATTTTCTCGAGGTACTCCGCGGTCCGCTTCCCCGGCCGGATGCCCGGGATGAAGCTGCCGTACTCCTTCATGTTCCCGGCGATCTCGACCGGGTTGTAGTACAGGCTGGTCCAGAAGTACGTGAAGAAGATGATCAGACCGACGTAGGAGAAGACCCACAGGAAGCGGCCCGCCTCGAAGCTGTCGGAGATCACGCGCATGAAGACGAAGAACCCGCCCGTGCCGCTGTATGCCCACTGACGCAGGAGCATCGTGGGGATCATGAGCAGCGAGGACGCGAAGATGACCGGCAGCACGCCTGCGGCGTTGACCTTGACCGGCATGTACTGCCGCTGGCCGCCGTAGACCCGCCGTCCCTTGACGGCGCGCTGTTGCTGCACCGGTATTCGCCGCTGCCCCCTTTCAAAGAAAATTATCACTACAATAATAACC
>CAYMRB010000328.1:0-1884 GCA_964392615.1 uncultured Planctomycetia bacterium | reverse complement strand
CGTGATGAACACGACGGCCGCGACGACACCTATGAAGAGCGCAAAGATCAGCAGCGCGTAGGTCGCCTCGAACGGACGCTCGTCCGGAAGCGCGTTGTAGACGCGCTGCGCGAGGAAACCGATCGCGCCGGGCACGTCAGCGATGATGCCCGCCATGATCAGCAGCGAGGTACCGTTGCCAATGCCGAACTCGGTGATCTTCTCGCCGAGCCACATGACGAACAAGCTGCCCGCCGTCAGACAGAGGAGCTGCAGGAACCCGATCCAGAAGCCCGGATCGAGGTTCACGGAGTTACCCGACTGATCGACGATCTTGTTCCACTGGAAGATGAGGAACAGCGCCTGAACGAGGCACAGGACGACCGTCGCGTACCGCGTGTAGCGACTGATCACCCGCCGACCCTGCTCGCCTTCCTTCGACAGCGCCTCGAGGCGTGGGAACACCTTGACGAGGAGCGAGAAGATGATCGATGCCGAAATGTACGGCATGATCCCCAAGGAGAAGAGCACCGGCGTGAACGAACCGCCGGTCAGGCGGCTCGTGTACAGGAGCCAATCGAGAGGACCGCCGCCCTGACTGAGCATGGCGCGGTGCAGCTCGACGTTGACACCCGGCAGGTAGATGAAGAATCCCAGCCGGAAGATGCCGAGCAAGCTCAGCGTCACGATAATCCGGCGCCGTAGCTCCGGGATTCGGAAGATATCGAGTAGAATCTTGATCATCGCTCAGGTCGATCCGGCGCCAGAGGAGCCCGACTCGCGATCGCTCGAGCCGGGTCGTCCGTCAGCGGGTCGTCTTCACCTCGCCGCCGGCCTCCTCGATCTTCCGGCGAGCAGCCGCGCTAATACCATCGGCAACTACGGTCAGCTTCTTGCTCAATTCCCCGGTCGCGAGGATCTTGAGCCGGCCGTGTCGCGGCTTGAGGCAGCCACGCTTCGACAGGGTCTCGAGATCGACCGTATCGCCGGCCTCGAACCACTTCTCGAGGAAGCGGATGTTCACGACGTCGTAACGGACGCGGAAAGGCGCGTTGCTGAAACCACGCTTCGGAAGACGTCGCATGAGGGGCATCTGGCCGCCCTCGTACGCGAGACGCTGGCGCCAGCCAGATCGCGACTTGGCGCCGTTCTGGCCGCGACCTGCGGTCTTGCCGTGGCCGCTACCTTGGCCCCGGCCGACGCGCTTGCGGCTCTTCTTCTTACCGGCCTTGGCGAGAATCTCGGTGAGCTTCATTCCGGAATCTCCACTCCACGCAGCCGGCTGACTTCCTCGCGACTGCGCAGCTGACGCAATCCGTTCATCGCCGCCTTGACGACGTTCAGCGGATTCGTGCTGCCGTGGACCTTGGTCAGGATGTCTTGAATGCCCGCACACTCGACCACCGCGCGCACCGCAGCTCCGGCGATGACGCCGGTACCCTCGGACGCCGGAACGAGTATGACGGTTGACGACCGATAACGGCCAATCACCCGGTGCGGAATCGACTTGCCCTTGCGGGAGATCTTCGCGAAGTTCCGCCGGGCTTCCTTCATCGCCTTCTCGACGGTCGGCGGCACCTCGTTGGCCTTGCCGAAACCGACGCCGACCTGGCCCTCGCGATCACCGAGAACGACGAGCGCGCTGAAGCTGAAGCGCCGACCGCCCTTGACGACCGTCGCACAGCGGTTGATCTTGACGACGCGCTCTTCGTAGCGGTTGTCATCGTCGCCGAATCGGCCTCGATCGCCGCGACCGCGACCTCGACCGCCGGGGCCGCCACGACCGCGTCCACCGCGACCGCCGTAGCCACCGCGCCCGCGTCCACCGCGCCCGCGACCGCCGCCGCGACCGCCGCCGCCGCCGCCGCCACCGCCGTCGCCGCCGCCCCCGTCGCCCCCGCACCC
>CAYMRB010000327.1:0-11861 GCA_964392615.1 uncultured Planctomycetia bacterium | reverse complement strand
CCTCTCGTCCCTCGACATCGAAGCGTTGGAGTCGCGGCTGATTCGCGACCTGACGGGACGACCGGACGGGGGCCTCGAGCACGCCGCGCTGATCGTCGCGCCAACGCGTCGTCTCGTGCAGCACGTCCGGCGGCGTCTCGTCGACCGCGTCGGCGCGGTCCTCAACGTCCACTTTCACACCTGGCGCAGCCTCGCGCGCACGGCGCTCGAGCACGCGTTCGTCGTACCGCCGCGCCTGCTGCCCCCCACCGCGATCGAGGCGATCGTCGCGTCGCTTCTCGCGAGACTCGACAGGACCGACGATGCGCATTCGGCGCCGCGTGCCGCCAACGCGCCGGGAGCCCTGGTGCGCACGCTGCTCGAGCTTCGCGAGGCCGAGGTCACGCCGCGCGAGCTCGCCTCTGCCGGCCCGCGCCGGTGGCTCGTCGAGCTGTACCGCCGCTTCGACGCGCGCATGGCCGAGATCGCTCGCGACGGCCGCACCGACGAGACGGGGCTCGAGCACGCCGCTCGGCCGCACCTGCGCCATTTCGTCGCATCGAAGCGCATTCGATGCGTCTGGTCTTGGGGGGCGTACGAGCTGATCGGCATCCACGCGAGCGCTCTTCGCGAGTTAGAGCGCCTGACGTCGACGACCGTCGTCGTTCCCACCGCGTTGGATGCGGACGCGCCGGCGTTCGCCTACGCGCGGCGCTCGGTCAAGCTCCTGCACCCGACGGCCTCGTGGGATGACGCGCGAGAAACGTCGGAGCACTGCGCCGAGAGGCAAGACGCCGTCGACGCCGCGCATGAGTCGGTGGCGCCGACCGCGCGCCGCCGGAGTTGGCTGGCGCGACTGAGCGCGCTATTCGACGCCGGGCAGACGCTCTCGCCGTGGTCGGAGACCGCCACGCCGATCCTCGAGCTTCGCGACGCGCAGGGCGCCGAGGCCGAGATCCGCGCCGCAGCCCTGCGGGCGCTCGCCATCACGCGCGAGCTCCCGGCGCAGGGCGAGCTGGCCCTCGACCTGGTGGCGCCCGACGAGATCGCGATCGTCGCGCGCAGCCTCGAGCCCTATGCGCCGTTTCTCGAGAGCGCGTTCGAGGCGGCCGGGCTGCCGTTCACGACGTCGGTCCGCGAGCCGATCGCTCGCGACGCCGAGGTCGAGCGCTTCACGACGCTGCTCGCCGTTCTCGCGAACGACCTCGAACGCGACGCGCTGATCCGTCTCGTTCGGTTGCCGCCGGCGTTTCTGCGCCCGCTGATTCACGCGGCCGATCCCGCGCTCTGGGACCGCTGGAGCCGCACCGCGCGCGTCTTCGGCACCGCCGCGTCGTGGCGCGCCCTTCCGACGCGGCTGGAGCTGGCCGGCAACCCGGCCGCTACGCGTCTCGTCGAGCTCGTCGACGCGCTCGATTCCCTGCGCGACGAGTGGCACGCGTCGCCGGACTTCGCCGCGAGCTTCGCGTTCCTGCGCCGGCTCGCGCACCGCTGTGTCGACGCACGGCGATCGGGTGACGGTGACGGTGATACACGCAGCTGCGTCGATGGACTGCTCGACCGCCTCGACACCTCGGCGCCGGTGTTCTCGCGCAGTGGTGCGCGCTTCGGACCGGCCGACCTCACCGAGTTCCTCGGCCGATTGGCGCGCGACGAGAAACTGCCCCTGGAGGGCGACGATGAGCGCGGCGTGCACGTGCTCGACCTGCAAGGTGCGCGCGGCCTCGGATACGCGGTCGTCATCTGGATCGGCTTTCACGACGGTCTGTTCCCGCGGCGCGGTCGCGGCGATCCGTGGCTCGGCGACGCCGCGCGACACCGGCTACGCCGCACGAGCGGCCGTCCGATCGCGGTCACTACCGAGTCGGTCGACGAAGAGCGGCTACTCCTCGCGATGGGCCTCGCGGCCTGTCGGCGCAGGCTGGTCCTGTCGCGCCAGCGTGCCGACGACGACGGCCGCACGCTCGGCCGCTCCAGCGCGCTGCGCGAGGTCGCGCGGGCGTTTCTCGGGCGCGCCGACGCCCACGCGCTCATCGCCGGAGACGGCGAACGCGCCGGTTCGGAGCGCGTGCCGGCACACCCGGGTGAGCGCGCGCACATGCTGGCTGCGTCGCCGTCCTTCGGGCTCGTGCCCGGTCTCGACGCGGTCGTGTCGTGCGCCGTATCGAGCTCGAGAGACCGGAGCGATCCGGTTCGGGCTGCGCTGGACACTCTCGGCCTCGGGACCGCGGAGCGCCTCACCGCCCTCGATTGGGTAGAGGTTCTCGAGGCACGCGGCGATCGCTGCGGCGACGCCGACGGCGTGACCGGGATCGACGGCATCAAAGGGCTCTCGCTCTACCCGACGAAAGTCGAACGCCTGACCCGTTGCCCGCTGGCGTTCTTCCTGGAGCACGTACTCGGAACGCGGCCGCTCCCGGATCGACCGCGCGCGGAGCGCATCGACGAGAACACCTGGGGCAACGCGATTCACACGACGCTGGAAGACCTGTGGGGCGAGCTCGAAGCGGCCGGCGTCGTCGACGATCCGGACGCGGCGATTCGCCTCGCGCGAAGTCGCCTCGACGCGGTGTGGACCGAGAGCTTTCGCCGCCAGGTCGGGCCGTCGTGGACGCGCCTCGAGGACGCGCTTCGCCTGATCGCTGCTCCCTGGCGCGATCGCCTCGCCGCGGCCGTCGAGGAGGACCTCCGCGACGTCGTCGTCCGGCCGGCGGAAGAGACGTGCTTCGAAACGATGTTTCACGCGCCGATCCGGCTCGCCGCCGATGTCGAGATCGACATGAGGGGCCGCGTCGATCGCTTCCGGTCAAGCCGCGGCAGCCTCTTCGTCGACGACTTCAAGACGGGCCGCCAAGGGCCGAAGAAGGTCGCCGCGATCAACGTCCTCAGGGGCGAGAGCGTCCAGCTCGCGCTCTACCACGAGATCGTGGCGCGCCAGCACGACGTCGAGCCGCACCGCGTGCACTCGCAGCTGCTGGTCGTACGGCCGTCCGTCGACGAGCTCGTCCACCCGCTCGATTGGTCCGGCGAGCTGCGCGCCGGCACCCTCGAGACGCTCGCGGTGGCTGTGCGTCTCGCTCGCAGCGGAAGGTTTCCTTTCCGCAGGGGCGACGCGTGCAAATGGTGTCGATTCCGCGGCACGTGTCGGCGACATCACGGGCCGAGCGAGGAGCGCCACGAGGCGGATCCGGCGCTGGCCGACTTCCGCGATGTCACGGCGAAAATCACCAAGACACCGACGCTGCAGGCGGTGCGCGCGGCCCGCGCCGCTTCAAGCGGTGAGCCCAGCGCTCACGGAGGGGCGGACGCGACATGAACCTCCCCGACGCCGATGTTCGACGCCGCGCCGCGAGCGATCTCGACACGAACCTGGTGATCACCGCCGGCGCCGGCACCGGCAAGACCAGCCTGCTAGTCGAACGCGTCCTGTTCCACCTGCTCGAACGCGGCACCCCACTCGAGCGCGTCGCGGCGATCACGTTCACGCGCCGCGCCGCCGCCGAGATGCGCGAACGGCTCGAGGACGCCCTCGAGCGCGCCAGCGTCCTCGTGTCAGCCGGCGGCGACGCGACCCCCGATCTAGCGCAAGAGGCCGACCGTGTCGTCGAGCGGCTGTCCGACGAGGCCCGCGGCCTGGTGCCCGACCGCGCACGTGAGGCGCTCGTCGCGCTCGAAGATGCAACGATCAGCACGATCCACGGTTTTTGCTCGGAGATGCTGCGCCGCCACCACGCCGCGGCTGGCGTCGATCCGGCATTCGGCGTCGACGAGGATGAGAGCGGCGCGGCTCAGCTCTTCGACGAGCTATGGGCCGCGTTCCTCGAGACGAACCCGAACGACCCGGCAGCGGCGACACGCTGGCGGCGTGCGCTCGCCAAAGTCGAGCTCGACCGGATCCGCGCCGTCGCGCGCGCGGCATGCTCTTTTTCCCACGAGCTCGACGACGTACGTGCCGAGTCGGCGGCCGGTCAGCGAGCCTGCTCGCAGGCGGAAGCCACTCGCCTGCGCGACGAGCTCGTGGCGCTGCGCAGGGCGTACGCCGGCCTCGACGGTGTCAACCGAAACTGGAACGACCAGCTGGACATCGCCGAGTCCGCCGTATCGACGCTGCGCGACGACGGGAACATCGACCTCGAGACGCTTGCGGCACGGGGAGCGAAGGGCGCGTCGCCGAGGCTGGGTGCCGGCGTCGATCTCGATGCCGGCGAGAAGAACGCCGCCCAGAAGCGCCTGACGAGCGTCATGAAGAGCCTCGCAGAGCTCGCCGCGGCCGATACCGATCTCGCCGAGGAGCTGCTGGCGCTCGTCGCACCGCTGGTCGAGGAGTTCCGACGCGAGTACCCGCGCCGCGGATTCGTGTCGAACGACGGCCTCGTCGTACTCGCGCGCGATCTGCTTCGCGACCACGTCGACGCGCGCCGTGGCGAGGCCGCGCGGTGGGACCACATCCTCGTTGACGAGTTCCAGGACACCGACCCGCGGCAGTACGAGATCGTGTTCTTTCTCGGCGAGGACGCCGACCGCACGCACGCGGCTCCGACACCGCACGGCACGCCGCCCTCGGCCGAGCGCGACGCGTTTCGGCTGCCGCTCGTCCGCGGCAGGGTGTTCATCGTCGGCGACGCGAAACAGTCGATCTATCGCTTCCGCGGCGCGGACATCGACCTCTACGAGCGCGCGGTGCGCGCGATCACCTGCGGCGGCGGCGAGATGCTGGCGCTGACGACCAACTTCCGCAGCGTTCCCGAGCTCGTCGAGCCGCTCAACGAGCTGTTCTCCGAGCACTTCGACGACCGCGGCCTCGATCCCGTCTACGACCCGCTCACCGCCGTTCGGCCGGCAGCGGAGACGCAAGCCATCGAAATCTGGTCGGTCGGCCAGCCGGACGCCAACGCCGCCGAACGACGCAAGGCCGAAGCGGCTGCTATCGCTGCGTGGATCGAACGCCACACGAGCGATGGCAGCGTCCGGGCTCGCGACGTCGCCATGCTGCTGCGATCCTTCGGCAACGTCGACATCTACTGCCGCGCGCTGCGGCTCAGGGGGCTGCCGTATGTCGTGCAATCGTCGCGCGGCTTCTGGGAGCGCTACGAGATCGAGCTCTTCGTGGCCCTGCTGCGGCTGGTGCGCGACCCGGACGACAGCGTCGCGCTCGTCTCGTGCCTGCGCTCGGCTCTGTGCGGCGTGCCGGATCGCGAGCTGCACTTTCACGCACAGGCGACGCGGGCAGCGACGTCTTCCCGGAGCTGGACGCTGGCGACCCGGGTCGACTCCGATGCTTGCCCCGCGCTCGCGCGAGCGATCGCGATGCTCGGCGCCTTCACGGCACGCTATCGATCCGAGCCGCTCGACGTCGTCGCTCGGGCAGCGCTCGACGAGACGCCTCTGCGACTCGCGATGGCGGCATCGTACGAGGGGGCGCAACGGGTCGCGAACCTCGAGAAGGCCGCGGCGCGGGTCGCAGTACTCGCTTGGCGCGACGGGCTCGTAGCCGACGAGATCCTCATACGCATCGCCGAGGACGAGGCGCGCATGCGTCACGAGGGAGATCGACCGCTCGCGGACGACACTCACGACGCGGTGCGCATCATGACGGTCCACGCCGCGAAGGGGCTCGAGTTCCCGACGGTGATCGTGCCCGATCTGTCGCGCGGTACCGGTGGAGGCGGCCACGAGGACTCCCTCGACTGGCTCCCCCACCCGTTCGATGCACGACGCAGGGCGGCGGCGCTGCGCGTGATCGCGCCGACCGTGATGACGCCCGCATTCGTCGTTCGTAAGCGGGAGACGCGAGAACACGACGCCGCGGAGTCCAAGCGACTGCTCTACGTCGCGACGACACGCGCGCGGGAACGGCTGATCCTGGTAGCCGGCAGCACGGGTGCCGCCGCGCAGGAGCGCGCGCCGTGGCTCGCGCCGCTCGCCGCGTGGGGTTGGGCGCCTGGCGACGCGCTCGCCGACGGCGTCGAGCTCGCGGGCGGCCGCGTGGTCTTCCGACGCATCGGCGCGGCGGACGAAGAACGGTCCCTCGTATCCGGCAGCTCCGCAGACGCCCAGCCCACGCACGACATCGTTCGAGCCGCGCGCGACTTCGAGGACGCGCGTGCGATCGCGACGCGAGTTCGAGACGCGACGCCGGTCGCTCGCGCCATGAGCGATGTCGGCGATCACGCGCCGACGGCTGCAGGCCGTGCAAACCGACCGCGCCCGATCGCGCGGGCGATCGGCAGCGCCGTGCACCACCTTCTCGAGCTGTGGGACGGAGCGGACGCGGACTGGCTCTTCGATCTGACCCCGCGCGCCGCCGCCGTCGCCGCAGCGCGCGAAGACGTCCCCGAGCCGGACGTGCGCCGGGGCGTCGAAGAAGCGCTCGCTCGCGCTCGAGCTCACGGCGTCCTCGCCGAAATCGCGCGTCTCGGTCCGCGAGCGCGCGAGGTGCCCGTCGTGTTCCGAGCGGCCGACAGCGGTATCTGGGACGGCGTCATCGACGCCGTCTGCGGGACCGCGAAGGCGCCGCGCATCGTCGACTACAAGACCGATCCGGACGCGACGAACGTCGAACTCGACACGCGCTACGCCGAGCAACTCGCGCGCTACGCGGAAGGACTCCGCCGAGCGCTAGGGCTCGGCGCCACGCCCGAGGCCGGCACGATCGCGATCGATCCTCGCGATGACGACGAGGTCAGTTCAGGCGCTCGATGAGATCCGCCAGCGCGGACGACATCTTCGGAACCTTCCAGCGCTTCGGATAGACCGTGAAGCGAACGTTGTCGATCGTGACGTCACGGATCCGGTTCGCAGAGATCTGGCGCTCCCGCTCGTTGATGCTCTCGATGCCGCCCGTGAACTTCGACACGATGATGCCGCTGACCGTCACGGTGAACGGCTCCTCGTTCTTCGTCCGCAGCGACGCCGACGCCAGTCCGAGGTTCATTCTCGTCACGTTCGCGAGCTTGAGCCGATTGACTCGGCGCTTCGAGTTCGGCGGTGTCTCGAAGACCTGCCAGATCCCCCACTTCGGCTTCGGCTTGACCTCGGTGATCGACATGCTCAGGCGCTTCTTCTTGAGCTTCACCTCGACGTGCTTCTGAGGGCTCTGCCGCAGGAAGCAATACGCCCGGTCGCCGCTGGTCACGAAATCGAGGAGCAGCAGCACCTTGCCACGCCAGATGCGGTGCTTGCGATGCAGCTTCTTGACCTCGCTCTCGAGCTTCTTGCCTTCGTAGCCGGCGCGCTCGATCTCCTCGAGGTCTCGCGCCATGTAGTAGACATAGCCGTCGGGAACGACGCGCAACCGGAGACGCAGCTCACGCGGGCTCTCCTCGCGCTCGAAGACCTTCTCGAGAAGACGACGGTAGCCGGCTCTCGGAACGACCCACGGCGCGTTCTTGTCGATCTTCCGCTTCTTCGAGTCGCTGGTGCGCTTGCGCGACGTCTTGTCGGTCTTGTCGGATTTGTCGGACTTGTCGGTCTTCTCGTCCGGCGCGAACGCGTCCGCTCCGAGCGCGGCCGGCACGACGAGAACGGCCGCGACGACGACCGCAACAAGGCCGGTGAGGGTTCGTCTCGTCTGCATGGTCGAGATCCTCCTGCCGTTGACAGCGCTGACGAGAGTCGATGCTATCGGACTCGGGTCGCGCTGACAAGGCGCGCAAAACATGTCACCGCTGCCTCGAGGCGAAGTTTACCGCTCAAAATCCCCGCGCCGCTCGCCGATAAGACGTCTGAGAGGGGATCCACCGATCCACGGAGCGTCGAAATGGCCCAATTGCTCTACGACTGCAACTGCGACACCGTCATCGAAATGCAAGAGATAGGCGTCGGAGTGGAGGAAATCCTGCAGTTCGTGCACGGGTGTCTGACCCGTGACGAGATCCGCGCACTTGTCGCCGGTCTCGAACAGCTCGTCCCGAGCGCCGAGCCCGTCGAGATGTACTACGGCTGATCGCCGGCCGGGTGGGGACCTCGGGTTCGCCTCGGAACAGCTCTGCTCACAGCGCGTGAATCACGACGCTGCCGTCCTGCGGCGCGATGCCGACGTGATACCGCCCCTCGAGCAAGCCGATCAGATCTTCGCCGATCAGCTCGCGACGCCATCCTCGCAGAGCGCGGATGTCGCGGGCGGCCTCGTCGTCCCGCTCGATCTCGCCGGCGCGTTGGCGCCGGGCGAGCTCGTGGAGCTCCGTGCGCGTCGCCAGGTAGCCGGCGCCGATGCGGAGCTCCTGAGCGCGGGCCTTGAGGAACGTCTCGAGCAGGTCGACGACGAGGCCGAGCGCGGGGTCCTTCGAGCTCTTCTCGATCGGCGCCGGGTGCTCCTCGGGCGGTAGCTCGACGCCGTCACCCACCGCGCGGACGATCGCCTTCGCGCTACGCTTGACCAGCTGCGGATGCAGGCCGCGCATCCCGCGCAGCTTCTCGATCTGGCGCGGCTTCGTGCGGGCGAGCTCGACGAGCACCTCGTCGGCGACGATGTGATTGCGCGGACGATCCCGTCGTTCCGCCTCGACCTCGCGCCACCGTGCCAACTCCCGCAGAACGGCCAGCTCGCGCCGGTTGAGTCGCGCGGCCCCCTTGACCCGCCGATACAAGGTCGCCGGATCGCGACGGTAGAAGAACGGATCCTCGTAGACCCGCAGCTCCTCCTCGAGCCACGACCGACGGCCGGTCGCGTCGAGGTCCTGCGTCAACTTGTCGCACATCGACGGCAGGTGAATCACGTCGTCGAGCGCGTAGCGAATCTGCGCGTCGGACAGGGGGCGGCGCGCCCAATCGGTGAAGGTCTGCGCCTTCGACAGCCGCACGCCTTCGAGCTCCTCGACGAGCCGCGAGTAGCCGATGCTGTCGCCGTAGCCGAGCAGCGCCGCCGCGATCTGCGTGTCGAAGACGTTGCTCGGAAGGGCGTCGGTGCCAGCGAAGAAAATCTCCATGTCCTGCTGGCCGGCGTGGACGATCGTCAGGACGTCGGGATCGACGAGCAGATCGACGAGGGGATCGAGACCGGCCACCTCGAACGGATCGACCGCGACGACCTGATCGCCGACTGCGAGCTGAATCAAGCACAGCTGCGGCTTGAATCGGCGCTCGCGGATGAACTCCGTATCGAAGGCGATGCGTCGCTGCCGACGACACTCCTGAAGGATCTCTTCGAACGCTGCGCTGTCTTCGATGAGCATGAAGTGTCGTGTTCCCCTGTTCGTCGGCGCCTCTCCGCTGCCGACGGCCGGCAAGCCTATCAAACCGCCGGGGGAATGGCAATTGGCGCCGGATCCCGTCGCCACATGGGGACCAGGACGAGAACGGAGAGGACCGGATCCGGGGGCAGCGAACACGGGCAGGCCGTTCTCAATCGATGCGAGATCCGGTATTCTCGCGCGTTCTTCGCCGCTGGAACGTCGGTATTCGACCATGACCTGGATTCTGACCAACGACGACGGCATCGACGCCCCCGGCCTTCGAGCGCTGGAGGAAGCCGTCCGTGATCTCGGCTCGCTCGTGATCTGCGCGCCGGACGAGGAGCAATCGGGCATCGGTCACCAGGTGACGATGCACGGCTCGATCGCCGTGCGTGAAGAGGCTCCCGGCCGTTTTCGCGTCGACGGCACGCCGGCTGATTGCACGCGGATCGCGCTCCGCGGCCTGGCCCTCGATGCGGAGTGGCTGCTCGCCGGCATCAACCGAGGGGGCAATCTCGGCGCCGACGCCTACATGTCCGGGACGATCGCCGCCGCCCGCGAGGCCGCACTCCTCGGCGTTCCCGCCGTGGCCGTCTCGCAGTACGTCGGGCCGCAGCGGCAGGTCGATTGGGACGTCACGGCGCGGCGCGCTCGACGCGCGCTCGAGGACGTGCTGTCCCGGCCGCAGGACGGTCGGTTCTTCTGGAGCATCAACCTGCCCAGTCTCGAGTCGGCCCCGCCCGACACCGACCCCGAGCTCGTGTTCTGCCCGCTGGATCCCTGTCCCCTCGGCGTCGCGTACCACCGCGACGGCGACGCGTTCGTCTACGCCGGCGATTATCACTCCCGCCCGCGCGCTGCCGGGCACGACGTCGACGTCTGCATGGGCGGTCGCATCGCGATCACGCGCATCCCGCTCGAGCTGAGGGCCGACTGAGCGCCCCCTCGCCCTCGCCCAGGCATGAAAAAACCCGCCCGCGCTGTCCGGTGAACAGCCGCGGACGGGTCTCTTCTATCGCCGACGCGTCAGCTCTTGGGGGGCTTCGACGGCTTGGGCGCCGGCTTGCCAGCAGTCGCTTGCGCAGGAACGACCGTGGACTTCGCCGCGTCGCCTTCCGCGCTCTCCGCTTCGCCGTCGGCCAGCGAGCCGAAGAACTTCGGCAGCTCGACGCCGCCGAGATTCTTCATGATGTCCATCAGCGGCGGCAGCGACGTGCCGAGGCTGCGCAGGAAGCCGGCGGTGCTGCTCGTGCCGTTCGCACCGCCGCCGTCCCAGACGGTGATCTTGTCGAACTTGACGTTCGACAGCGCCTTGGCCGACGTCTCGGCGAGGTGGTCGAAGTGCTCGAGCATGAGCATGCGGAACGCCGAGTCGACGTCGCCACAGCCCGATACGATCGCCTCGAGACCTTCGGCCTTCTTCGACAGGACCTCGTACTCGCCGCGCGCCTGAGCCTCGAGCTTGGCGAAAGTGGCTTCGGCCTGGCCCTGCGCCTCGATGCGAACGGCCTGCGCCCGACCATCGGCCTCGATGCGCCGCCTGTCGGCCTCGGCCTCGGCGTCGACGATCGTCTGCGCCTTGCGGGCGCGCGCGGGCGCCTCGATCTCGGCGCGCTGCTCGGCCTCGATCTTCTCGGCCCGTGCGGCCATCGCCTGCGCCTGCGCCGTGAACTCACGCTGCTGCACGCCGGCCGCGGCCTCGCGCTTCTTCGCCTCACCGAGGAGGTACGCTTCCGCCTCCTGCACCTGCAGATCGGCGTTCGACGCGGCGATTTCCGCCTTCGCGGTGTTCTCGCCGGTCACCGCCTTGGCGTTGGCGTCCGCGATCCGCACGCGCATGGCGCGCTCGGCGTCCTTGACCTGCGAGTCCTTCTCGTACGAAGCCTGCTGCTCGCCGATGTCCTGCTCCTTCTGCAGGTCGGCGATGCGGATCGCGCGGTCACGGTGCGCCTCGCGGGTACCGATGTCACGCACCTTCTCGGCGTTCGCGACGGCGACCATCTTCTCGCGGTCCGCCTCGGCGACGCCGATCGAACCGTGCTTCTCCTGCTCGGCGACGTCGATCATCGCCTGCTGCACGGCCTCGGACGCGGCCTTGCGCCCGATCGCCTCGATATAGCCCGACTCGTCGGTGATGTCGGTGATGTTGACGTTGATCAGCACGAGGCCGATCTTGTTGAGCTCGGGCTCGAGCGACGTCTGGATGCTCTCGAGGAACTTGTCGCGGTCGCGGTTGATGTCCTCGATCGGCATCGACGCGATGACCTGGCGCAGCTGCCCGAAGATGATATCGCCGGCCTGCTGCGTGATCTCTCCGACCGACAGCCCGAGCAGGCGGATCGCCGCGTTCTGCATGATCTCGCCGGTCGTACCGACCGCGACCGTGAAGACGCTCGGCACGTTGACGCGGATATTCTCGGACGACAGCGCCCCCTTGAGCGGGATCTCGATCTGAATCGGATCGAGCGACAGATACGCGTAGTTCTGGATCAGCGGCCAGACGAACGCACCACCGCCGTGCAACGGCCGCGACGAGCGCCCGGACGCGACCTTTCCGTAGATCACGAGGATGCGGTTCGACGGACACCGCTTGTACTGCTTCGCCAGGACCATCAGGAAGATGAATCCGATGGCGACGATGGCCAAGATCCCCCACACGTACGGCGGGATGTCGATCGCGGCCAGAACGAGAGAGCTACTGCCGAACAT
>CAYMRB010000326.1:0-11919 GCA_964392615.1 uncultured Planctomycetia bacterium | reverse complement strand
TCACGAGCTTGAATGGCCGCATGTGGCGATTGTGGACGAAGCTCGAGGACTTCCCCCGCGGCTTCGATCATTGCGAGCTCGCGCTGAGGGCGAAGATCTTCGAGGCGAGCCACACCTACAAGCTGAAAGGGATGGACAAGTACCTGACCGTGATCGAGGAGAACGGCAGACGGTACTACAAGGCCTACGTCGCCGACCGTCTGGACGGCGAGTGGACGCCCATCGCCGACACCGCCGACAAGCCGTTCGCCAGCTGGAAGAACATCCGTCCGGCGCCGGGAGTGAAGCGTTGGACCGACAACGTCAGCCACGGCGAGCTCATCCGCGCGGGCGTCGATCAGACGTTGACCGTGGACCCGAAGAACCTGAGGTTCGTCTTCCAGGGCATGCTGGACGCGGACAAGTCGGGCAAGGGCTACGGTCAGTTCAGCTGGCGAATCGGCATGTTGACGCCAGTGAAGTCAGCGCGGCGCGCCAAGTGAACCCTCGAGCGAGGCGATCGCGAGCAGGAAACCCAGTCGATCGAACGTGCGATGGCCGCCGAATCGCCCTGGAGCGTCGATCCGACATCGTGAGCTCCAGGGCCCGCGACCAGATGGTCTTCCATTCGAGAAGGAGCCGAGCGATGTGGAGAACCGGGGACCTTCGCGAGCGGTGGATACTCGGAGTTTCGATCTGCGTCGCAACCGCCTTCGCGCTGTCACACTCGCCCGCAAGAGCCGAGCTGTCCGTCGAGCAGACCTGGGACCGCGAGCACGCCGAGCTGCTCGCCCAGATCCAGCGGCGCCAGCGCGCGAACGCGGAGTGGCGCGCCCGACTCGAGCGCGAGTCACTCGATCGTCACGCGTTGGTTCTGCCGGCGGACAAGGACCCTCTCGACGTCGTCCTGCGACGGTCGGCCGCGCTGCTCGATTACTTTCGCGATCGCAAGATTCTCCCGGCGTCGGAACAGACCGAGCTCGAAGGCCGCTTGAAGAGGCTGGCTGACGCACCCGGCGATCGCAGAAAGCTGTTCGAGGCCGCCTGCGCGCTGCGCCGAAGCATCGCGTTCCGCAATCCGCTGCTCGACTTCGATCGTATCGCCTGCATGCTCGAACAGCCGGGCGATCGTCGCATCATCGAACAGGCGCGCGCCGAGTGCCCCGGTCACGCCGAGGGCGGCGGGCCGGTCATCCTCGAACACTTCGAGAGCGGCGCGAAGCTCGTCCCGGCGCTGGCCGGAGTGCGCGTGACGTCCGGAGCGTGGAAAGGCAATGAGCTGACGGGGAAGTTCTCGGGCCTCGAGCTGAGCTACGACGGCGGAGCCTTGCTCTTCGCGGCGACGACCGACGCGGACGTCTGGCACGTCTTCCGGTTCGGTCTCGAGACGCGCGAGCTCGATCAGCTGACCGACGGACCGCACGACGATTTCGATCCTCACGAGCTCCCGTCGGGGAGGATCGTCTTCGTCTCGACGCGCCGTGGCGGCGTTGGCCGATGCGTGCTGACACCGCAGTCGTTGACGTACACGTTGTACTCGATGGAGCCGGACGGGTCCGACATCGTCTGCCTCAGCTTCCACGAGACAAACGAGTGGGCGCCTACCGTCACCCACGAGGGGAAAATCGCGTACACGAGGTGGGACTACGTCGATCGTCATTGGGGGACGGCCCACCATTACTGGGAGTGTTTTCCGGACGGACGCGACCCCCGTAACTTCCATGGCAACTATCCGCTGCCGTTCTCCGCGATGCCCGACGGCACCCGCCCCGCGGACTACGGCAAGCGGGCGCTGACGTACGGGCGGGCGCTACGACCCGACGCGGAGCTCTCGTTTCGCCCGGTCCCCGATTCGACCAGAGTGACCGCGACCGCTGTCGGACACCACGAGGGGTTCTCGGGCAGTCTCGTCCTGATCGATCCGCGCATCCCCGACGACGGGAAGATGGCGCAGGTCGTGCGGATCACGCCGGAGTACTTCTTCCCGGAGGTCGAGCACGGCGCGACGCACACGTACGGAACGGCGTGGCCGCTCAGCGAGGACTTCTACCTCTGCAACTTCGAGTACGGCTTGTACCTGCTCGACCGATTCGGGAATCGCGACGTGATCTACGACCCGGGACGCGGCCCCTATCGCGTGCGTGATCCGTTCCCGCTTCGCGCGCGTCCGACGCCTCCGGTGCTGCCGGTCAAGACGTGGCAGGGCAAACGCGCGACGCAGCCCGACCACCGTCGTGCGGTCATCAGCGTGATGAACGTCTACGACACCGACGCTGCCGGCAAGTTGCCCGAGGGCGTCAAGGTGAAGTGGATGCGCATCGTCCAGGTCATTCCCCAGACGCTCGACAATTGGTTCAGCCTGGAGTCCGTCGCGCAGATCTCGTTCGCGACCGACTCGATCGGCCGCGTCCCGCTCGGCGTCGTGCCGGTCGAGGAGGACGGCAGCGTGTATTGCGAGGCGCCGGTCGGCAAGGCGATCTACTTCCAGCTGCTCGACGAGGAGGGCATGGCGGTCCACTCGATGCGATCGGCGACCTATGTCCACCCCGGCGAACATCTCTCGTGTCAGGGGTGTCACGAAGACAAGTGGAGCGACGTGTCCGCGGTGCGTCCGCGGCCGCTGGCGCTCGACCGGCCACCGTCGAGAATCGAGCCGGAGGTCGCGAGCGGCGCGGTGCCGTTCAACTTCATCCAGCTCGTCAAGACCCCGGTGTTCGACAGGAAGTGCGTTCCGTGTCATGAGAAACACCCGAATGCGCCCGACATGAGCTACCGCTCGTTGGCGCGTCACGATCTCGTCTTCAGCTACCCCGGCGAGCATCGATCGCTGGCGGCGCTCGGGGTCGGCGGATCGCGCACGGCGCCAGGACGCTTCGGCGCGCGCGCGTCCGGCATCATGAAATCGCTCGCGACGCGACCCGAGCACCGTGACATCGAGCTGACCGACGACGAACGGCGACGGCTGACGCTATGGCTCGACCTCAACTCGAACGAGATCGGCTGGATCGGGAACGACCGCAGCCAGATTCAGCTGCAGAAGGCCGGCGCGGCGCTGTGGCCGCCGATCGACGTCGACCCCGGCAACGTGACGGGAGTCGAGAGGGCGTATCCGGTGGCGGGGACGAAGCCCCCCGAACAGCCGGCGGGATCCGGCGGCTGACACTTCGTTCCCTACCGGTGCCACTCCGGCGCGCACTTGCTGACGGCCTCGTCGAACGTCGGCTTGCGACGGAAGTCCTCTGCGCTCGCCCAGTGCCCGTGGTGACGACCGTAGTAGGAGCCGTAGAACTGGTAGTTCGAGTCGATCCAACGGCTCAGGACCATCAGCTCGGCCGCGGTGAGCATCCGCGAGTGGTCCTCCTCGGCGTTGCTCGCGTGCTTCTTGTCGGTCAGCACCTCGATCAGCGTGCTCTTGCTGCTTCCCACGCTGCGCGGCGGCAGATACGCGCCGTTGTAGTTGCCCTGATCGCCGCGACGGAACGACGTGAACTCCGAGATCAGCGGGCCCGCGAGCTCCTTGCTGGCGAGCTGCTCGTACGACGTGCTGTAGTGCGCGGTCACCTCGCCCGTCAGTCTCAGCTTCCCGGCAGGATCCTTCGCACCGTGGCAGCTGACGCACTTGGCGTCGAGGATCGGCTGGATGTCGCTCGGGTAGTGGAGCACCTGTCCCGCACGACCGTCGCCGCCCTGCTCCTCGAGATCGCAAGGCTGCGGTTGGGGGGCACTCGGCGGCCGCATCAAGGCGAGCGGCCCCTGCGGCGCGACGGGTCCCGTCGTGTTGTGACCCTGCCCATGGCACCCGGTGCACGAGCGAACCTCGCCCGCGCGGTAGTTGACGTAGGTCCTCTCGCGCTGAATCTCGCGGAAATCCTCGTCGAGCGCCTGGAAGAAGATGTTGCGGTCCGCCGGAACCGTGAAGTGTGCGGAGCCGTCCTCCTCGACCGGAATCACGCCCCACTGGACGCGAGGCCACAGGGCCCCCTTCCACGATGAGCTGCTCAGCGATGAGCCCCACCGCCGGCCGGTCGACCAGTACCGCGGCAGAGCTTCGTTGATCCGCAGCCACTTGATCGCACCGCGCTTCACGCCCTCCATGCCGTGATACACGTCCGCCACGACGCAGAGCGCTTCGCCGCGAGCCGCGAGCTTCGGATCGCGCTTGGAGCGAATCACCGGCGGCACCTTGCGCGCGCGCAGCGGAATCGGATGCCAGCACGACAGGGTCTTGTCGCGATGGACGAGACGATGGTTCCCCGCCGTGTCGAGGAGGTAGAGCGCGTACGCGTCCGGCACGTTCTTGTAGTGATCGCCGGGATCGACCTTGTACGAAACGAGGAACTCGGTATCGCTGATCGGGTACGGATGCGTGTAGAGGTGACCGCTCGATCCGTTGCGGTCGTGGACGTACCTCCCGGTCGATGTGAGGAAGTGCCACCCGGGCTCGGTGCGCCGCTCGATGAAGACGTGCGGCGTCAGGTTCGTGACCGCATAGCGCTTGTCGAACTGCACGTAGCCCGTTTCGTCCGGATCGGGGCCGCGGTCGCGTCGCGCGTGCTTGAGATCGATCAGCATGATCGCGCCGAGGCAGCCGCCTTGCGGGAAGTGGCACGTGCCGACACAGACGATGCGGTCGCTGCCGCCGGGAAGCGGCTGCGGGTACATGTAGACCGTCGTCGTATCGTCGGCGAGGCCGTACATTTCGGTCGGCGCCGAGCCGTCGGGATTCACCGACCAGAGCGTCTTGGCGACGCGCGCGCCCTTGTCGATGTACTCCCAGCGGTGATAGAGGACGCGCCCGTCGTCGAGGACCACCGGACAGAACTCGCTGACCGGACTGTTCGTGAGCTGCTCGATTCCCGTGCCGTCGGCGTTCATGCGGTGCAGCAGCGGCACGACCAGTGACGCGGAGCCGCCGCAGAGAACGGTGTGCTCGCAGCGCGTCGACGAGAAGACGATGTTCCCGTCCGGCAGGTAGCTCGGATGGATGTCATCGGTGTGCCAGCCTCTGCGCCACCGTGCGGTCTTCTCCGCCTCGTCGGTTGGCGGAAACGAGACCTGGCGCAGACCGCTGCCGTCGGCGCCCACCTCCCAGATGCGGAAGCCGGCACGCGGGTGCTCGCGGAAGTCGAAGAGAATCTTCTTCGCATCGAACGACAGGCTCATCATGCCGATGAAGCCCTTGCCACCCGGCAGCTGCGCCGCCGTGACGATCGCCCGCTCGCTCCGCGTGCGGAGGTTCAACGCGTAGACGCCGTTCTCGGGAACGAATCGGTCCCCGCTCGTCCCGTTGTTGATGTCCGTGTAGAAGTGGTCGGACGAGTACGGCTTGCGTTTGACGAACACGATCTCGTCGCAGCCGATCTCGTCGGCCGAGAGCGCGCCGGGCGCTTCAGCTGCGCTGAGCGCCGTCGCGAGCGCGATGGTCGCGACAAGAGAGAGAGTCGCCCCGAGCCGGAATGCCTGCCGACGAGGTCTGCGCGCCATTGGAGTCCTCCAAGCGAATACGGCGTTACGAGTCCACATATAGCAGAGTCGGCCCGCCGAGGGTAGCCTTCGCCGTCGTCTTCGAGTTCATCTGGAGTCTTACCGAACGATGGAGGTCGACGACTCACCCATGCAAGCCCCTCGTGCCCGTACAGGCCCTTCCGGTGCGATCGCGTTTCTCCTCGTCGTCGGGCCGCTCGTGGGCGCCGCGAGCAACGTTCTCTGCGCCGACGACGTCGCGACGCTCGAGCTGAAGCCCCTCGCACCGAGTGCGCGCACCTTCGCACGCATCGAAATCGCGGTCGCCCTCCCGGACGGTGTCTCGACATCGTCCAGCAACGCGTTCGACCCGGACGAGGTCGCGCTGGACGCCAAGGTGAAGGGGCCGAAGGGGCCAGCGGTCGATGTTGCCGGCTTCCTGTTCCAGGAATACGACCGCCGCCTCGACCGTCGCCGCGAGGTGTTGACGCCGCGCGGCGAGCGCGAGTGGCGCATCCGCTACACGCCGGTCGTATCAGGCCCCCACCACGTCGAGGCATTCTGGAAGAGCCGGGGCAAGACGATCGCTCGGGGCGAGATCGAGATCGACGTCGCCACTCGAGACGGTCGCGGCTTCGTACGGGTCGAGGAGACGTCCAAGCGCTACTTCCGCTTCGACGACGGCACCCCCCTCTTTCTGAACGGCGTGTGTTGCTGCTGGCACGGCCGTCGAGGCACGTTCGACTACGACGATTGGCTCGACGCGTATCGCGACGCCGGCATGAACTACATCCGCATCTGGATGTGGCCGAATGCGTTCGGCATCGAGTGGGACCGCGGCGATCGATTGAACTACCGCCTCGACCGCGCGTGGACGGTCGATCGCGTGCTCGCCGAATGCGAACGCCGCGGCATTCTCGTCATGCTGTGCTTCGACTTCCACGGCATGTTCCGGTCGAAGGCCGACTATTGGGGCGGCAACAACTACTGGCCGAGCCATCCGTACAACAAGGCTCACGGCGGGCCGTGCGAGCGCGCCAATGACTTCTTCACGCTGCCGGCCGCGCGACGGCTCTACGAAAAGCGCCTGCGCTACATGGTGGCGCGCTGGGGCAGCTTCACGAATCTCCTGGCGTGGCAGTTCTTCAACGAGATCGACAACGCGTACGACCAGGTCGAGCACGCTGACGTCGTGAGCTGGCACCGCGACATGGCTCGTCACTTGCGAGCCATCGATCCGTACGACCACTTGATCACGACGAGCCTCACCGGCAGCAGCGAGCGCGGGGACTACTGGCGTCTTCCCGAGCTCGATTTCAGCCAGTTCCACTCGTACAACGCGAAGCGCCCGGCCGCGATGACCAGATCGGTCGTCACGCGCTTCCACGAGCGTTACGGGAAGCCGATCTTCGTCGGCGAGTACGGCACGGATTGGCGCGGCTGGCGGCCGAAGCAGGACCCGTACTTTCGCGCGCTGCACCAGGCCGTGTGGAGCGGCGCGATGACCGGCGGCGCTGGCACGGCGATGTCGTGGTGGTGGGAGAGCATCCACCGCGAACGACTGCACGGACACTGGACGGCGCTCGGGAAGTTCCTCGACGGCACCGCGATCGCGCGCGCAGGGATGGAGCCGGCGCGCATCGAGTCGATCGGCAAGAAGGTCGAGGCATACGGCGTGGCGACGCGCAGGGAGCTGCTCGGCTGGCTCCTCGATCCCGCGTTCGACTGGCCGGCGGGCGGCACTATCGAGAAGCCGACGGCGTTCGAGGGAGCGGGCGTTCGCATACACGGGCTCGACGACGGCGCGTACCGCGTCGAGTGGTGGGACACGTCGGCCGGCAAGCGGGTTCGCGTCGACGCTGCATCCGTGTCGGACGGCGTGCTCGAGCTCGAGGCTCCAGGATTCCGCGTGGATGTAGGGCTGCGGGTGCAAACGCGAGCTGACGCGACGCGATAGGGTCCGCCCCGGACCGGACCGTCAGCCGTCGGTCACCCCGAATCCTCGCCCGCTGATTGACCGCGCCGTCTGACCGGCTACACTCAGTCTCGTGATGCAGCCCATGCGACGATTCCTCTTCACCCTGCCGTTCGGCTGACCGCGCTCCGCGTCTGCCGGCAGGTTGTCTGCATCCGTCTTCGGATTCCCGAGGTAGCGGAGCCCCTTCCTCTTCCAACGCTCAAGGTCGTTCGGCGCTCGATGAGCCGAACCAGCTCGAGGAGTGAACCCCCATGCATCTCGCACGCTGCGCGATCCTCCTGATCGCGTTCACCACGATTGGCTGTCAAACCATCCCGACGGACGAGCCCGAAATCCAGCGGAGCTTTCGCTTCGAATACACGGCGACGATCTCCGGCTTTCCGGCGCACGCGGCGCAAGCGCGTGTGTGGCTGCCGCTGCCGACGACCGATGAGACGCAGTCGGTGACGAACGTGCGCGTCGATGCGCCGATTCCGCATCGGCTGGGGACGGAGCGCACGTACGGGAACCGGCTGGTCTACCTCGAGCTGGACGCTCCCTTTCCGCGCGAGCTGTCGATCACGTTGACGATGGACGTGGAGCGCAGAGAGGTCCGCTCGGTCGCGCGTCTCGCGGGCTCGCCGCAACGCGAGCGCTTGCTGTCGGGCGACCGGCTCGCACCGCTCAACGAGAACGCCAAGTCCCGAGCCTCTCGGGCGGCGCGCGGCCGATCCGGAGCCTCGCCTACCGCGCGGGCGATCTACGACCAGGTCGTCGCGGATGTCCGGTACGACAAATCGGGACAGGGCTGGGGGCGGGGCGATCTCGAATTCGTGTGCGCCGCGGGCAAGGGGAACTGCTCGGACTTCCACACCCTGTTCATCGCCATGACGCGGTCCCGCGAGATCCCGGCGGTGTTCGAGATCGGCTTTCCGCTCCCCGCCGACAAGAAGAAGGGGGATGTCGGCGGCTATCACTGCTGGGCCTGGTTCCAGGGCGACGACGACCGCTGGCGCCCCGTGGACGCCTCCGAGGCCGACAAGGACCCGACGCGTGCCGACTACTTCTTCGGCACGATCTGCGCGAACCGCGTCGCGTTCTCTCGCGGCCGCGACCTGATCCTCGATCCGCCGCAGCGCGGCGACCCGGTCAACTTCCTGATCTACCCCTATATCGAGGTCGACGGCGCGACCGGTATCGTCGACGTCGAGAAGCACTTTCGCTTCGAGGATCTCTGAGTCCGAGGGCCGTCACGCCACAACGGACTGTTGACGGGCCCCGAGAGCACCGGCAGGATAGCGCGCTGGTACACGCCCGTGCGGGATCTTCGTTGCCAGAACTCGACAAACGCACCACCTGAGAAACGGAACAGGACAGCGCGATGAGACTGTCGGCTCTTTTCGGTACGACGCTGCGCGAGACACCCGGCAATGTCGAGTTCGAGTCGCATAGCTTGATGCTGCGCGCGGGCTACATCCGACAGCTGGCATCCGGGATCTTCTCGTACCTGCCCCTCGGGTGGCGATCGGTTCGCAAGATCGAGCAGATCCTGCGCGAGGAGCTGGAGGCGATCGGCGCGCAGGAGATGTGCATGCCGGTCGTCCACCCTGCGGAGATCTGGCAGAAGACCGGTCGCTACCAGGCGATCGACGAAACCATGGCGCGCTTCGTCGATCGCTCCGGCCGCGACATGGTCCTCGCGATGACCCACGAAGAGGTCGTCGGCCAGCTGGCATCCACGGAGGTCCATACCTACCGACAGCTGCCGCTCCTGATCTTCCACATCCAGACGAAGTTCCGCGACGAGCCGCGCGCGCGGGGCGGATTGATCCGCGTCCGCGAGTTCGTCATGAAGGACTCGTACACGTTGGATCTCGACGCCGAAGGCCTGCGCAAGCAGTACGTGCGTCACTACGACGCCTACTTCCGCATCGGCGCGCGAGCCGCGCTGCCGCTCCAGGCTGTCGCCAGCGACGTCGGCATGATGGGCGGGAAGGTCGCGCACGAGTTCATGTACGTGACGGATATCGGCGAGGACTCGCTCGCCATCTGTCCGGCCTGCGGGTATGCCGCCAACCGCGAAGTAGCCAAGTTCAAGGCCTCCCCCGGCTCTTCCGAGCCGCAGCAGCCGACCGAGAAGGTCCACACGCCCGGAGCGGCGACCATCGAGGAGGTCGCCGCGTTCCTCGGAGTCGAGCCTGCCGACTGCGCGAAGGTGATGTGCTACATCGGCGAGCGCAAGGAGAGCGGCGATACCAAGACCGTCGTGGCTGTCGTCAGGGGCGACATGGACGCCAATCAGGTCCAGATCCAGAACCTGGCGGGTGTCGACTCGCTGCGCCCCGCACATCCGGAGGAGCTCGTCGCGGTCGGCCTGGTCCCCGGATTCGCGTCGCCGATCGGCGCGAATCGCGACGATGTGATGGTCATCGTCGATGAAGCCGTCGCAGAGTCGACGAACCTCGTCGGCGGAGCGAACGAGGCGGACTACCACCTGCGCAACACGAACTGCGGCCGCGACTACGAGCCGGACGTCGTCGGCTCGATCGCGCTGGTCTACGACGGCGCTCCCTGCGTCGAGTGCGGCGGACCTATCGAGCTCAAGCGCGGCGTCGAGGTCGGCAACATCTTCCAGCTCGGCACGCGGTACTCGGAGGCTCTCGGAGCGAACTACGTCGACGAGGACGGTGAGTCGAAGCCGATCGTCATGGGCTCGTACGGCATCGGGGTCGGCCGTCTGCTCGCGTGCGTGGCCGAGGCGCACCGCGACGACAAGGGGCTGTGCTGGCCGATCACGGTCGCGCCGTATCAAGTCCATCTGGTCGGGCTGGCGCGCGATCCGAAGACGGCCGACGAGGCGGACCGTCTGTACGAGAAGCTGCAGGCCGCTGGCATCGAGGTGCTCTACGACGACCGCGATCTCCGTCCGGGCGCGAAGTTCGCCGAGTGCGACCTGCTGGGGATGCCTATCCGAATCGTCCTGTCCGACCGCTCGCTGAAGAACGGCCAGGTCGAGGTCAAGCTGCGCACGAGCGACGACCTCGAGCTGATCTCGCTCGATGACGCCGTCGAAGCAGCGAAGGAACGTATCCGCGAGCTGACGGCCGACGTCGCCGCCGGCGTCGAGAAGTCTCCCACGTGGAGCGAGGCGGAAGGCGCGTAGGCTACGCCTCCGTGCTCACCCGACGCGACAGCACTCTGACGCTGGATTCCCCCACCGGCGGGGCGACTTCCTCGAGTTGCCGGATCAACCCCCGCAGGTGGGCGACGATCGAGCTGAACGACTCCTCGATCTCGCGTGTCGTCCTGATGTCCTGCCCGTCGCCGCGCTCGGCGCGGAGTTCGCCAATCGCCCGCACGGGTGCGGAGGGCTCCCGCCGCAGCTCCACCAGCGCAACGACGCCGTCTTTGCCCCGGTCGATGAGGCGAATCGACGCCCCGTCCGAGCTAGCCTGCGCGTCGATTTCGTCAAAAATCCGGCCCAACACTTCGCCGAAACGGGACGCCTGCCCGCTCCGGGGATCGTGCCGATCGGCCTCTCGGTCGTCTGGCTCGTGCACGCCGCGGATCCTCGCTGACTCCCTGCCCCTGCCCGCGCGAAGCTCAGACTCGCCCGCTCCTCTGATACTCCTCCGGCACCGAGATTGCAAGACATTCCGTAGCACCATGGCCACGGCAAAACGAGCTTGCAACCTGCGACCGCCAGATCTAGGGTACTCGGAATGAGTCGAGAGTGGCAGTCCGAGCTCCAGCGCATCGCGTGGAGCAGCCTTCGGACGATCCGTGAGGCAGCCGAATCGGCCGACGTAACCTGCCAGAAAAACGACGCGAAGAGGGAGTTCACGCCCCTCTCCGCGGAGTGGCTCGCCGCGTACCGTGACGCACGGCTGACCGAGGCCTTCGGGCTGCTCGGCGACGACGACAGCGGCTGGGCGCTGCATGGTCGTGGGCGTATCCGGTTCCTGCAGTGGCGCCGCGACGAGGCCCTGCAGTTCCTGCGACAGGCCTGCCTGGCGCATTGCAGTGACCAGAACGGACCTCGAAGTCTGGGGCTCGCCCTCACACTCGTGTCCACGGCGGCGGAGCTCTTCGTCGCCGGAAGCGATCCCCGCGACGCGCTGAGTGCGGGGCTCACGGTTGACGCCGATGCGCCGCGACTGCCGGATGTCTCCGACCTGCCGATGCTGCCGGTGGCGCTCGATCGCGACCAGCTCCGCGTCCGGCGACTTCTCGGGGTGACAACGCTCGCGCGAGCTCACGGTCGCTGGCGGGTCTGCCTGCAAGCCTGCGACGCCATCGCGGCCCACGCGGTTTCCCGCCCCGTCCTCTCGTCGCTTTTCATCTGTCGGGCTGTGTGCCACTGGAACCTCGGCGACGAGGCGCGAAGCCTGGCCTGCTTGGACGACGCGGTCTTCGCGGTGCAGGCGAGTCAATCGCGGCTCGAGGCCGCGCTGGCCTGCAGCTCGCTCCGCGCGCACTTCCGCTTCCTCGGTCGCGATGATCGCGTGGCCGAGCTGGAG
>CAYMRB010000325.1:0-11929 GCA_964392615.1 uncultured Planctomycetia bacterium | reverse complement strand
GTGGCGGTAGCCGGTGGGCTCGGGCTGGAGGGGGGCGGCGGCCGTGCGCGGGGGCCGGGCAGTGGGTTCGGGGGGGGGGGTGTCGGAGTCGGAGTCGGACAAGAGAAGAGGATTCACCACAGAGGACACAGAGGACTCAGAGAAGACCTGGAGAGCCTGTTCCTCTTCTCTGTGTGTCTCTGTGTCCTCGGTGACTCTGTGGTGAGTCCTTCTTGGCCTTTCGGATTCGGGGTCGGAGTCCTCCGCCAGCAAGGCCGACAGGAACCGTGCGTCGAACGGTGCGTCGATGACCGCCGCCGTCACCAGGGCGCGTCGCGCCGTGTCGTCGAGCGGGTCGACGAGCTCTTGCCACGGGGTCGTCGACTGTTCGCGTTCCGGTTCACGCGTCAGCGTCCAGGTGCCGTCGACGCGATCGAGCAGCTGGCGGGACCAGAGGAAGCTCAGGCGCGAGTGCAGTCGGTCGGGCTTTCCCTCGCTATCGCGCGCGAGGTATCGCACCAGCTCCGGCGCGACCGCTCCGCGCGGGCTGAGGACGGCGTGGGCGTACGAGTCGATGTCGCTGTCGGCGAGCCCGCCGAGCGTTCGTTCCGGCTCCGCGGCGTCTGCCAGCCACTCGCGGATGCAGGGCGCGTCGACGAGCTGCTCGGGCCGGTACGCGACGACCAGGAGGATCGGCAGGGTCTCCAGTCGCCGACTCAGCAGCGTCAGGAACTCGAGCTCGTGATCGTCTGCGTGCTCGACGTTGTCGAGCGCGATGACGATCGGTCGTCCGCTCGCGATCTCCTCGAGCACCTGCAGCGCGGTCGCGAGCACTCCCTGGCGCTCGAGCTCCTCGCTGCCCTCGCCGTAGCCGGGGCGCGAATCGAGTAGCGTCGATCTGTCGTCTCCGACCTTCGCCGACGTCGTCGCGTCGTTCTCGCCGAGTCCGAGCGCGGCGAGGAACGCGTCGGTCCACGCGCCGGTCAGCCGCGGCGACGCGTCGTCTTCGCCGCCCCCCGTCGCGGGCAGCAGCGCGAGCGCGTCGCGGAATACTCCGGCGAGACCCGCGCGCAGGCCCTCGTGGGCTCCGAATGCGCCGTAGAGGAAGGCCGCGTTCTCGCCGAGTGTGATTTCGCTCTTCAGGTCGCCCGAGGTCAGCAGCCAGGTCTTGCCGCTGCCGCGCTCGCCGGCCCAGCGCATGAGCCGGCCGCTGCCCGTCGCGACGACGTCGGCGAGCGCCTCCCGCACGCTGGCGATCTCTTGCTCGCGACCGACGAAGGTCGGGCCGAGGAGTGCCGGCGGAGCGTCGACGTGCGGAGTGAAGCCGCCGCTCTCGAACGCGCGCAGGCGCGCGGCGACCTCGGAGGCGGATTGCGGGCGACGTTCGGGGCGGGTCTCGAGCAGATCGGCGAGCAGCGCGTCGAGCGCTGGCGGGCAGGCGGCGTTGACGCTCGCGGCGCCGGGCGGCAGCGGCTTGCGCGTCAGCGTCGAAGTCAGGTCGAGAAACGGCGGTCGGCCGGTGACCAGGTGGTAGAGCAGCGCGCCGATCGAGTACAGATCGGAGCGCTCGTCGACCGTACCGCCCTGGAGCTGCTCGAACGACATGTACAGCGGCGTGCCACCCGTGACGGAGTGCGTCTCCTCGCGGTCGACGTCGCCGCCCGTGCCTCGTCGCGCCAGATGCCATGCGGCGCCGTGGCGGTCGGCACGCGCGAGGCCGAAGTCGAAGACCTTGACGCGAAGCGGTCGCGCGCGCAGCGCGGCCCACCCGTCGTCACCCGTCTCCTCGTCCGCCAGCACCATGATGTTCGACGGCTTCAGGTCGCCGTGCACGACGCCCTCGTCGTGGATCGCATCGAGGGCGCCGAGGACCTCGACCGCGGCCGCGACGAGGTCGCTAATCGCCCGGCCATCGGGCGGCGGAGGCGCGAGCAGCTCGGTCAGGAGCGTGCCCGCGAGGAACTCCATCGCGTAGAAGACCTCATCGCCGATGCGGCCGACGTCCCAGAGCCGGACGATCGCCGGGTGCTGCAAGCGTGCGAGCGCGCGGATCTCGCGCTCGAGGTAGAAGCGGTCCTCGGCGCTCGGCGTCGGGACGGTCTTCAGGGCGACCGTGCGGCCGGTGTTGCGGTCGCGGGCGCGGTAGACAATGCCCATACCGCCGGCGCCGAGGGGCGCTTCGAGCTCGTAACGCGGATGGCGGGCGAGCGTCGTGGGCAGCATGGAGGAGGGGCGAGGGGACGCGGGAACTGGCTCGAATCTGGCCAGATGGTCGATTGTAGGCCTCGCGCCCGATGGCGCCAGACCTTTTGGCCAGAAAACGGCCAGTTCGAGCCTGCCCCGAGGGGATCAGGCGCCGACGCGCCACCGTCGGGTCTTCGCGTCCCACCGCAGCAACTCGCGGCTCTTGTCGAACCACTTGCGAATTGCGTCGTTCGAGCCGCGGGCCTCGGTGTGACGCTGGAGCGCGGTTCGGAGCTTCGCGATCTCCCAGCGTTCGGCATCCTCGAGCTGGCCGATCGTCGACTCGAGCGCCTCGAAGTGACCGTAGCCGAGCGCGATCGGCGCCAGGCGGTCCCGCCCGAAGCTCATCGGGCCGCGCGTGCGCTTCCAGGCCTTGCCGACGGCGTCCGCGAGCTCGATGCCCGGCAGGTCGCGGATCGCGTCGTACGTCATCGCCGGATTCGAGCCGCGGGCCAGGTAGCGCTCCAGGTCGGGGTAGGTCTTCGGATCCCGGAGCTCCGCCACGGCTTCGATCCACTCGGTGGGCACGTAGTAGCCGAGTCCGGAGACGCCGCCCTGGTGTGCGAGGCCGCGGATCAGCACGTCCTTCGCGTCCTCGCACCAGCCCTTCGCCAGGACGATCTCGACGAGCTCGCGGTGTCGTTCGAGCGCATCGATGATCTCAGGCTTGTCCTCGTCGGTCGCCAACCGCCCGATCGCGTGGCGGAGGTAGTGGGTTTTTGCGAAGCCGCTGAACTTGCCTTCCTTCAGCAGCGCCGCCAGGAGAAGGTGGAAGTGCTTGTGGCCGACGGCGGCGAGCATGCCGATCTGCGGGTCGTCGGATCCCACCGTGTTCTGCCCGATGCTCGCGTCGAGGATGACGTTGATATACGCCTTCACGTCCTGCTCGCTGGGATCCTCCGGAAGCTCGATCTCGGCGAGGGCTGCGCGGTCCGGGCCGCGCCTCTCATGGTCGTCGAAAGACCCGAATCCGCCGGGCGGGTCGATCTCGCCGCTCTCGATCTTGTCGCGCAACTCCTTGGGCAGCAGCTTGCCGAAGTCTTTGAGGAACTTCTCCTTGTCCGTCTTCGGGGCGCGCGCCTTCGGCTGCTTCTTCGCCTCCGCAGCGGTGCCCTCGCGCAGTGCGCGGACCTCCTTCTCGAGCCCGTCGATCTTCGCCTCGAGCGACTCGATCTTCTGCCGCAGGAGGCGGAGCTCCTCGATGAGGATCTTCGTCGCATCGTCCGCGGCGCGGTCCTTCGTCGCGTCTTGACCGTACGCGCTCGTCGCGATGCACAACACCCAAGCGATGGCTGCGATCGTCCGTCCCATGTCTGCTCCTCCGGGCTCCGAGAGCTGGCTACAACTGACGAGCGTTCAGAATAGCACGGCAGGAGTGCCGCGCGAACTCGTTCTGCCGTCTCGTTCGATCGGCACAGGTGCGCTCAGGCTCTCTGGCTTCGCTTCGGGCTCGGTCCGAGCAGAGACCGGCGCTTACTTCGCCTTCTTCGCGCTCGCTCCAGCCTTCGCCCTCTTCGGTCTCCTCAGGTCCGGCGTCGGCGCGTCGGCGCGTCGCGGCATCTCCGCTGTCGGGCGTCGGTTCTTCTTGATGTCCGCGACGTGCGCGTCGTACGCCGCCTGCAGGCGCTTCACGACGTCCGGGTGCTCCGCCGCGACGTTCTTCGTCTCGGCGATGTCCGCGATGACGTCATAGAGCTGCACCGGGTGCTTGGACGGCTCGCGCTTCGTCGCGTTGCGGCCGCGTCCCTTGCCCTCCTGCCACGGGTAGAACTTCCACTGGCCCGCGCGCACGCAGCCGGGACCGTGCATGAGCGCATACGTGTCATGGGGGCTCTTGGCGCCCTCCTTGCCGGACATCAGCGGCCAGATGTCGCGTCCGTCGATCTTCCTGTCGGGCAGCTTGCCGCCGCAGAGGCCGGCCAGCGTCGGCAGGACGTCGATCGTCGCAGCAACCTCGCGGCAGACCGAGCCGGCCGGAATCGTGCCCGGCCACCACATGACCGTCGGCTCGCGGATGCCGCCCTCGTACACGCTGCCCTTCTTCGCGCGCAGCGGCAGCGAGGAGCCGACCGCGGCGCCGTTGTCGCTCGTGAAGATGACGAGCGTCTTCTCTGCGATGCCGGCCTTGCGCAACGTCTTCGCGATCTCGCCGACCGACCAATCGACCTCCTCGATCGCGTTCCAGATCAGCTTGGGCGTGCGGTTCTTGAACGCGTCCGAGACCGCGAGCGGCAGGTGTACCATCGTGTGCGGCAGGTACAAGAAGAACGGCCGCTCCTTGTTCGCCTCGATGAACCGCACGGCCTCCTCGGTGTAGCGCTTCGTCAGCGTGGACTGGTCTGCCGGGTACTCGATGACTTCTTCGTCCCGGAAGAGCGGCACCTGATTCCGCTTCTTGTGTCCGGCCTTCACCTCGGCGAGCGTCAACCCTTGCCGCACGACGATGTCGTCGGCCAGCTGATTCGCCGGATCGATCCACATATCGTTGCTGTACGGGATGCCGTAGTACGAGTCGAAGCCCTGGTATGTCGGCAAGCACGGTGGCAGATGGCCGAGGTGCCACTTTCCGACGCACGCGGTACGGTAGCCCGCACCCTTGAGCATGTCCGCGACGGTGACCTCGTCCGGATGCAGTCCCTTCTTGCTCGGCGGAAACAGGACGGCCGCCATGCTCAGCCGCTGGTAGTGGCATCCGGTCAGCAACGCGGTGCGCGAGCCGGAGCACACCGCGCAGCCGACGTAGAAGTGCTCGAACCGCATGCCCTCGGTCGCCAGGCGATCGAGGTGCGGCGTGCGCGGCCCCTTGGCGCCGTTGAAGCCGACGTCGCCGTAGCCCATATCGTCGATGAAGATCAGCACGACGTTGGGGCGTGCCTTCGGCGTGGCGTGCAGCTGTCCGCTGCACAGGCCGACGAGAGTCAAAGCGAAGATCGTTGCTTTCATCCGTCCGTTGCTCCTGCGTTTGTGTTCATGGCTGTCTACTCCGCGCTGCCGAATACCCAATGCTCCCAGACCTCGTCCGGCGTCAGCGCGCGGGAGTAGATCGCGACCTCGTCCATCCTGCCCCGGAAGAACTCGTCGCGTCCAGCCATGGATCCGACGACGACGTTTCGGCCGCGACTCGACAGCGGCGCGCCCTCGACGCGTTGCGAGCTTTGCTCGACGCCGTCGACGAACACGCGTACGGTCTTCCCGTCGAAGGTGCCGACAACGTGGTGCCAGCGGCCGTCGTCGATGTCCGTCGTGCCGTTTCCCGAGTGGACCCAGCGGCCGTCGCGGTGCACCCAGAACCGCACGCGTTGCCGTTCGGCCGGAGCGGAGCCACGGCGCCAGCCCGAGCCGAGCGCGAACGACTCCTCCCGGCGGACGAATTCGCGCTCTCGCTTCATTTCGCCCGGGCGTCCGGTCCAGCGTATCCACGCCTCGACGCTCAGAGCAGCAGCGCCGTCGATGTCGCCGGCTCCGCCCAGGTCGACCCAATCGTCGACGCCGTCGAGCTCGCAGCCGCGTTCATAGACGCCCTCGACGCCGTGCCGTGCGCCGCCTCGGCAGGCGAAGCCATCCGGCTCGCCGTCGCTCATCTGGTCGAACGAGCAATGGCGCAGCGGCGCGTCCGCCGCGACGACGTCGGCGTAGCTCCGTGGACGCAAGTCGAGAGGGCGATCCTTCCGCGTCGCGTGTCGCGCGATCCGCTTCGCATCGAGCGCGACGTTCCAGATCGCGAGCTCGTCGATCGCGCCGACGTAGCGATTGCTCTGTCCGGGGCCGCCGGCGGAGTCGCCGATGCCGAGGTGCTCCTTCGTGGCCGGTCGAAGACTTCCGTCGTGCTCGACGCTCGCGACCTCCTTGCCGTCGAGATAGACCGTTAGCCGCCGCGCGTTCGCGTCGGCCACCGCGGCGATGTGCTGCCAGCGATCGGCGACGACCTCGCCGCCTTCGGGGTGGGGCTCCTGGCCGTCGGACTGCGCGTGGTACAGGCTGACCGTGCCGCTTCGCAGCGCGAAGTGATACGACTTCTCGTTGCCCCAGCACAGCACGAATCGCTGCCAAGTCGCCTTCGGGTTTCGCGGTCGGATCCACGCCTCGATCGTGTAGCTCGGAGGGAGTCGGACGTCCGGCGAGAAGCGGGCGACGAGGTACTCTCCGTCGAGCACGAGCGCTCGCCCGACGCGACCCGGAGCGAACCGCGCCGTTCCGCCGACGACGCGGAAGTTGTCCTGCGAGAGCGATGCATTGCCGCGAAAGCTCCACGCGCTGTCGACGAGGGTGTCGTCGAAGTTCCAGTACGAGACGAGCCCCTCCCCGTCGTCCGCATCGACCCACGGGGGCGCGGCGAGGAGGGCGAGAGCCAGCAGCAGCGCGGCGCGGCGATTCGTGAATCCGAGCGTCGAAAACGTCACCATGAGCCTCATCGCGGCAAGTCGTGAACTGTCAGGAAGACCGGCTCGTCGGGCAGCGGGCGACCATCGCGTGCGCGCAGGCCGCGGAGCCGGATGCGGTACAGCCGAGGCACCAGCGTCACATCGACGTTGAGCCGCAGCGAGCGGCCGTCCGCGGAGAGCGTGACGTCTTGCACCGGCACGTCCTCGTGCGCGATCTCCGGCGATGCGTACGCTCCCTTGTTCTCGTGCCACCAGCGGTGCACGCTGCGACACGCGTCGGGAGACACCGAGTCCGGATCGAGCGCGACCGTGAACTCGAGCCGGAAGCCGTCGCGCTCGACGCGCGCTTCGCGCACCGCGACCGTCGGCGGTCCCTCGTACGTGACGCGGTAGATTCCGCCGCGGGCTCGTCCGCCGTACCAGCCCTGGTCGCACATGAAGCCGACGTACAGCGCGCCGTCGGGGCCGAACGCGATCTCCGTCGGGCCTGCGTCGGTGCCGGTCAGGAACGGATAGCAGGTCCCCTGGCGATCTTCTCCGACCGCGTAGTCCGTCCAGCGGATGACCTGATTCGTGTTGTAGTCGCCCGAGAAGCCCTGGCCCTGGAACGGGCCGAACGGCACCGGGGACTCCGCGAACGCCATCCCGGTCAGCGACTTGCACCACGGATACGGCGCGCGGATCACAGGCTTCTGCACCTTGCTCAGGTCGGGCTCGAGGAAGCCGTAGTGCGCGCCGTCGATCACGAGGTGGATGCCGTTCGTGTAGTTGTAGTGACCCTGGTTGATGTTGAAGTACATGTGCCCCGCGGCGCTTTGCGCCCAACCGAATTGGAAGCGCGTTCCCGTGCCGCAGCGGATCGTGCGACCGTCGGGCGTGATCTTGAGGACGTCGCCGCGCAGGTAGTACCCGGGCGGCTTGCCTCCGGGGCGGTAGATGAACGCCGTCGAGTTGGCGCCGTAAAGGTTGCCCTCGCGATCGCGCGTCAGGCCGTTGAACCAATCGTTCTGATGGCCGGACCAGTCCCACAACGAGCTCAGGAGCTCGTACGAGTCGGCGATCTCGTCGCCGTCGAGATCGCGGATGCGATAGACGGCGCCCGGCGACGTCGCGTAGATCTCGCCGTCGAACACGCGCAGGTTGTTCACCTGTTGCAGCGTGCCGCCGAAGTGGCGGTAGCGGTCCGGGCTGCCGTCGCCGTCCGTGTCGTCGGCGATGCGCAGCTCACCGTCGTAGCCACCGACGAGGAAGCGGCCCTTCCAGAACGTCAGCGCGCAGACCAGGAAGTCGTCCGGCAGCGGCAGCCGTTCGATACGGAATCCGGGCGGCACGGCGGGGCGCCGCGATTCCGCGAGAACGGAAGGCGCGATCGTTTCGTGCGCATAGCGCGGCGCGTCCAGGTCCTGAAGCGGCTCACGAACGGGAGGTCCGGCCCATCGGCGCGGCGGGCGGTGCGTTGCCGGTGGACCGGGCGGTGCGACCGCGTGCTGCCAAACGACCTCGAGCGAAGCAGCTCCCGGATTCTCGACCAGCACCGACGCGAGGCCGGCTCCGGGGAGCGACTCCGGCGGGTACCGCGTCGCGGGATCCATCGGATCGTCCGTGAAGGGCTGCTCGACCGGACTGACGATCGCGTCCGGCGGTGCGATCCAGCGCGCTCGTTGGTTGGACGTGACGCGGATCTCTCGTCGACGGCGGTCCGCGCCTCGGAACGCGAGCGCGGGAAGGTCGTGCCATGCGTCGTTGTCCGAGGCTGAAGGGGTGACTTGCGTCGTCGCTGCGTCATGCGATGCGCCGACGCCGACGCCGAGCACGATGTCGTACTCCTGGGGCACGCTGCGAACGCGAACGGTACGCGTGAAGCCGACGGCGCCCGGAGGATTCGGCTCGACGAGCTCGTCGACGTCGATCCACGCGCGCGCCTCGTGCGTTCCGGTCGGAGCGCCCGGCGCGCGGAGCCGGTACTCGAGTCGCACGGCGCGTCCGACGATCGTCACGCGATCGAGGAAGCCGAACCGCTTGCGCCACGATGCGGGCGCGAGCCACTCGCCGCTCTCCCTGTGTCGGAACAGGATCGGCGGGACACCCCGTCGGTCGACCCAGACGGGCTCGCCGGCGGGGTCCCACCACTGCTGTGCGCCGTGCCTGCCCGTTCGTTCGAGAAAGCCACCCGTCCAGCTCGCCTTCCACGTCATGCGCTCGTAGTCGAACAGCACGGAGGTGCGGTTGGGCAGGCCGATCGCGATGCCGCGCGTGACGTTCGCGAAGCCGAGCACGCGACCTTGGACGACGCGAGGGCGGCGCCCGGCGACGCGTACGGTCGAGCTCTCGCTCGCGACGAGATCGCCGAGCTTGTCGGCCGGCGTGTGCTTGAGGAATTGCCAAACGGCTTCCTTCTGCGCGAAGAGGTCGCCGTCGAGTACGCCGGCGACCGGGAACACGAACGCCGGCATCGTGACGTCCGCGACGCGTCGGCTCGGTGCGTCGAGGTAGCGGTGGAACCACGCGCGACTGACGCGCCGCGACGCGAGGGTGAGCTCGGGCGCGTGCGACTCGCCGGTCGGCGTCCGCCCGCCGAGGTGGTGACACGTGACGCACGAGAAGCCGCTTCCCCCGACGAGCTGCCAACCCGTCGCGGTCAGGTCGGTCGGTGGGCGCTGCGCCCGCGGCGCGCGCAGACGTGGGATGCGGTCCGTGGTCTCGAGCCAATCGGCGAGAGCGGCCACCTCGCGCTGCGAGAGCGCGAACCGCGGCATCGAGACCGAGAGCCACGGTCGTGCGCGGGGAGCGTCGCCGCGAATCATCTCGACCAGCGACTCGCGCCGCAATCGCGCGCCGATGCCATCGAGATCCGGAGGCGTCATGCGCGCCGGATCCGCGTCCTTCCGCTTCGCGCAGAAGCTCTCGGCCGACGTCGCGAGCTGCTCGCGGCCGGTTCCGTCGCGGGTGTGGCACTCACGACAGCCGAGCTGCTCGTCGAACGCGCGTCGGGCGAGCTCGCGCGACGCGATCGTGGGGGAGCGCGGGCGCTGCCCCAGGAACGCAACGAGAGCCTGTCGATCGAGGCGATCGAACGCGAAGAACGGTGGGGCTGCGCGAGGGCCTGACGGCTTGTCCGCGGCGCGATTCGATCGCAAGCAGCCGCGGCTCGCGAGCTCGTCGGACTCGCCCGCCCGCACGGTCGACGAGAGCTCGGCGAGCGAAGGCGCGACCGGAGGTGACGACGACGTCGGCGGCGAGGTCGCTGGAAGCTCATGACACGCGCCGCACCCGAGCCGCTCGACGAGGCCGCGTCCGGCGGCGATGGCCGCGGCGTCGGACTGCAGCGGTTCGGAGTCGTCGGAGGAGCTTCTGGCGTCGAGCCGGAATCCGGCCAGATAAGCCGTCAGATCTTCGGCGACGCGGCGGTCGAGGCCGAAGTCCGGCATGAGCCCCTCGGGGTGCGAGCGCAACGGCGCGAGCAGGAAGTCGGTGATCGCTTCTCGCGGCCACTTCGATCCGACATCGGCGAGTGTAGGTGCTCGACGTTCCGTCTTCGCTAGCGGGCTGTCGGGAGCGTGGCACGCGACGCAGCCGAGCTCGTGGAAGCGCACGCGCCCGCGCTCGGCGTTCGGTCCCGCGTCGATGGCGCCCGTGTCATCGACCTCGTCGCGCGCCGGCTCAGGAGCCGCGCTGCTCGCGAGGAACGCCGCGATCGAAGCGGCGGCTGTCGCGATCTCCTCGGACGTACCCCCCAAAGCCGGCATCGGCGTTCCCGGACGGATCGCTCGAGGATCGCGCAGCCAGCGCGCGAGGTAGTCGGGGACGATGCGCGCGGAGCGCACGAGTGGCGGACCCGGTCGACGCGCGCCGAACAGCCGCGCGGCAACGTTCGCCTCATCGCGTCCGTGACAGCGATCGCAGCCGTAACGGTCGAACAAGCGACGGCCGCGATCATACGGAGGCTCCTCGGCGGCCGACCCGCCGCGGTGGAAGAGCCAGCGTGCGCCGATCGGCTCCGGCGCGAAGAAGTCGCTCTCCCACAACAGCTGCACAGCGGCGCCGGTCGCGGGGGCGCGGTACTCGACGCGCAGCGCGTGCTCGCCGTACTCCAGCGTGACGGTCCGCGCATCGGAGGGCGACGTCGAGTCGTAGGCGATGCGCTCCGCGATCCACACGCGCAAGCGACCATTGCCCCGGCTCGAGAAGCGCACGTCGCCGTCGTCGTCCAGGCGCAGGAAGCCCGTCCACACCACGGTGAACGGGCCGGGTGGCAGTCGCTCGTCGGGGCTACCGTCGGACCAGTCGAACGCGAGGGTCGGATCGACCCGCTCGAGTGCGGGGGCTCGCTCGGCAGGCTCGCCGACGTAGTAGCGACCGACCAGGCCCGCCGCGAGCGACGGAGTCTCATCGTTACCGGAAGCACCCGCGGAGACTGCGAGGGCGACCCCGACGATCATTGCAACTTGCCAGTAGCGCATCACCGAGCTCTGTGAACGGGAAGCCTGGAGGACACGGTCACGAAGCCCGCGATCCTCCGCGAATGTAGCAGGTCGGTGCAGGGCGGGACAGCCCCGGCGCGGCGTCGGTCGACACGTCGCGATCGTGGCAGCGGGGGATGCAACCCCCTCTGTGACCGGAGCTCCGATTTTTTGCCCGTTTTCTTCTTTGAGCCCACGCATTTCTTTCCTGTACTCTTAGCGCGCTCGGCTCCGGCGCGGACCCTTCGAGACGCTACGGAGACCGAGGGAGTCTCTGGTTTTCGCACTGCGAGGGTTTCGACGGAGATCGCTGTGGTAGTCGACGCGCCGGCGCGCGCGAAGATCGAGATCGTGCTGCGCACCATCCTGGTCTTCGCATTACTCTACATCTTCCTCGTCGCCATCCAGACGATCGGTGGCACGTTCAAGAGCATCGGCTTGGGTCAGGCCGAGGGGCTCATCACGCGCATGCCGCCGGTCGCCGCGCTGGCGGTCGGCGTTCTCGCGACAGTGCTCGTGCAGTCATCGTCCGTGACGACGTCGCTGATCGTCGGCGTCGTGGTCGCGCAGCCGGGAGCATCGCTCGAGGACTCGATCTCGGCGTTCGTCCCGATGATCATGGGCGCCAACATCGGCACGACGATCACCAACACGCTCGTGTCGCTCGGGCACGTGACGCGGTCGGCGGAGTTCAAGCGGGCGTTCGCCGGCGCCACGGTGCACGATTTCTTCAATCTGATGACCGTTGTCGTGCTCTTGCCGCTCGAGATCGCGACACGTCTTCTGACCAAGACTGCGGTGAAGCTCGTCGAGCTGCTGGACCTCAGCACGCAGGTCGAGTTCAACAGCCCAGTCAAGTCGGCG
>CAYMRB010000324.1:916-11944 GCA_964392615.1 uncultured Planctomycetia bacterium | reverse complement strand
GCGCGGCCTCCGCGAGCGCCTTGACGCGCCCGTGGAACTTGTAGCCGTTGCGATCGAATTGCACGTTCTCGATTCCGAGCTCGAGCGCCTTCGCGGCGATCGCCTTGCCGACCACGACAGCCGCACCGGAGTTGCCGCCGAATCCCTCGACGTCTCCGGACACATCCTTGGCGCGCGTCGACGCCGACGCGAGCGTCACGCCCGTCATGTCGTCGACGATCTGGCAGTAGATGTTCTTGTGGCTCCGGAAAACCGTCAATCGGGGACGAGCCTTCGTCCCGAAGATCCGGCGTCGGATGCTGAGCTTGCGGCGATGGCGGCGTGCCTTCTTCGCCTCGAAGTCCTTTTGCGAACAACTCATGATCTAGAGATTACTCACCCGACCCGAAGGCCTTGCCAGCCTTGCGGATGACCTGCTCGTCGTGGTACCGGATTCCCTTGCCCTTGTACGGCTCGGGGGGACGGATCTTTCGAATCTTCGCCGCGAACTCGCCCACGAGCTGCTTGTCGGCGCCGCGGACTGCAATCGCCTGCGGCGACGCGCACTCGAGCTCGAGCCCGGTCGGGATAACCATCTCGACCGGGTGGCAGAAGCCGATCTGCAGGACCAGCTTCTTGCCCTGGAGCTTCGCGTTGTAGCCGACACCGATGATGGTCAGCTTCTTCTCGAATCCCTTGGAAACGCCCTCGACCATGTTCGCGATGAGCGCGCGCACCGTGCCGTGATACGACCGCGAGAATGCGGCATCGTCACGACGCGCCACGACGACGCTATCGGTCTCGACGTCGATCGAGACGTCATCGCGGAAGTCGAAATCGAGCTTTCCCTTGGGGCCCTCGACCTTCACGGTCGTGCCTCCGCCGTGCTTCGCGGCCGAGACCTTGACGCCCTGGGCGATCGCGATGGGTTGTTTTCCGATCCTCGACACGTCTCGAATTCCTCTCGTAGCTTGCCGCTACCAAACCTCGCAGAGCACTTCGCCGCCGACACCGAGCTTCTTGGCCTCGATGTTCGAGAGCACGCCCTTCGAGGTCGACACGACCGCGACACCGAGACCGTTCAGCACGTCCGGAAGATCCGTCGCGCCGCGGTAAACTCGGCGCCCGGGCTTCGATACGCGTTGGATGTACTCGATGACCTTTTCGCCATCCGGGCCGTACTTCAGCGTCACTTCGAGGACGCCCTTGGTGCCCTCCATCTGCGCGGCGTAGTCGATGATGTAGCCCTGCTCCTTAAGGACTTTCAGGACGCTCTTCTTCAGTCCGGAGTAAGGGGCCTTGACCTTTGCCGCACCGATCTCGTTCGCGTTACGAATGCGCGTCAGGAGATCAGCGATAGGATCCGTCATGCTCATCGGGCGTTCTCGCGTTCTCGCGTCCTTTTACCAGCTCGCCTTGCGGACGCCGGGGATCTCGCCCCGGTTCGCCAGCACCCGGAAGCAGATCCGGCAAATCTGGAATTTCCTGTAGTAGCCTCGCCGCCTCCCGCAGAGCTGGCACCTGTTGTACCGCCGCGTGGAGAACTTCGGCTCCCTCATCTGCTTGACTCGCCAGGACTTCTTCGCCACGGCGCGTTACCTCCTGAACGGAAACCCGAAGTGCTCGAGAAGAGCGCGCGAGGCCTCGTCTGTCGAGCTGTCCACGGTGATCGTGATGTTCAAACCCTGCACGAACTGCACCTTGTCGACGTCGATCTCCGGGAAGACCATCTGCTCGCGCAGTCCGAGAGAGTAATTCCCCCGGCCGTCGAATCCCGTCGGCCTGAAGCCGCGGAAGTCGCGCACTCGCGGAATGGCGAGCGTGATCAGACGATCGAGGAACTCGAACATCCGATCGCCGCGCAGCGTCACCTTCGCGCCGACGGACATTCCCTGGCGCAACTTGAACCCGGCGATCGAGTGGCGCGCCTGCGTGACGACCGGCTTCTGGCCGGTGATCGTCGCGAGGTCCTTGACCGCCTCGTCGATGCGCTTGTTGTTCTCGATCGCCTTGCCGATTCCCATGCTCAGCGTGATCTTCTCGATCCGCGGAACCTGATGGACGTTCTCGTACGAGAACTGCTCCATCAACTTCGGGACGACCTCGCTGCGATACTTCTCCTTGAGCCGAATCATCGATCAGACGGGCTCCCCGCTCTTCTTCGCGTACCGAACCTTCTTGCCCTTTTCGACGCGAAAACCGATGCGCGTCGGCGAGTTCGTCTTCGGGTCGACGAGCTGAACGTTCGACACCGGCAACGGGGCTTCCTTCTGCACACGCCCGCCCTTCGGGTTTTTCTGGCTGCGGCGCAGGTGCTTGAAGCGCAGGTTCACGCCCTGCACGGTGACCGTGTCCTTCTCGTTATCCACTCGAAGGACGCGACCTTGCTTCCCCTTCTGCGCGCCGGCAGTGACGATGACCAGATCGTTTCGTTTCAGATACATCAGACGACCTCCGGCGCGAGCGAGATGATCTTCATGAAGTTCTTCTGTCGCAGCTCGCGCGCCACGGCACCGAAGATACGCGTGCCGCGGGGGTTGCCCTCGCCGTCGAGGATCACGACCGCATTGCGATCGAAGCGGACATACGAGCCGTCGTCCCGCCGAATCGCTTTCTTCGTGCGGACGATGACCCCCTTGACGACCGTGCCGGCCTTGATTTCGCTCGAAGGCAGCGCCTTCTTAACCGAACAGACGATGATATCGCCCAGGTGAGCGTACCTGCGGCCCGTACCGCCCAGCACGTGGATGCACTGGACGGTCTTGGCGCCGGTATTGTCGGCGACGTCCAGCTTGGTCTGCATTTGGATCATGGCAAGACGTGCCTCAGCTCTGCTCTTCCTCGGACTCGGAAGAAGGAGCGTCCGTCTCGGAGGACTCCGGCTGCGAAGCTTCGGTCTCCGCGGTTTCCGCCGGAGCCGTCGACTTCGCTTCTTCCGCCGCCTCTTCCATATCTGGCGCCACCGGGACCGAACCCGCGCCCGCGCTGCGTCGGACGATCTCGACCAGACGCCAGCGCTTGGTCTTCGAGAGCGGCCGCGTCTCGACGATGCGGACGACGTCACCGACCCGCGCTTCGCCGTTCTCGTCGTGGGCCTTGTAGGACGTCTTCCGACGCACGTACTTCTGGTACATGGGATGACGCTCGAGCCGGGTCACGCGCACGGAGATCGTCTTCTCCATCCCGTCGCTCGAGACCTCGCCGATGACCGTCTTGGCCCGCTTCTTCTGTACCGCGTTTTCTGAAACCATTTAGTCCTCTCCGCGCTCCCCGTCACCGCTGCCGCTCGAGTCCTCGCCGGCGACCGCCTCGGCCTGCTTCGCGGCCGCGGCCTCTTTCGCTTCCGCAAGCTCTTTCTCACGCAGCACCGTCATGAGGCGCGCGCGATCCCGCCGCAGTTGCTTCAGCTCGCCCGGATTCTCGACCGGGTCGCCCTTCGCCTGAAACCGCAGCTTCCAGAGCCGGGCCTGCAGCTTTTCGGCCTCCGAGAGAATCTCGCGGGGAGGCAGCTGACGCATCTCGTCGATTTCCATCTCGATATCCCGATCCCGTCAAACCTTGTGCCTGCGCGGGACAAAGCGAACCCGAACGGGCAGCTTGTGCGCGATGCGGTTGAGCGCCTGCTTAGCGATGTCCTCCGGGACACCGCCGATCTCGTACAAGATCGTTCCCGGGCGCACGACGGCCGCCCAGTATTCCGGCTCGCCCTTACCCTTTCCCATGCGCGTCTCGGCGGGCTGCGCCGACACGGGCTTGTCCGGGAAGATGCGAATGTAGACGCGGCCCTCGCCGTGCAGGAAGTGCGTCGCGGCAACACGACCGGCTTCGATCTGCTGCGAGCTGATCCAGCCGGCATCTAGGCTCTGCAGCCCGAAGTCGCCGTGGACGACAAAGTTCCCGCGGCTCGCAACGCCCTTGGTACGGCGTCGTTGCTGCTTGCGGTGCTTAACCCTTTTTGGCATGAGCGCCATGGCGGGTACTCTCCTTATTCGCATAGGGGCCGTGGTAGATCCAGCACTTGACGCCGATCGACCCGTAGGTCGTGAAGGCCTCGGCAAAGCCGTAGTCCACGTTTGCCTGCAGAGTCTGCAGCGGGATTTTTCCCTCGTGGAACATCTCGCGTCGCGCCATCTCGGAGCCGCCGAGTCGTCCGCCGACCCCGACCTTGATCCCCTCGACGCCCTTCTCGCGGGCGCTGCGGATCGCCATCTTCATCACCCGGCGGAACGCGGCGCGCCGCAGAAGCTGCTGCGCGATGGACTCGGCGACGAGCTGCGCGTTGGTCTCGGGACTCGAGACCTCGCGGATCTCGAGCTTGACCTCCTGGCCGCAGATTCGCTCGAGGTCATCCTTGAGCTTGTCGACCTTCGCGCCCTTCTTACCGATGATCAGTCCGGGTCGCGACGTGTGAAGCACGACGTGCACGCGCTCCATGTCCCGTTCGATCTCGATCTTCGGGATGCCGGCGACGTCGTATTCTTTCTTGATGTAGCGCCGAATCGTCTGATCCTGGACCAGCAGACGCCCGAAGTTCTGCTTGTCGGCGAACCAGCGCGAACGCCAGTCCTCGGTGATCCCGATCCGGAAGCCGATGGGGTGGACTTTCTGTCCCATTATTTCTCTCCGCCGCTCTGGCCTTCGGGACCCGCCCCGCCGGCTTGGTTCTGAGACTCTGCTGCGCCCGCGTCCGGCTCTGATGTCTCCGCGGCTCGCGCCTTGGGAGCCGCCACGACATGACCGAGAATGACGCTGAGGTGGCACGTGCGCTTCAGACGCGGGAACGCGCGCCCCATTGAGCGCGGCCGCCAGCGCTTCATCGTCGGCCCCTCGTCGACATACGCGCGGTGAACGACCAGCTTCTCCGAATCGACCGCGTCCTTCTGCGTCGCGTTCGCGACCGCTGACTGGACGACCTTGCGCACCATCGGCGCGGCGCGGCGATCACTGAACTGAAGCTGTACCAGCGCACGCTCGACCGGCTCGCCGCGGATCAAATCCATCACGAGACGCGCCTTGCGCGCCGAGATGCGTGCACCGCGGTGACTAGCGCGATAGAGCGCTATCGGCTCGGGCGCCTTGTCCCGCTTGCCCTTCTTCATGGTTCCTGCTTTCGCCATCGGAGCGCCTGTCTTCGCCTGCGCGTGGGCCCTTACTTGCCCTTCTTACCGCCATGGCCGCGGAACGTCCGCGTCGGAGAGAACTCGCCCAGCTTGTGGCCGACCATGGTCTCCAACACGTACACCTTCTTGAAGTCGCGGCCGTTGTGTACGAGGAAGGTCCGAGAGATGAACTCCGGGATGATCGTGCAAGCACGGGCCCAGGTCTTGATGGGCTCCTCGACGCCCTTCCCGTCCATGACCTTCTGGTACAGCTTCGGGTCGACGTAAGGACCCTTCTTGACGGATCGACTCATTGGTTTCTGCTTTCGCTACGCGATCGCTACTTCTTCTTGCGTCGACGCACGATGTGCTTGTTCGACGCCTTACGCGGCTTGCGCGTCTTGCCACCCTTCGACAGCACGCCCGTCGGCGAGCACGGGTGACGGCCACCCGCGCGACGACCTTCGCCGCCGCCCATCGGGTGAGCCACCGGGTTCATCGCCGAGCCGCGGACCGTCGGACGGATACCCATCCAGCGCTTGCGACCGGCCTTGCCGATCTTGATGTTCTGATGTTCGAGGTTGCCGACCTGACCGACGGTGCAGCGGCACTGCAGGTGGATCTTGCGAACCTCGCCGGAGGGCAACAGCACGTTGGCGTAGTTGCCTTCCTTCGCCTGAACCGTCGCCTGGACGCCGGCGGAGCGCACGAGCTTCGCGCCCTGACCCGGTCGCAGCTCCAACGCGTGGATCGCAATCCCCGGCGGGACCTTCTCGAGCGTCATGCTGTTGCCGGGAAGCGGCTCGGCCATCTCGCCAGCGATCACCTGCTGACCGACGGTGAGGCCCTTCGGCGCGAGGATGTACCGCTTCTCGCCGTCGGCGTAGTGCAGAAGCGCGATGCGGCACGTACGGTTCGGATCGTACTCGATCGTCGCCACCTTCGCCGGGACACCGATCTTCTCACGACGGAAGTCGACGATTCGGTAGATCGGCTTGTGACCGCCACCGCGATGCCGACACGTGATCCGGCCCTGGTTGTTGCGCCCACCCGTCTTCTTGAGCTTGACGAGCAGCGACTTCTCGGGCCGGGTCCGCGTGATCTCCGCGAAGTCCGACACCGAACCGTGGCGGCGTCCGGGGCTAGTCGGTCGGTAAATTCTGATTCCCATCGTTCTCGTCTCGATCTGACGCGCGACGAAAAAAGCTCTCCGGTCAGGAGAGCCGCCTCAAAGCGTCAATAAACGTCGATCTTGTCTCCGGTGCGCAGCGTGACGATCGCCTGCTTCGTGTCCTTGCCAAAACCGACGCTGCGACCGACGCGCTTGCGCTTGCCGCGGCGATTGCGAATGTTGACCTTCAGGACCTTGACGTCGAAGAGCTCTTCGACCGCATTGCGGACCTGGATCTTGTTCGCGGTCGGCGCGACCTCGAACGCGTAGCAGTTCAAGACCTCGATCGCGTGCGTGGTCTTCTCGGTCAGGACCGGACGGATCAGTACCTCGTGATGCGAGAGCTTCACGACTCACCTCCTTCCGAAGGCTCCGGAGAACCCGTCGGCTCCGAAAGGCCCGCCCCACTGCTCGCGAGCACGTCGAACGCGGCGCGCGTCAGGACGACGACGTCCGCGTTGAGGACGCCGTAGCTGTGGAAGTCGGTGACGGGCATGACCTCGACCTTCGGCAGGTTGCGCGCCGACAGGTAGACGTTCCGGTCCAGCCCGGCGGTGCCGATCAGGACTCGCTTCCCGGTCAAGCCCAGCGCCCGCAACGTCGCCATGAGCGACTTCGTCTTCGGCGCGTCGAGCTCGAGGCCGTCGAGGACGGTCACCTCACCGGCATCGAACTTCACGTACAGAGCGGAACGCAGCGCGAGGCGCCGCTGCTTCTTGTTGATCCGGTAGCTGTAGTCGCGTGGGTGCGGCCCGAAGACCGTTCCACCACCGCGCCACACGGGCGACTTCCGCGATCCGGAGCGCGCGTGGCCGGTACCCTTCTGGCGCCACGGCTTCTTGCCGCAGCCGGCGACCTCGGAGCGCGTCTTTGTCTGGTGCGAACCGACGCGCTGATTGGCGGCGTAGTTCACGACCGCCAGCTTGATCAGCCGATACCGGGCGCGGTCGTCGAGCTGATCCGTGGACAGCGACAACTCGCCTTGGCTCTCGCCTGCAGGCCCCTTGACGGGAACCTCGAGGACTCTTGGTTCTGAGGTCTCGGTGCTCATCTCCGTCACCGCAAGCTCTCTTCGACGTATAGGTAGCCACCCTTCGGCCCCGGGACCGCGCCCCGGACCAGAAGGAGGTTGCGCTCTTCATCGACGCGCACGACACGCAGGTTCATCACCTTGCGATTCGCGTTCCCGTAGTGCCCGGGCATCTTCTTGCCCTTCAGGACGCGACCGGGATCGGTGTGCATACCGGTCGAGCCCGGCTCGCGCACGTTCTTCGACCCGTGCGCCTTGTCGCCGGCGCTGAACCCGTGTCGCTTGATCGTTCCTGCAAAACCCCGCCCCTTCGTCACACCCCGAACGTCGACTCGCGTCGACTCCCGGAACGCGCCGACGCCGATGATCGCTCCCGGCCTGATCTCGGCCTCGCCGTCCTCGTCAGAACCGAGAACGTCGGCAGGATCGACGAATGGCACCTCCCTGACGAAGCGCTTCGTCCCGACGCCGAGGCGATCGTATTGATCTTGCTGCGGCTTGCGAGCCGCCTTGCGGCGGTCGTCGAAACCGAGCTGTACGGCGGAGTACCCGTCCGCGTCCTCGGTCTTCACCTGCAGCACGGCGCACGGCCCGACGGTCAACACGGTGACCGGCACCATGCGCCCATCATCGTCGAAGAGCTGCGTCATCCCGACCTTCTTGCCGAGGAGCGCCTTGCGTGCTTTTCTACTCTCGGATGCCATCTTCTTGCCCTACGACTTAGGCCTTCATCCTGAGGTGAACGCCCGCAGGCATGTTGATCTTGCGCAGGTCTTCCATCGTCCGCGAGCTCGGATTGACGATCTCGATCATCCGCTTGTGGGTGCGGATCTCGAACTGCTCGCGCGACTTCTTGTTGACGTGCGGAGAGCGATTGACCGTGTAGCGTTCGATACGCGTCGGAAGAGGAACCGGCCCGGACACTTTCGCGCCCGTACGCTTCGCCGTCTCGACGATCTCCCCGGCGGCGCCGTCCAGCACCTCGTGGTCGTACGCCTCCATCCTGATGCGGATCTTCATCTTGTTCGCCAAAGCCTCTTCCGGATGGAACCGACGGGATCGACCTCTTCCAAAGAACAATGAACCCGCCGGGACCGACTCTGTCGTGTGCGCTCGGCTCGCCCGGCACCGCCCCCGAAGACACCCGGTCCCGCGCGCCAATACGCTCTCGAACCGCGCTCCAGCGACCTCAGGACCGGCCCCTACCAGCCGCGACACCCGAAAACATACCGACCGCTCCCCGCGATCGGACCCTCTCGGAGCCGCCTGCGCTCGCCGGGGCAAACTGTCGTAAACCCTGACGAGACAACAACTAAGACACAGGCCGACTGAAGGGTGAAAGCCCGATTATAGCTACGCGGCAGGGGGTGTCAACCGCCTACCGACGGAAAAACGCTCGCTGTGCGAATTTGCGTCGACGGGGCGTCGAGGTCGAGCGAGCACCCCGCACATCCAGCCGCCATGCCGCCGCCATGCCGCAGCCATTCCGCCGGCAGCACCGTCCCCCACAGCGCCGAAATCACGCCAAGAAACGCGTCGCAACTTCTTCTGCCACCGGCGCGTACGTCTCCGGCTCGAGGCTCAGCGTCGCGCGGCCCTGGGCCAGCGAGCGCAGGTCGACCGAGTAGCCGAACGTCTGGGCCAGCGGCACGGTCCCCTCGATCACGCGTTCTCCGGCCACGACGTCGACGTGACGGATCGCGGCGCCGCGCCGGGTCAGGTCGGTCGACACCGGCCCGTAGCTCTCCTCCGGCACGATGACCTCGAAGCGCATCACGGGCTCGAGAATGACCACGCCGGCCTGGGCGATCGCACCATCGAACGCCCGGCTGGCCGCCGCAGCGAACCCGGCCGGGTGCGACTCGCCCTGGCGAAACGCGCCCCCGACGAGACGCACGCGCACCTGGGTCAGGGGCAGACCCACCGTGCCGCCGGACGCGGCCGCGAAACGCAGCGTTTCCACCAACCCGTGGTGAAACTCGAGCGGAATCGCGTCTTTCGTCAATTCGTTGACCACTGCCGGCCGCAGGTCCTCGGGACTCGGCTCGACAGCAAGGACCACGCGCGCCCACTGGAGCCGGTCCTCGACGCGCCGCTCGAACTCCTCCTCGTACTCGACGGCCCGGCTGATCGTCTGGCGATACGCGACGCGCGGCCTGCCCACTGACACCGGCACCCGGAATTGCTCGCAGAGCCGGTTCTCGATCACCTCTAGATGGAGCTCGCCCATGCCAGAGATCACGAGTTGGCCGGTGTCGGGGTCGTCGCGCCACAGGAACGTCGGATCCTCGCGCGCGAGCTTCTCCAGGCACTCGATGAGCTTGTCGCGATCCCCGACTCCGACGGGCTCGACCGCCCGCGACACGACGGTATCCGGGAAATGGGGCGGCTCCAGGAGCACGTGCTGCCCGCGCGCGACGACCGTGTCGCCCGTGGCGACGTGCTGGAAGCCGACGACCCCGACGATCTCCCCCGCCGCCGCCGCGTCGATGCGCTCGCGCTGGTTCGCATGCATGCGGTAGACGTGGTGCGCCCGGTCGGGCTTCCCGGTCCGGATATTGATGACCTGGCTGCCCGCCTTCAGCTTGCCGCGGTACACGCGAACGTAGACCAGATCGCCGTGAGCGTCGGCTACCGTCTTGAACGCGAGGCCGGTCAGCGGCGCCTTCGCCGAACGATCGATCTCGATCTCCTCGCCGCCGCGCGGGTCCGTCGCCCGGACCGGTCCGAGGTCCTCCGGTGCGGGCAAGTAGTCGCAGACCGCGTCCATCAGCGGCTGCACCCCCTGATTCCGCAACGCCGCGCCGGCGAGGACCGGGGTGAAGCGGCCGGCGAGAACGCCGCGACGAATCCCCGCCCGGATGCGATCGAGCGATACGTCGCCCCCGTCGACGAAGAGCTCCATCAGCTCCTCGTCCGCGTCGACCGCGGCTTCGATCAGCGGCTCGCGCCACAGCTCGACCTCATCCCGCAGATCCGCGGGCACCTCGTCGAAGATCAGCTCCTCGCCGAGAGACTCAGGATCGAACCGGATGGCCTTGCGCTCGAGCAGATCGACGACCCCCTCGAAGCCCTTCTCGACGCCGATCGGGATTTGCACGGGCAACGGACGCGCGTCGAGCCGCTCGCGAAGCGCCTCGACGACGCGGAAGAAGTCCGCACCGATGCGATCGAGCTTGTTGACGAAGGCGATGCGGGGCACGCCGTACGTATTCGCCTGGCGCCAAACCGTCTCGGACTGCGCCTGCACGCCGGACGTGCCGCAGAAGATGCCGACCGCCCCGTCGAGAACTCGTAGCGAACGCTCGACCTCCGACGTGAAGTCGACGTGTCCCGGGGTGTCGATCAGGTTGATGCGGCAATCGCGCCACATGACCTGCGTCGCGGCAGCGACGATGGTGATGCCGCGACGCTGCTCTTCGGGCAGGTGGTCCATCGTCGCGGTGCCGTCGTCGACCTCGCCGATGCGGTGCTCCTTGTGGGAATAGTAGAGCATCCGTTCGGAGACGGTCGTCTTGCCCGCGTCGATGTGGGCGATGATCCCGATGTTACGGATCGACTTCTCGGCCATGACGCCTCGCTGTCTGCGATTCGGGCAGAAAGGGTACCACGGATCGAGGTGTTTTTCCGTTCGCGGCTTCCGCCTCGAAGCGACAAACACCGAACCGCGCACCACGCCGAACGCGCCGCGACCGACGAACTACCCTCGCTCCCATCACCCCGTGGCCCCCCCCCCCAACCCGCCCCCC
>CAYMRB010000324.1:0-906 GCA_964392615.1 uncultured Planctomycetia bacterium | reverse complement strand
CGGGGGCCCGGCCCACCGCTGTTCCCCCCCCATTAATGCCGCGTTTTGGCTATTCGCTTTTCGTTGCCGCGAAGCGCCGAGACCGACTGCCGAATTACCAGGCGAAGTGCGCGAACAGCTTGTTCGCCTCGGCCATCTTGTGCGTGTTCTCGCGCCACTGGATCGACGCGCCCTGCCTCTGGTACGCGTCGTACAGCTCGTCGGCGAGACACTGCGACATCGGCTTGCCCTTGCGGGCGCGGGTGTTCTTCACGATGACGCGGATCGCGAGCGCCTGCTGACGCTTGCGACTGATCTCCATCGGCACCTGGTAGGTCGCACCACCGACGCGCCGCGACCGGACCTCGAGGTTCGGCTTCACGTTGTGCAGCGCCGTCAGGAAGATGTCGAGCGGATCCTCGCCCTTGATTCGCTTGCCGAGAAGCCCCATCGCGTCGTAGACGATCTGCTGAGCGGTCGTCTTCTTGCCGTCCAGCATGATCTGATTGATGAACTTCGAGACGACCAAGTTGTCGTGCCGGGGATCCCCCTTGAGGAACCTCTCCGTCGACTTGAACTTGAACTTGGTCTTCTTCTCGACCTTTTTCTTTCTGCGGTGCCGCGGCATCGTCAGCTCTTCTTCTTACCGTACTTCGAACGCGACTGGTTGCGACCGTCGACGCCGACCGTGTCGAGCGTGCCACGGATCACGTGGTACCGGACGCCCGGCAGGTCGCGCACACGACCGCCGCGGACGAGCACGATGTTGTGCTCCTGGAGGTTGTGCCGACCCCCGGAATGTACGCCGTGATCTCCTTGCCGTTCGTCAACCGCACACGGGCGATCTTACGAAGAGCGGAGTTCGGCTTCTTCGGCGTCATCGTCTTGACCTGAAGGCAGACGCCCCGCTTCTGCGGGCACGACTCC
>CAYMRB010000323.1:0-11946 GCA_964392615.1 uncultured Planctomycetia bacterium | reverse complement strand
GACGCCGACTCCGAGGCTGAGACCGACTCCGAGGCCGAGGCCGAGACCGAGGCCGAGACCGAGACCGACTCCGGCGCCGACTCCGGCGCCGACGCCGACGCCGACTCCGACCCCGACTCCCGCGCCCTACGCGCCGATCGCCCCGCGCACGGCGGCACAGATGTCCGCGCACAGCGCCTCGATCAGGTCCTGCTTCGGCCCCTCGAGCATCACCCTCGCGAGCGGCTCGGTTCCGGAGTAGCGCAGGAGCACGCGGCCGTCCGCGCCGAGGCGCTCCTCGGCCGCCGCGACGGCACGCGCCACCGCGTCGATTTGCTCGAGCGGCAGGCGTTCCGACACGCGGACGTTCTGCAGCGTCTGCGGGAATTTGGTCATCAGCCGCGCCTCGCCCGCGAGGTCGAGATCGTCGCTCTCCAGCACGTCGAGAAGACGCAGCGCGCCGAGCGTTCCGTCGCCGGTCAGCGCGAAATCCGTGAAGATCAGGTGCCCGGATTGCTCCCCACCGATCGGATGGCCGCCGTCGAGAAGCGCCTGGTACACGTGGCGATCCCCCACGGGCGTTCGCAGGAGACGCAGGCCGAGCTCGTCAAGGCACTTCTCGAGACCGACGTTCGACATCACCGTGCCGACGATCGTCTTCTCCGGCAGCTCGCCGCAGGCATCGTAGTGACGGCCGGCCAACGCGAGCACGAAGTCTCCGTCGAGCACCGTCCCGCCGGCCGCGATCGGGATCATTCGATCGGCATCGCCGTCGAAACAGAAGCCGATCGACGCCCCGCACTCGGCCACCCTCGCGGCCAGCGCATGCGGTGCGAGCGCGCCGCAGCCGTCGTTGATGTTCGCACCGTTCGGCGCGTCTCCGATGACCTCGACGTCCATGCCGAGCCGTCGGAAGACCTCGGGCGCACAGCGGTACGCCGCACCGTTTGCCGTGTCGAGCAGCACGCGCCGGCCGGCCAGGCGCTCCGGTCGCCGACAACAGCCGACGAGGAACTCCACGTAGCGGCCCAGCTCCTGCGCCGCGAGATCGCGCCGCTTTCCCGGCACGTCGACGCGCAGCGGCTGCATCGCGCCGGTCATGACCTCGAAGTACGCGTCGGTGACCGCGGCTTCGAAGGCGTCCGAGATCTTCGCGCCAGCGCCCGACACCAGCTTGATGCCGTTGTACTCCGCAGGGTTGTGCGACGCCGACAGCACGACCGCCAGACAGCACTCCGGCGACGTCGCCGCAGCCCGTGCAACTCCCGGCGTCGGCAAGACGCCGAGATCGCCGACATCGTGCCCCGCAGCTTGCAGCTCCGTTGCGATCGTCCCGAGCAGCTCCGTGCCGCTCTCTCGGGTATCCCGACCGATCAGTACCGCACCGCGCTGCGATCCGTTCTCGGCCTGCGCACCGGGATCCGCAGCCAACGCGATCGCGACGGCCTGCGCCAGCGCGCGCACGGACTCCGGAGACAATCGTCCCTCGCCCGCGCGATCGCGGACGCCATCCGTGCCGAAGACACTCTCGCGCTTCGTCGTCGTGCCCTTCACTCTTCTTTCCTCAGCTCCCGCCCGTCGAATATCAGAACCTCGCGCTCCCGATCAGCACTTCGGTCCGGCGCTCTCGGAAGTCACTTCTCGGCCGTCACGATCACCTCGTAGGACCAGGCATTCTGCCTCTCCTTTTCTCGGCTCTCGTGCTGGCTGATGCGCACTCCCGGAAACCCGTAGAGCCGCAACGCGTCTTCCGTAAACGTGTAGGTGCCGCCCTTCTCGACCTCGAAGTTCGCCGGCGGCGGCGCGAGGACCGTGATGCGCTGCTGATTGCGCAACGCCTCGATCTGATCGGGAGGCCCGCTGAACTTCACCGGAATCCGGTTGCCGCCTTCCGGCACGTCGTTGAGCACCACGCGACACGCGCGCTTCGTCAGCGGCAGCTGGAAGAACACCTCTACCGAGTCCGCCGACCAGGACTCTACGCTCTTCGCGAGCGACACGCGGACGCGAACCTGAGGCGCCTGATTCACGGCGAACCACGGCGAGTCCGCCTCGGGCCGCACCTGGATCGTGCGATCGATGAGCGCTCGATCAACGCCGTGAAACCGCGGCGAAACGGCATGCTCGCTCACCTCTCGACGCGTATAGCGCAACGCGATCGGAATCTCGATGCCGACCGCGTCGATCAGCGACTGCGGCCCCCGAACACGGATCTGGCCGGGCGAGAGCACCTCCCTGGAGACCACGAAGCCGGGATCGTACTCGCTGACCAGCACCAGGTCCGACAGGTTCTCGACGATGCGCTCGCGCACGGGTTCCTGGCGCACGCGCACGGCCGCAGGGCGCATCTCCTTGATGCTCACGCCGGCGGGCAGAAACGCGAACTCGTCCTCGCGAAAGACGAAGACCTCGTCCTCTATCGGCACTCGAAACGTGACCGGGAATCCGCGCCGCGCATCGTTGCGCAGCTCCTCGATCTGCTTGCGCGGCCCGGTCAAGACCAGCGATATCTCGCCGAGGAACGTTTCCGGCTCGCCGCCCTCCTGTTCCCGCGTCTGGACGGACAGGACGACGCTCTCGTTCTCGTTGACAGGCAGGACCGTTGCGGCGACCGATACCGTCAGCTGGCGCGTCTCCGACTGGAACGCGACGAACCAGATGCTCGCCGCAAAGAACAGCGCGATGCCCTTGTTGCGCCAGTTCGCGAACAGCAGATTCTTGACGAAGAGGATCATCGCGTGCGTCCTCCCATCGATTCCGGTACGACGTCCACGTCGGCCGTCTCGTCATCGCCCTCCTCGAGTTGCGCCGAGTAGCGCAGGAGAAGCGCGCGCAGCTGCTCGACGTCGAGCGACCGCTCCATACGCCCGCGATGCACGAACGACACGTTGCCGGTCTCCTCGGACACGACGACGACGATCGCGTCCGTCTCTTCCGTCACGCCGAGCGCGGCGCGATGACGCGTGCCCAGCACGGCGCCGATATTCGGGTTTTCGCTCAACGGGAACAGGCACCCTGCCGCAGCGATGCGGTCCTTCTGAATGACGACGGCACCGTCGTGCAGGTCCGATCCGGGGAAGAAGATCGTCGACAGCAGCTCGCTCGACACCATCGCGTCCAAGCGCGTGCCGTGCTCCACATAGTTCTTCAGGCCGACTTCCCGCTCGATCGCGATCAGCGCACCGATCTTGCGCCGCGACATGCGGAACGCCATCTTGGCGATCTCCTCGACCATCCCCTCGGTCGCGCCTTTCAAGAACATGCCGAAGAGTCGCGTCTGACCGAGCCGCACCAGCGCGCGGCGCAGCTCCGGCTGCACGACGATGACGATCGCGGGAATCGCGGCTGCGCCGAAGAAACGGATGATCACGAGAAGGCGATCCAGCACGCCGAACCGCTCCGCCACGATCGCGAGGAGGATCGGAAACGTCAGCATCAACAGAGCGATGCCCTTGAGGATTCCCTCGCCGCGCGTTCCCTCCATGAAGCGGAGGAACGTGTAGATCACCCAGTAGATGATCAGACCCTCGATCAGGTACTGGGCGTTGAGCCAATCCCACGCGCCGAACAAGCTCGTCAGCAGATCCTGCATCTCCTCACCCTTCCGCGGCGCGCCGCACGCGCAGCGCCTCGAACACGTCGACGAGATCGCGCGTGTACGCGACGTTGTGGACGCGCAGGATCGATGCCCCTGCCGCCAACGCGATGGCGTTGACGGCGACCGTTCCGACGTCCCGCTCGCGAGGGTCGCGCGCGCGCGACGGCACTCTCGCGCCGAGAATCTTGCCGAGGAAGAACTTCCGCGACGCGCCGAACAGAATCGGCCGCCCGAGCCTGGCGAGACGATCGAGACCGGCGAGGATGTCGAGGTTGTGCTCGGCCTCCTTCGCGAAGCCGATCCCCGGATCGACAATGCACCGCGCGCGTGCGATGCCGGCGGCCTCGAGCGCGTCGAGCCGCTCGGCGAGGAACGACGCGATCTCCTCGACGACGCCGTTCGGATACGACGTCTGCTCCTGCATATCGGCGGGCGTGCCGCGCATGTGCATCAGGATGACCGGCACGGACGCGCCCCGCAGCACCGGGATCCAGCCCGGATCGCGACACGCACTGACGTCGTTGATGATGTCGGCGCCTGCAGCCAGCGCCGCCTCGCCGACTCGCGGATCGCGCGTGTCGATCGAGATCGGCACGTCCGTCTCGCGGCGCAGTCCCTCGATGACCGGCGCGACACGATCGGTCTGCTCCTGCGTCGACACGGTCGCCGCACCGGGACGGGTCGATTCGCCACCGATGTCGAGCGCATCCGCGCCATCCCGCACCATCGCGGCGCCCGCCGCGACTGCGTCGGTCGAACCCGCGAACCGCCCCCCATCCGAAAATGAATCCGGTGTGCAGTTCAGGACGCCGAGGACCTGCGGTCGCGGGCCGAGACGCCAGATGCGTCCTCGAGGTAATTCGAGCTGCTGATCGGTCGCCACCATGCGTCTTCGGCCGTCTTCCTCACACGCCCCGTTTCGTCCTCACGGCCCTATTCGGCTCACGACTCGTCGGCCTCGTCCGGGCCATCCAGAAGCGCGACCACCTCGCCGCCGCTCAGCGTTTCTCGATCCAAGAGAGCGACCGCGATCCGCTCGAGGGCCGCGCTCCGCTCGCCGAGGGTCTTCTTCGCATCCTCGTAGCACTCCGTCAGGATGCGTCCGACCTCGGCATCGATCTCCCGCGCGGTCTCCTCGCTGTGATGGCGGCTGCGCGTCACCTCGCGACCGAGAAAGAAAGTCTCTTCGTCTTCCGTGAAACTGATCGGGCCGACGCGCTCGGACATCCCCCACTCGCAGACCATGCGGCGAGCGATCTCGGTCGCGCGCTGGATGTCGTTCTGCGCGCCGGCAGTCACGTCGCTGCAGCACTGCTCCTCGGCCGCGCGGCCCGCGTACAGAACGCGGAGCGTCGCCAGCGCCTGGCGCCGGCTCATGTGCACCTGGTCCTTCTCCGGGAGCTGCATCACCGCGCCGAGGTACGGTCCGCGCGGGATGATCGTAACCTTGTGTACAGGCTCCGCGTCCTCCTCGACCGATGCGACGATCGCGTGACCGGCCTCGTGGAACGCCGTGATCCGCCGATCCTCCTCGTCGAGCGGCGAGCGCGCGCGTTGCCGCCCCCACCGCACCTTGTCGCGGGCCTCCTCGAGATCGGACTCGACGACCGTGTCGCGATCGTGCAGCGCCGCACGGATGGCCGACTCGTTGATCAGCGCCGCCAGCTCGGCGCCGCTGAAACCCGGCGTCGTGCGTGCGACGCGGTCGAGGTCAGCCGACTCGTCGAGCCGGATGTTCTTCGCGTGAACCGCGAGAATCTGCTGGCGCCCGACGACGTCTGGCAGGCTGATCGCGATCTCGCGATCGAAGCGCCCTGGACGCAGCAGCGCCGGATCGAGAACGTCGGGCCGATTCGTCGCTCCGATCATGATCACGCCCTGATCGGAGTCGAAGCCGTCCATCTCGACGAGGATCTGATTCAGCGTCTGCTCGCGCTCGTCGTGTCCGCCGCCGAGTCCCGTGCCGCGCCGACGACCGACCGCGTCGACCTCGTCGAGGAAGATGATGCAGGGCGAACTCTCCTTCGCCTGCCGGAAGAGATCGCGGACACGCGACGCGCCGACGCCGACGAACATCTCGACGAAGTCCGATCCGCTCATGCTGTAGAACGGCACGCCCGCCTCGCCCGCGATGGCCTTGGCGAGCAGCGTCTTCCCGGTGCCGGGCGATCCGACCAGCATGACGCCGCGCGGAATGCGTGCGCCGATCGATCGAAACTTGTCCGGGTCCTTGAGGAATTGGACGATTTCGCCGACCTCCTCCTTCGCCTCCTCGATGCCCGCCACATCGCCGAAGCCGACGCCGGTCGTCTCGCGATCGGCGACGCGCGCTCGGCTGCGCCCGAAGCTCAGGATATTGCCTCCCGGCCCGGCGCCGCGCAGCACGCGCAGCATGATGAAGAAGAGCAGCACGATCACGCCGACGTACAGGAACGGCTGCAGCGTCCGCCACAGGCGCGCGTCCTTGACGGTCCAATCGATCTGCGTGTTGTGCGCCGTGTTGTAGGCCTCGATCGCGTCCTTGCGGAAGCGGTCGGCCTCGTCCTCGGTGACGAACTGAACCGCGACGCGGGTCTTCGCGCCGCTCTGCGTCTGGCCGGACCCCATGGCCGGCGTCGACGTGCTCCCGGTCGTTCCCAGAATCGGCGCGGTGAACGTCGCGGTTTCCTTGTCGAAGACCAGCTTCTTCGTGTCGAGCCGCCCCGCCAGGAGAAGCTCCAGCGCCCGATACCGATTGCGCTCGACCCGGCCACCCGAGAGGCCACCGTTGACGACCGCAGCCATGGCGACGAGCAGCGCGAGGATGACCGCCACGGCGACGAGGCCCCGCGTGCGGCGACTGCTAGGCCCCGCCGATGAGCTCGGCTTGCCGCCCGGCACCCGGGAAGGCCCATCCGAACGGGAGGGCTGTCGCTCCCCCCCGTCTGCGGGGCCTCCCGACGGACGACTGTCCAACTCGTTCTCGCGGTCCTTCTCGGCCATCAGTTCTCCGCCGACAGTCCCTGACCGGAACTCGTCTACCAGGATTCCAGCTTGAGCAGGATCTTCTCGGCGAGATTGTCGATCGCGCGGCGCCGGGCCACATCGATCGTCTCGCCTCGGGCGACCGACAGGGGCTCGCTGTCGCGCACCGTTTCCTCGCGTACGGTGCGATCCCGGAAGTTCTCGATCCGCAGATGCACCGTGATCAGTATCGTCGACTCGAGCTTCTCATCCAATCGGCCTTCCGCGACGACGAACTCATCAAATCGCAGCACGGTCCCGTAAACCACGAGATCCGCCGCGTCGGAGGACGTAACTGTCAAGCGCGTACGCGACTGGATCTCCTTGCGCAGCGCGGTGGTGAGGTCGTACTCGATTTCCCGGCGCAAGGGAAACGTTCGGTTGTCGAACGTCGGCACCGCGATCGTGTAGACGTTGTCCGGCGCCCGGACGCCGAGGTGGTAGCCGCACCCGGTCAGCGCAGGGGCGACGAGCGCCGCGACCAGAAGGACGGCACTTGGCCGACGCCCCGACCCGATCCGTTTCGTCACCATCGATCGCTGTACTTGCTGAGGTGCTCGCGAATCTCGCGGGCTTCGCGTGCCGCGGCCGATAGTGGGTAGCGCTCGATGACCATGCGCAGGTAGATCTCGCAAGCCCGAGGCTGGCTCTCGCGGAGATAGAACTTCGCGATGCGGAGGTTCTTGGTGCCCTCCATCTCGTGAATCTCGCGGATCTTCGCGCGCGCCTCCTCGGCGTACTCGCCGCGATTGTGGTTCTCGAGGTAGCGCTGGAAGCGACGCTCGGCGGCCTGGATCTTGCCTTCGTCGTAGTCGACGCCGCGGACCTGAAGGAACTCGCAGAGCCCGGCGCGGTACTCGGCGCGGTCGTTCCACTTCGACGCCTCCATCTCGACGACGCGGTCGTAGAGGGGCACGGCCTCGGGATACTCCCGTCCCTCGAAGTAGTAGGACGCGATCTCCATCAACGCGTCGTCGGCGAACGACAGGTGTGGATGCTCGGTGATCAGACCGTCCTCGGCGTCGATGAGGATCTCGATGCCCGTGCCGGGTGAAGGGTACGGAATGCCCCAGAACTCGGCCGGCACGCGCTTCTCGAGGTACGCGAGCGCGATCTCGTACACGCGCTGGCGGGCGAGGTCGACCTGCTCGGGCGATGGGAAGTCGCGGCGGTAGACGGGCCGGTAGTAGTCGAGCGCGTCCGCGTAGTAGCCGAGCCGGTAGTAGCACTCGGCCGTGTAGAAGTTGAGGTCCTTCGACGCGTCGGCTGCCCGCGTGCGGCGCTCCTGAAGGATCAGGAAGCCCGCGAGCGCGTCCGCCCATGCTCCGGCGTCGAAGGCCTTGCGCGCCTCCACGCGCAGCGCACGCGACGGCCCCCAGCCGCCGGACGCCGGCTGCACCCAGCCCGAGTCGGGCTCCCAGCGATACACACCGGAGCCCTCGACGCGCAGCACGCGCGGACGGTCATCGAGCTGCGGCACTTGTGAGACAGCGCAGCCGGCGACGAACAGGGCGGCCGCCAGGACGGCGACGCGAGCGACGGGGACCACGGGGTTCAGCACTTCCTTTGACGTCCAAGGAGAGGAGCGCTGTACTGTACCATCCGGAAGGGTCGCTCCAACAGAATTGTGCAGCTCCGCGTCACGCACCGGTGGAGGTCACGCTGCACCTTCCGCACTTCTCGCTGCCCGGCTGCGGCGGGCTCTTCCGCGGGCAATCGGCGCCGCGCCAGATCGCGCAGCGCCGCGACCGCCCGAGCCGGCAGAGCGTCGATGCTCCGGTAACGGTCCTGTTGCTTCTCCCGACAGGCGCGGCAGAGCAGCCCCCCCGCCGACGCGCTGAAGTACGCGGATCGCCGGCCGCCGGGCCAGCGAGTGCCGCACTGCGCGCACGCATCGACGCTCGGCAGGAAGCCGAGCAGCTGGAGCGCGAGGAGCTCGAAGCGCAGCAGGTGCCAACCGAGCGTCTCGACCGGTTCGGCGGCCAGAGCGTGAAACGTCGCGACGGACAGATCGAAGAGCGCCGGCGTCGGATCCTCGGGAACGACGACAGCACCGAGGAACTCGAGCACCTCGCTCGCCAAGACGTGACGCGACCACTCGCGGCGCAGGCCGCGGAAGCCCTCGAGCACGACCGCCTCCTTCAAGAGCGCCAGGTTCGTCTTGCGGCGATCGATCCACGCGATGTCGTAGAGCACCGCGAGGTCGAAAGGCCCCTGGAACGGATTGCGCGGCCGGTGCGCGCCGCGGGCCATCCCCTCGACGAGACCGTGCTGACGCGAGAAGAGCCGCACGATCTGACTCGTGTTGCTGTAGTCGGTGCGGTAGAGCGGAATCGCCGCGGAGGTTCGGTTCATGGAGTCGCCGGTCGGTCAGCCTGACAGCCAGAGTCTCGCAGCTCGGGGCGGAGAGCGCAATCAGGTGAGCCGGCCGGGCGTTCCGTTCCCTCTGGCTTGCTGTCAGCTCACACGGCCGTCACTCATCGCCCGGCGCGCCGCTCGCGCTCGGCAGCTTCACCTCGAGGCGCAGCACGCGGCGCTCGTCGCTCGACGTCACCCTGAAGCGCACGTCGTCGTGCTCGAACGTGTCGCCGACCGCGGGCACCCGCCCCATGCTCGCGAACAGGAAGCCGCCGATCGTGTCGTAGTTCTCGCTCTCGGGGATCTCGAGGCCGAGCTCCTCGTTGAGGTCGTCGATGTGCACCGTCGCGTCAACGTCGGCGAGATCCTTCGACACCCGCTGGACGGGCAGCGGCTCTTCCTTCTCGTACTCGTCGCGGATCTCGCCGACGATCTCCTCGAGGATGTCCTCGATCGTCACGAGACCGTCGGTGCCACCATACTCGTCGAGCACGATCGCGATGTGCAGGCGGTGCGCCTTGAACTCCTGCAACAGCTCGTCGATCTTCTTGGTCCGCGGCACGCAGTACGGCTTGCGCACCAGCGAGTCGAGGACGATGTCCTCCTTGCGATACAGGTGCCGCAGCAGGTCCTTGACGTACAGGACGCCCGTGACGTTGTCCTTGCGCTCGAGATACACCGGTATGCGCGAGTGCCCGCACGCGATCGCCGTGTCGAGGTTCTGCTGCAACGGATCGTCGAGGTCGAGACAGACCATCTCCGTTCGCGGCGTCATCACCTCGGAAACCTCGACGTCGCCGAAGGAGATGATCGACTCGATCATGTCGATATCCTGCGAGTCGAGCACGCCTTCACGGCCGCCTTCTTCGGCCGCCGAGAGGATCTCCTCCTCGACGATGTCCGCGTGACTGCGCGGCGCGTTGCCGCCCCGAAAGACCACGGCGTACCGCCACAGGCGACGTGCGACCCAACGCGCAGGAGCCAACAACCTCCACAGCTGCTCGATGACGCCGAGAAATCGGCGCAACCACGCCTCGGGCCATATGTCGCCGATGAGCGCGGGCACGACCCCGAGCACGATCGTCACCACGAGGCCGATCTCGACGGCGAGCAGCCCGGCGACGAAGGCGGCCGCTGTCGGCCCGATCTCGCTCAGCCGGCGCGCGCCCTCATCCTGCTCGGCGAGATACTGGGCCAGCCACAGAAGGCGACCGGTCACGAGACAGAGCACCAGAAGTCCGCACAGCGTGAACTCGATGCGTTCGAGCGCAGCCTCGTAGTCGTCGTCCTTGCCGAGCGACTCCTCGAGTTGCGCGTGCTCCGCCGCCGGCACGCGCTCGAGCAGCGCGCGACGCGAGAAGCTGCGCAGCGCGCGTCGACACACCGCGACGAAGAACGCGACGAGAACGAGACCGACCGCGATGCTCAGCCAAACGGGATGATAGGACCCTGGAACGTACACGATCCTACCTCTGGAACACGGGCAGATAACCGAGCGGCATCTCGAGAATCAGAAGCGCCATCGCCGTCGCGTACACGTCGCCGAAGTGGCTCTTCCAGTGCCCGCCCTCGCGTCGAGACAACAACTGCTCGCGCATCTTCGGATACCAATCACGCCACGCTGCGCCGCCCTCCTGGAAGAGCGCCTGCGCGGCGTAGAGATTGCCGTAGTAGAAGTAATTCGAGTGGACCGCGTTGCCGGGACGTCTCCGGTTGCCCTTGCGGTCGAGTTCCCTCTGCAGGAACGCGAGCCCGCGGCGCAACTCGCGCGACTCGTAGACCCCCGCAGCGTTGAGCGTCGAGACCGCGGCTGCCGTGAGCGAGAACGTCGTCTTCCTGCTTCCCTGCGACAGCGAGTACACGACACCGCCCGTCGACGGGACCTGCGACTGCTTGATGTAACGCAGCGCATCGGCGACGCGCGAGGCGTCGACTTCGAAGCCCGTATTGCGCGCGGCTCGCAACGCCTGCAGCGCGCACACCGTCACCGACGCCTCGTCCTGGTGCTGCTCGTTGCGGTCGTAGTAGTACCATCCCCCGCGACGGCTCTGCGCGTGCTCGATGACCTTCACGCCGCGCCGCACCGCGGTCGCGACGTCTCTTTCGACCTGCGGCGGCAGGGCGCCGGAGATCTGCGTCAGAAAGAGCACGGCGTAGCAATGCCCGTGCATGCGGCTGCCGGAGTTCGTGTCGGCGTCCGGCTCGGTGATGAACGCGCGCTGTCGGCTGAGCCCCAGAATGTAGCCGACGCAACGCTCGAGGACTTGTGCGCCGGTCGCGTCACCCCGCCCGGGCTGAATGCCAGCGCCCAAGAGCGCGAGCCCCGCGAGGCTCGTCGATGCGACCGCGAACGCTCCGCCCATGCTGCCATTGCGACTGCGACTCTGCTGCGAGGCGAAGTAGTCGATCGCCTCCCGCACGACGCGTTCGGTCTCCCTCCGCTCCTCCACCTCCGCAGTTCGTACGACCGAGCCCTGCGCGCGAACGCCGGATTGCGCGCACACCGGCCGCGCGACGCTGCACGCGACGGCCAGCGCAACGATCGGCAGGGTGCATGTAGGAAGACGGGACTGCATCATCCCTCGCCGTCCGGCTCCTCGCCTCCTCCCTCCGCGCCGCCGTCTCCACCGGCCCCGTCCTCGCCGCCGCCGCCCGTCGCCTCCTCGAAGTCATCGAGAAGCTCCTGCGTCAGCTGCGACACGCTGCCCTGCCGCTGAGAGAGGCGATCGAGCGCGCGCTGCCAGACCTCGCCCGTCTCGCCTTCGCTCGCGGCCTTGAGCTCCTCGAGCGTCGCGGTCTGCCGATTGATCTCCTCCTGGAGGTTCTTCAGCATCAGCAGCTCCGCCAGAACCGAGACGAGCGCCTGCGGCCGCTGGCCCTGCCCCTGCTGCCCCTGCTGCTTCTGCGGCGGCTTCTTCTGCCGCTTGAGCACCTCGATCTGCTCCTTGATCGCCGCGATGAGCCGCTCGACGTTGCGCGGCGCCAAATCAGCAACAATCTTCCTATCC
>CAYMRB010000322.1:280-11976 GCA_964392615.1 uncultured Planctomycetia bacterium | reverse complement strand
CAAGAGGCGCAGGACCTCGCTCTCGCGCTCGTCTTCCGGCAGGTCGGCGAGCCCGTCGACCCGCAGCAGTTCGCGCGCCGCGACGAGGTCGAGCTCAGCCCAACCGCGCCGGCGATCCATCTCGGCGAGCGACGTGCCCGACGCCTTGACCCAGATTCGCTTACCGTCCTGCGACTTGACCGACGTGTTCCCGCCGCCGCCCTGCACGAGATCCGGATCGGCGCCGATCGCGCGAGAGATCTCGATCAGCTCGTCGAGCGGCGACGGCTTCGAACGCGCCGCACGTGGTGGCTTCTTCGCCATCAGATGCTCAGTCCTCACGTTCTCTTCGACAGGACATCGGTCTCGTACTGCCGAATCAAGCTGAGCCACTCGTCGCCGAGCGGCGTCTCGCTCTTGCAGCAGTACCAGTCCCAGACCGCTCCCCACGGCAGCCCTTTGACCTCCTCTTGCAGAGCCAAACGCTCGGTGAAGTCTCCGGCGATCTCGAGCTCGCGCAGCTTCGCGGCCGGCTCGAGCATGGCGATCAGCAGCGCGCGGATCGTCGCGCGCGTGCCGATCACGTACGCGGCGACGCGGTTGATGCTCGCGTCGAAGTAGTCGAGACCGATGTGCACGCGATCGAGATACTCGCCGCGCACGAGTTCCTGCGCGATCGCGCGGACCTCGTCCGACAGAATCACGACGTGGTCGCTGTCCCAGCGCACGCCGCGGCTGATGTGGAGCAGCATCTCGTCGACGAACGTCAGGACCGACGACATCTTGTCGGCGATCGACTCCGTCGGGTGGAAGTGCCCGGCGTCGATGCACAGCACGGTGCCACGGCTGATCGCGTAGCCGAGGTAGAACTCGTGCGAGCCGACGACGTAACATTCCGAGCCGATGCCGAAGAGCTTGGCCTCGACCGCGTCGAGGTTGTGTGCCGTGTCGAGCTTCTCGGCGAAGATCGCGTCGAGCGATGCAGCCAAACGCTCCCGCGGCGCCTTGCGGTCAGCGGGCAGATCCTTGTAGCCGTCGGGAATCCAGACGTTGGTGATACAGGGAGTGCCGAGGGCCTTGCCCATCGCTTCGCCGACCTTGCGGCACGCGATGCCATGCTCGATCCAGAACCTCCGCACGCCGTCATCGTGATGCGACAGCGTGAGGCCGTCGTCGGCATTCGGATGACCGAAGAACGTCGGGTTGAAGTCGAGGCCGAGCCCGCGTTCGCGCGCCCAGTCGATCCAGCCGCTGAAAGACTCCGGCGCGACGTCGGTGCGCTCGACCTTCTTGCCGCCCGTCTCGCCGTAGATCGCGTGCAGGTTGAATCGGTGCTTACCGGGGACGCACGACAATGCCGCGTCGACGTCGCTGCGCAGCTCGTCGGCCGTGCGCGCCTTGCCCGGATAGTTCCCGGTCACCGCGAGGCCCCCGCCGAGGTCACCGCCCGGATTCTCGAAGCCGCCGACGTCGTCGCCCTGCCAGCAGTGAAGCGAGATCGGCACGCTGGCGAGCCGTTTGATCACCGCGTCCGTGTCGACGCCGTACTCGGCGTAGCGTTCTTTGGCTAGCGCGTATGCGCTCTCGAGTTTCTTGCTGTCGCCCATCGTTCCTCTCGATTCAGTGCGAGCCTCGCCTCATCGCACTCGCGGCGCGGCGAACTCGTAGCGTCCCGATCCGATGCGATATACCACCACGTCACGTTCGGCCGTCACGAAGCGCACTCCTTCCGCCTCCGCCGCCGGCACTCCACCTTCCTTGACACCCTTCGGATCCGCCGTCGGCACGCGCAGCGTAGCCGACGCGTTCGCCGGCACGTCGACCTCGAGCCGCAGCACGTCGCCGTCGATCTTCCAGCGAGTCGCGATGCGACCGCGAATCGATTCATAGCTCGTGCTCGCCCACTGCAGCCCCCTGCCGTCCTCGCCGAGATACGGCCGCGGCGCAATCAGGAGTTCTCGATACCCCGGCGACGCGGCACGGATGCCGCCGACCGCCTCGAACATCCACTGTGCGACCGCGCCGAAGGAGTAGTGCGCGAACGAGTTCATGCTCGGGTTGAAGAAGCCGTTCTCGGGAGTCCAGCCGTTCCAACGCTCCCAGATCGTCGTCGCGCCCTGGCGGATCGAGAAGCCCCACGACGGAAACGTCTCGTTCAAGAGCAAACGGTACGCGACGTCGTCGCGGCCGATGTCCCGCAGGACGAGCATGAGGTCCTTCGTGCCGATGAAGCCCGTCGACAGGTGCCAGTCGCGCGAACGGAGGTCGTCGATCAGGTACTCGATCGCATTCTCGCGACGTTCGCCCTCGACCAGGTCATAGCGCAGCGCGAGCGCGTAGCCCGTCTGCGTGTGCCCCTTGATGCGGCCGTCGTCGCCGACGAATGCCTGGTTGAACGACTTCTTGATGGCGGCGAGTAGCATGCGATACCGCTTCGCGTCGTCCTCCTGGCCCAGCTCCTCAGCCGCGCGCACGACGAGCGCCGTCGACTGCGCGAAGTACGCCATGAAGATCACATCGGTCGGCGTGTTCGCCTTGATGCTGAGCCAGTCGCCGAAACAGTGGAACTTCTCCGGAGGGATCGGTCCCGGACGACAGCGCCCGTGGCAGAAGTCGACGAAGCGCTTCATGCCCTCGTAGTGCCGTGCGAGCAGGCGCCGATCACCGTAGACCTCGTACACATGCCACGGACAGATCACGCCGGCGTCGGCCCACGCGGGCCCGCCGTCGCTGGAGACCCCCTTGGACTTCAACGGCGCGACCATCGGAAACTGTCCGTCGTCTCGCTGCGCGTCGTACAGGTCGACGAGCCACTTCGTGTAGAAGGCCTGGTTGTCGGTGAGCGAGCACGCGGCGCGGACGTAGATCTGCGCATCACCGGTCCAACCGAGCCGCTCGTCGCGCTGCGGGCAGTCGGTCGGAACATCGATGAAGTTCATCCGCTGCGTCCAGTAGATGTTGCTGACGAGCTGATTGACCATCGGCTCGGAGCACTCGAACGATCCGACGATCGGTGTCGCGCTCGACAGCGGAATGCCGACGATCGCGTCCCTCGGCGGCTCGCCCGGGTATCCGGTCACCTCGACGTAGCGGAAGCCGTGAAACGTGAAGCGCGGCGTCCAGGTCTCGACCCGCGCGCCGGCGGAGATGTAGCGATCCGTCGCTCGTCCGCTGCGAAGGTTCTCGACGTACAGCTTGCCGTCCGGCTGGAGCATCTCGCCGTGCCGCAACCGGATCTCCTGGCCGGCCCTGGCACCGCGCACGGTCAGCTTGACGACGCCGGCGAAGTTCTGGCCGAGGTCGAAGATGAACGCGCCGGGCGTCGGCTCGGTCACCTCCACGGTGCGGAGTGAATCGTACGCCTGCACGGGAACGCCGGGGTACGAACTGAACGCGACGTCGACCTTCGGTGTCACATCGACCGCCGACCACTCGCCGTCGTCGTAGCCTGCGGAGTCCCAGCCTCGCATCGCGCGACGGGCGTCGTACGCCTCGCCCATCAGGTGATCGGCCTCCAGAAGCGGTCCGGTCGTCGCCTTCCAGCTCGGCCCGGTGACGATCGTCTGCCGCGAGCCGTCGTCGTACTCGAGCTCGAGCTGTGCGAACAGGCGAGTGCGATCGCCGTAGTGATCGCGCAGGCCGCCGATACCGATGTAGCTCGAATACCACCCGTCAGCGAGCACGGCCGCGATCGCGTTGTTTCCTGTCCGGACGCGGTCCGTCACGTCGCGGGTGTTGTAGTACACGCGCTGGTCGTAGTCGGTCCACCCCGGGGAGAACCACTCGTCGTCGACGCGCTTCCCGTTGACGCGAAGCTCGTAATTGCCGAGCGCAGAGCCGTACAGCGTCGCACGACGCACGGGCCTCGCGACCCGGAACTCCTTGCGCAGATAGCGCGGTGGTGGCAGGACGAGAGTCGGCACGGTGACGCGGCTCCACGGCGGCGAGCCGTTGTCGCCGAGCACCTTCACCGCGTGCCATGCCGTCGCGTCGTGCCCCGGCTTCTCCCAGCCCGCGCTCTCTGCGTCGCTGGCCTTCCACGCCTCATCGCTGTGCACGCTGACGACCGCACCATCCGCGAGCTCGACGCGCAGCGCGACCATCAGCCCCGCCGGGTTCGCGGCCTCGCCGACGTTTTGGACAACCGCGGCCAACGTGTTCCTGCCGGAGCGCAGCCTGTCGGCGACCCGCCACGTCTTCGCCGACGAGAAGCTGCCGTGTCCGCCGACGCGCTCGCCGTTGACGTAGACGTCGGCTTGATTGTCGGCAGCCACCGCGAGCTGGGCCGAACGCACGGTCTTGCCAGCGGGCAGCTCGAACGCACGACGGAAGTAGCGGCTCCCCACCGGGGCACTCTCGGCCGGGTTGCCCTCCGGGTACCAGATCCACTTTGCAGCGTCGATCGCGTGCGCCGCCGACTCGGAACGGTCTTCGATCGGCGCGTCGTGGCCGATCCAGCTCGCCTTCCAGAGCGCGGCATCGAGGACGCCCATCGTCCACGTCGCGGGCTCGCTCCACGCGGACTCGCGCCCCGCCGAGTCCCAGACCTTCACCTTCCAGTAGCAGCGCGCTCCCGACGTCAGAGGCGTCCCCCGATAATCGACGGCCGTCGAGTCGTCGCTAACGACGCGGCCCGAGTCCCAGAGATCACCGCGTTCGTCCGCGAGAACCGCCGGAGAGCTCGCGACGAGCACGCGATACACGGCCTGCATCGTGCCGCGCCGATCGCTCTCGACGATCCAGCTCAGGCGCGGAACGGTGACGTCGATGCCGAGCGGATCGACGCGATACGCGGTGCGAAGGCGAGTGCTGCGCAGCTCGCCGTCGTCCGGTGCCGCCTCGAGGTTCCCCTGGAGCATCGACAACACGAGGACGACGGAAGCGAGCGGGCGGCGCATGGCGAGAGTCTCCTCGTCCTGGACGATGGTGAGCCGGCTGTTAACGCGATCCCGCTGACGATAGTCAGAGGGAGGCCTTCTCATCAACCCTGGACCCGCCGCGGGAACACCGCCCTCAGGAAGCGCAAATCGTGCTGATAGCTCCGCATCATCCCGAACGGCTGTCGGCCCTCGATGTGAATCCAGCCGCGGTAGCCGATGTCGTCCATCGCGCGGCGAGCCTCCCAGAAGTCGACCTCGCCGTGTCCGAAGAGCTTGCCCGCGTAGTCCTTGGCGTGGAACTCGCAGATCTGTTTGCCGCCCAGCTCGCGGATCTCGCGGTAGATGTCGTAGCCGCGATGCTTCGAGTTGCCGAGATCGTAGTAGACCTGCACGGCTCTCGATCCGACGCCGTCGACGATGTAGAGGTGCTCATCCTTGTCGAGCCAAGTCTCCAGACCGAGGATGACCCCGTTCTTCTCGGCGACGGGCGCGACGCGTCGCAGACGACGGATGACCTCGTCAGCACCGGCGCGATCGCCCTTCAGATCGCCCTTGCCGAAGAACGCGAGCAGTACGACGTTCGTGCCCATCGCTCGCGCCGCGAGAATCGAGTCGTGCACCCACTGCTCGGTGCGGGAGTCCGACTTGTACGGCACGTTGTTCAGAATGCCGATCGCGAGCGAGCCGACCGCTGTGCCGTGCTTCTTCGCGGCAGCCGCGTAGGCGTCGCGACTCTCCTTGCGACGCAAGTCGTAACGGCCGCCAGGCGCGCCGAAGCTCACCTGCACTCCGTCGAGGCCGATCTCTTTCGCTACGCGCATCGCTTCCGGATCGCCGCTCTTGCCGAGATTCCAATCGCAGGCGCCGATCCGAAACCCGGCGGGCCTCTCGGGCTTCTTGTCGCTCTCGCCCTCCGCGACCTCGCCGTGCGCGCCCAGCGCCACGACCGCTGCTCCGCCGAACAGTGCACGCAGTGCGTCTCGTCGGTCCATGGACTTCCTCGTCGCTCGCCTCATTCCGCCCGTCCTCCCGCCTCGACCGCCTTCTTCGCGGCGGCCTCTCCCGCGCGCAGATACTCGACGACATCGATGATCTGCTGCGGCGTCAACGCGCTGACCTCGGGCATCAACGACACGGTCGCGACCTCGCGATGCACGATCACGTCCTTGCCGACGGTGTGCATCGCTCCGGCGCTGTCCTTGATCGTCACGCTGTCCCCTTCGGCGAGCATCAGCCCTGTCAACGTGCGGCCATCCGCGGTCACGATGACGTGCGCCTCGTGACCGACAAGGATCGTGGCGCTCGGGTTCAGAATGGAATCGAGCAGCGTCGCGCGATCGTACTTGTCGGCGATCTCCGTCAGATCCGGCCCCACGTCCTTGCCGCGACCGGCGAAGGAATGACACGTGCTGCACGCGGCGTCTTCACCCTCGAAGACCGCGGCGCCGCGCTTCGCATCGCCCTGCATCGCGAGAAGCTCGTCGACCGGCGGCAAACGCCGCTCCTGCTCGCTCGGACGCCGGAAGTGTCGGCTCGCGAGCCCGCGCACCCCGAGGTCGGGGCAGCGGAAGATGTGCTCCGACACGACGTCGACCGCGCCGTCCGGAAGCTTCTTCTCCATCGCGAGACCGATCAGCGCGCGGCCACCTTCCGCCGTGCGCGCGAGTTCGCGAATCGCCTCTTCCCGCTGTTCGGCGGTCGCATCCGCGAGCAGCAGCTTGTCGCGCCACGCGCTCGCGCGGTCGGCGGCCGTCGGCCCATCCGTGTACACGAGAAAGCGGACGCTCGATTGCGTTTGCTCGTAGTCCGAGCCACCGAGATCGGGTCCGCCGTTGTCGATGCCGGCGTAGACGCGGAAGCGGTCCCACTGCCCTTGCGGCAACTTGAACGAAAGGACCGACGGCGCGTGCGTCCCGATGCCGTCCGCGAACTCCTTGCCGCCGACGCGCAACGGTCGGCCGGTGCAGTCCTTGCCGATGTTCACCTGACCGTATCCGGTCGTCGCGACGCGCATCGGCACCTCGGTGATCTTCTTGCTTGCATTCGGCCCGATCAGCATCGGCTCGATCCAATCGGCCCAATCGCAGCTGAATCCGTTGCCGCTGTCGTCCGCGACGAGCCACAGCGTCTTGACGCCGGAGATGTCGACGTCGATCGCGACCCCGCCCGATCGGATCACGCCGCTGCGATAGAGCGGCGTCTCGGGAAGCTTGCCGAGCGCGCCCTGAAGCTTCGCGGCGACGCCGTGCTCACGCCAATCGTTGCCGCCGCGGTGCTTGACCCAATAGGCCGCGTACGTCGCGAGGTCGGCGGGGCCTTCTGTGGCGATCGCGAGCATCGCCTCGGCCGCCTTGCGATCGCGGATGAACGCGATCGAGTCGATCGCCTGCTTGCGACGCGCCTCGGAGAGATCCTCGAGCATGGCGCGATCGCGCAACGGGAACACGGCCGTCGCGGGATGCAGCCGCCACGCGATGTCGGCGAAGCGGTCGGTCCACGTCGCGGACGGCGAGCCCAGGTGACCGAGCAGGACCGCGTACATCGCCTCTTCCTTGCCGTCGCAGCCGGTGCCCAACGCTTCGAGGTACCAGCGATCGTCGCCCGCGTAGCGCTTGGCGACGTCGACGAGGATGTCACGACTCGACTCGAACGGCACGTCTCGCATCATCAGCGCGACCTCGCGCCGCACCGCCGGCGACGGGTCGCGCGCGAGCTTCCGTGCGAGCGGCAGGATATCGCCACCGCTTCTCTCGAGAGCGCGCAGCGCCGTGACGCGGATCTCCGCATCGCGGTCGTCGAGCGCGGCGGTCAGCGCTTCGCGACCGGAGTTCCCACGTCGCGCCAGCAGCCACAGCGCGCGAGCGCGCAGAAAGCGATCGGGACCGTCGAGAAGCGGTCGCAGCGACGAGGTCGGCAACAGGGCCAGGCTCTCGAGCTTGCGGAAGCCCTGGTTGCGCACGTTGACCGCCGGACTGGCGAGCGCGGCGAGAGCTCCGTCGATCGAGCTCACGTCGACGCGTGGAGGCCGCGGGTTCTTCCCCTTGCGCGCGACGCGATAGATCGTGCCCGTGCCCTTGCGATCGGTCATCTGATGGCCGCCGACGATCTGGTCGTACCAGTCGGCGACGTAGACGGTGCCATCCGTGCCGACCGCGACGTCTGACGGCCGGAACCACTTGCGCCGGTCGTTCAGGCCGCGGCTCCAGACGTAGTTCGGGTCGTGGGTGTCGGTCGTCGTCAGGAACGGAAAGCCGTCGAGATCGAAGCCGGCGCCGCGTGGTTGGCGGCGGTAGGCCCACACGACGTTCTGGCCCGCCTCGCAGCTCAAGAGCAGCCCACCGGAATACTCGTCGCCGAGGGCGCCGTTCTCGTAGTAGGTGATGCCGGTCGGAGCGCCGTTGCCGTAGACATGGCCGGACGGGATGACACCGGGGTCGTCCTGGCGCCAGTGCGCGGCGCGAACGGATTGACCCGGTCGACGGTCGGCGCCCCACGAGCGCGTGCCGTCCTTCGAAGTATAGCCGCAGTCGCCATAGCGCATGAGCCACGTCGTGCGACAGCTCTGCGTGTCGTCGTTGTCGTTCATCCACACGTAGCCGAACGAGTCGGAGCACGTCCCGTACGCGTTGCGAAAGCCGTGGCCGATGACGCGGAGTCCGGTCCCTTCGGGCTCGACGCTCAAGGCGAGCCCGGCGACCCAGACGCGACCATCGTCGCTCTTCAGGCCCGCTTCGTTCTGCCGGTTGTGCGGACTGCCGCCCGTGTACCAGCTTCCCGAGCGCAGGTGCCAACCGCCGCGATCCGTGACGATGTGCGGACCGGCGTTGCCGACGTTGAAATACCAGCGCCCGTCGGGTCCGGCCTCGACTTCGTGCAAGCCGTGATCATGATCGACGCCGCCCCATCCGGCCAGGAGCACGTCGCGGCTGACGACGTTGTCTTCCCGATCCTTGCGGTAGACGATCAGGTTCGGCGAGCACGACACGACGACGAGGTCGCCGATCACCGCGACGCCGAGAGGCGCGACGAGGTCCTTCTCCTGCACGAACACCTTCGACGAGTCCGCGCGGCCGTCGCCGTCGGCATCCTCGAGGATCACGATGCGGTCGCCCGCCTCGTGAACCAGCCCACCGTGGCGACGATTGTTGAAGCCGCGATAGTTGACCGCTTCGGCGACCCACAGACGACCGCGCTCGTCGACGTCGATGCTCGTCGGATTGAAAAACATCGGCGCGCTGGCCCAGACGCTGACCGCGAGGCCGTCAGGGACGCGAAGGGCCGCGGTGACCTGGTCGGGGCCGCGGTCCGGTTCGTCGGCCTCCGCGGATGCGGCCCGAAGCCAGAACATGAACGCGAAGAGGATCGGCGAGATCGGAGCGGACGTTCTTCTCATGAAGTTCTTTCGACCCGGAGCGTGGTATCAGAAGGTGGTCATCGTCCGCGATGCGGGGCGCGTCGGTCCAGCGAGAATCCGGCTCGCGATCACGCATCCCGTACTGAGGCGATCGCGACGAGGTGCCGCCGCGTGCGGAAGTAGATGACACCGTCCGAGATCGCCGGTGTCGCCATGCACGGCTCGTCGAGCTCGTTCTTCTGAATCTCCTCGTACTCCTTGCCGGGCTCGATGACGTAGACCGAGCCGTCCTCGCTGGTCACGTAGAGCTTGCCGCCACCGATGACAGGCGACGCGGTGAAGCCCGAGCGCCCCTTGCCGACGCGAGCGCGAAACAGACGTTCGCCGGTACGCGCGTCGTATGCCGCGAGGACGCCGCGATCGCTGCAGCAGTACAGCCTGCCGCCCCAGACGATCGGCGTCTGCATGTAGTTGCCGCCGCGGCGCGTGCTCCACGCGACGTGCTCTCCGGAGGTCGCGTCCTTCGCGAGCGAGATGTCGCCGCTGGCGGCACCCGTCAGCACGGCGTAGATCGGCGCCGACGAGCCGTGCGCATTCGTGATGAAGACGCGATCGCGCCAGGCAATCGGGGTCGGAACCGGGATGTCTCCGCCGCCGCTCATGCGCCAGACCTCGCGGCCCGTCTCGAGCTCGTACGCGCCGATGTGGCGGTAGCCGTTGACGATCACGTGATCGGGCCCTTTGTCGCGCGCGAACACCGCGGGCGTGCTCCACGTCGGAACGTCTGCGCGCGGCGTACGCCACAGCTCGTTGCCGCTCTCGATGTCGAACGCGGCGACGAAGCCGCCGCCCTGCACGTCGCACTGAACGACGACGCGGCCAGAGCGGATCACCGGCGAGCTTCCGAAGCCCCACTGAGCGTCCGGGACGCGATAGAAGCCGGCGTCCAGCTTGCCGAGATCCTTCTTCCAAGCCAGCTCTCCCTCGACCGAGTAGCAGTGCAGCCCTTCCGAGCCGAAGAACGCGACGACGTGACGCCCGTCGGTCGCCGGCGTCGAGTTCGCGTGACTCGACTTCGGGTGACGCTTGACCGCCGGCACGCCGGAGCGCGCGGTGCGCCTCCACAGCTCCTTGCCGCTCCGCTTGTCAAGCGCCAGCACGATCCAGTCGTGCACCGACGCGTCGTCGACCGAGCCGATGTCGCCGTAGAGCCCGATCTTCAGCTTCTCGTCGGCGCCCTGACCTGCCGCGGTCGTCACGAACACGCGGTCGCCCGCCACGATCGGACTCGACAGCGCGAGCCCGGGGAGCGGCGTGCGGAAGAGGACATTGCGGTCCGTGTCGATCTTCCACGCGGTCGGTGTCGCTCGGCCCTCCCCGACGCCGCAGGCATCGCGACCGCGGAACGACGGCCAATCGGTCGATGCGAGGGAATCGTCGGCGATCGATTGACGCACGACGGCGCAGATGGACACGGCGGCGACAACAAGGCCGCAGACGCTCGCGGAGCGTGAACGGCGCGGAACAAGTGACGAGAGAGTCATGCGCTGGCCTCCTCCGGCTACTGCCGCCATGCTCGCACGCACGGCATGCTTCGAAAAGGTCCGTCTCGATCCCGGCCAGCCCGCCAGCCCATGCGGCTATTGACTCGGAGCGACCGCTCGCAGATCGTGGCGGTACGAGGCCGGCCCCTTCTCTGTTGCCGGCATGACGTCGGACAACGACCGAATCGAGGGACTCACGATGCACAACAAGAAGCGCTACGCTGTCTGCGGGATGCTCTGCGCCGCCGCGATCGTCGTCTGCCTGGGCCTCATGTCGCAGCAGGCGAACACCGCGCCGAAGAAGATCAAGGTCCTGATCGTCACCGGCTTCGACGTCGGCGTGCACAAATGGCGCGAGACGACGCCGTACACACGGTCCGTGCTCGAGAAGACCGGCCGCATGGACGTCAAGGTGTGCGAGGACGTCGGCATCTTCGAGTCGTCGACGCTGAAGAAGTACGACGCGATCGTGTTGAACTACGGCTTCTGGAACGTGCCGGAGCTCAGCCCCCGCGGACGCGCCAACCTGCTCGACTTCGTCTCGAGCGGCAAGGGCATCCTGGCCCTGCACTTCGCGTGCAGCTCGTTCCAGAATTGGGACAAGTACGGCGAGCTCCTCGGGCGCTCCTGGAAGAAGGGGGTCGCGGGCCACGGTCCGCGCGGCAAGTTCCTGGTCAAGATCGTCGACCACGAGCATCCGATCACGAAGGGACTCAAGGACTTCGAGATGGACGACGAGCTCTACGCGAAGCTGTCCGGCGCCGAGAAGATCCACGTGCTCGCGACCGCGGACTCGGACTGGAGCAAGCGGACCGAGCCGATGGTCTTCGTGAAGACGTACGGCAAGGGTCGCGTCGTCCACAACGTGCTCGGCCACGATGTGCGCGCGCGGAAGATCCACCCGTGGTCGACGCTCGTGGACCGCGGTGTCGAGTGGGC
>CAYMRB010000322.1:0-270 GCA_964392615.1 uncultured Planctomycetia bacterium | reverse complement strand
TCAAGTCGATCCCGCCCGGTGCGGTGGTGTTCGTGGGCGGCGTCCGGCAAGGGCGCTGCGGACTGATCGCGCGGTCGACCGATCCTCCGAAGGAGGCGCTGACATGGAATCCAGATCATCCCGTCGGGAGTTCATCGCGCGGAGCGCGGCCGGCGTCGCTGGCGCTACGCTGCTCGGCCGACCTTTGCTCGCCGCCGCTGCAGCGAAGGACGTGAAGAAGCCCGCGTGGCCGTTCTACGCGTTCGACAACGGACTGCGCACGGTCAAGAC
>CAYMRB010000321.1:0-11980 GCA_964392615.1 uncultured Planctomycetia bacterium | reverse complement strand
CGGACGACAGCGGGGACCTTGACCGTCGCTTGCCGGTACCGTCCATGCCGTCCTACACGCTGGAACTCGAGCGCGACTCCGGGGAGCTCACACGCGTGCCGATCGACTCGATCCCGTTCTGGGTCGGTCGTGACCCGAAGAGCGATCTCTGCCTCGACGACCCGGTCGTCTCGCGGCGCCACGCGTTCGTCGAGCGGTACGGCGACCACCTGTGGATTGTCGACAACGGCAGCCGCAACGGCGTGCGCGTGAACCACCGCAGCGTGGAGGACCGCGCTCAGCTGTTCCCCGGCGACATCATCACGATCGGACCGTATGCGATCGCGCTGTCGCTGACCGCCCGTCCGACCGCGTCGACTCTCTCCGCGACGGTCGTCGATTTCTACCCGCCGTCGACCCACGCGGACGCTGCCGTCGATCTGGGCTCAGGCCTTCACGAGACGAAACGCGACACGGGCCTGCCGTGGGTTCGCGTATTCCGCCTCCTGCTCGAAGGGCCGACGAAGCGGCTCCGAGAGCGGATTCTCGACGTCGTCGAGGAGGTCGTCGATTTCGATCGCTGCTATCTCATCCTGCGAAAGGGCGAGTCGCTGGACGCGCTCGACATCGACGCCAGCCGCGGCGCCCCCAGCGGAGGCGCGAGCACGAGCGAGGTATTCGTCAGCCAGAACGTGCTGGAGCGCGTCGTCTCGAGCGGCGAGGCCGTCGCGCTCGAAATCGGCGAGCCGGCCTTCGACGCGTCGCGGAGCCTCCTCCTCAGCGGCGCCCGCAGCGTCCTCTGCGTACCGCTCGTCGCCGACGGCAACGTCCTCGGCGTGATCTACCTCGACCGATCCGGCAAGGCGCGCCCGTTCTCCAAGGCCGCGGTGGACCGCCTCCTGCCGCTGGCGGGGGCGGCCGCGCTGAAGATTCAGAACGCCCGATTGCTCGACGCCCGCGTCGAGTCACGCGTCTCCGAGCGCGAGCTCGAGATCGCTCGCACGGTGCAAGAGCGCTTCCTGCCGCGAGAGCGCATCCAGCTCGAGGGGTACTCGCTCGACGCGTTCTCCGAGCCGTGCCGCGAGGTTGGTGGCGACTGTCTCGACTTCTTCGAGGAGCCGCGCGGACGTCTGACGTTCGCGATCGGCGACGTCTCGGGCAAGGGCCTGCCGGCCGCTCTCTACATGGTGAGCGCCCTCTCCGCGATGCGCGCCCACCTGAGCGACGGCCTCGCGCTCGATGAGGTCATGGGACGGCTCGACCGCCACGTCAAGGCGCGGTTCCGCCCGGACCACTTCCTGACCCTCATCGTCGCCGATCTCGACATCGCGACCGGCACCCTCGCGTACTGCAATGCCGGCCATCCGGCGCCAATCGTCGTGTCCCGGGAGGGCGACGTTCGCCGCCTGGACCACCACGGCCCGGCGCTGAATATCGCCCCCGAGATCCGCTTCCGTCGCTGCGAGCAACCGCTCGCAGCTGGAGACCTCGTCGTCCTGTTCACCGACGGAGTCATCGAAGAACGCGACGAGCAGGGCGAGGAATTCGGCGAGGAACGCCTGCTATCGCTCGTCGTCGAGCACCGAGCGCAGGACGTGAAGACGATCCGCAAGAACGTGCTGAGCGCGATCGACGCCTTCAGCGAATCGGACCATCACCAGGACGACCTGACGCTGCTGCTCTTGCGCCGCGACGTCGACGGTTAGCTTAGCAGTCCGTTGAAGAAGTGCTCCGAGTGCAGAAGCGAGGCGTTTCGTTCGAGATCGAGACGCCAGAATGCAGCCAATGTGGTGCATTGTCGAGTTCTGGCAACGAAGAGCTCGGGCGAAACGACCGCTTCTGCGCCGGATTGACTTCTTCAACCGGCTGTTAGCCGAATTCGTAGGTGAACGCTGCGAGTCCGAGTGAGCCGCCTACTCGCACGCCGTCTCCTCGCACGGCAGATCATCCTCGGTCGGGTCGACGCCGCACTCGTCCGCCGGCGGCGGCAGCGGCGGTCCGCCTAGGAATTCGAACTCGAGGAAGAACACGGCGTCGCTGATGTCGACACGGCCGCTGTCGTTGCAGTCGGCGGCCTTGGTACACGGGAACGCGCCACTCTGGAACAGGACGCGCAGGATGGTGATCGGGTCCGTGATGTCCTTGTTGCCGTCGCCGTTGACCTCGCCCCGCAGAATCTGCAGCTCGTCCTCGGCTGCGACGAACGGGAACGCGCCCATATCCTTACGGCTACCGTCGGGATCCGCCTCGAACTCCGGGTCGCCGGCATCGATACACGGCGAGCCGGCGGCAAGATGCAGATCGCGCCCGGCGAGATCGACGAAGAGCGGGTCGTCCACGAGGTTCCCGTCCCCCGTCCACGGATCAGTCAGCGCGCTGTAGTCGATCGTGATGAACGACGGGTCGTAGTCGGTCCGCACCGTGTGCGACTCGGCGCCGTTGGTGTGGCGGATGATCGAGTTGCTGATTTCGTAGTAGATCTCGGCGAGCGGCACGTCGTCCTCGTCGTTCGCCTCGATGCCGATGTCGCAGCGGACAATCGTTACGTGATCGACGCTGACGCGCGCCCCGGCGTCGTCGCTTCCTTTGGCCGAGATGCCGATCCCGTTGTCGACGAAGACACTCGCCTGGACGTTCAGGTCGCCGTAGTACGCGCTGACGCCCTTGTCCGCGATGTCGCGAACGATGGTGTCCTTGACGGACGCAAGGGCGTTGCGCATGTCGATCCCGTCATCATCGCAGGTAGCGACGATGCAGTCCGTGATGGTTACGGTCTCGCCGGCTGGAGGATCCTGGATGTAGAGGCAGTCGTTGTCGTCGTCGCCGTACATCTCGCCGAAGTACGACTCCACGGCGGAGAAGCCGGTGTTGACGACTTCGGGACCCATGGCCGACCGCGCGACGATCGTGTCGATGAACTCGACCTCGGACTCCGCGCCCATCATCGTCTTGCCAGAGATGTCCGTGATGGCGCAGCTCTCGAAGACGACCGACGACTGCTCGACGCGCAGCACCGGGCCGGTATCCGTGTGCCCCGCGGCCGGTGAGTGCCCGCCGCGCGTGATGTGCGTGTAGCGGAAGAACGAGCCGAACGGCCCGTCGATGTCGAACTCGGCCCACGGGCGGTTCGGATCGCGAGCTGTGAACGTGATCGGCCGCTCGCGCGTTCCGAGGCTCTCGATCACACCGTCGACCTCGATATCTGTGCCGCCCGCGCCGTCCTCGACACCCTCGATCAGGATCAGCGTGCCGGGTGCGATCGTCAGCGTCGTCCCCTCGGGGATGCGCAACTCGGCGTCGAGGTAGATCGCGCCGCTCCACTCGACCTCGATACCTCCGAGCGTGCCGGAAATCGTCTCGATCTCATCGGGATCGACGACCTCGAGCTCACGACTCGTGACGAGCTCTTCGTCGCCGACGGTCGCGGTCAGGGTCACGTCGTCGAGTCCGCTGATCTCGACGAGCGCGCTGCCGATGCCGTTGCGCAGCGGAATGGAGTCCGGCGTCACGGTCGCGCCGTCGCCGTCGACGCTCAGCATGGCGGTCGCGTCCCAGGTGTCGACGCAACGGCTCTCCTCATCGCGACGCAACTCGACGCGCACGAGAACCGGCACGCCGGGCAGGTAGCTGTCGCGCACGATCAAATCGAGGCTCGCGTCGGGGCAGGAATCGAGAGCTGCGACCGGCGCTGTGATGAACAGCGCGACAAACAACGCGATGAGACAACGTACGGCGGGCCTGCAACCCGCGACGCGACGGCATTGAGTGGGCATGGTGATGGATCCGATGTTGACCCGTACGACGACTGCCACCGAGTGGTGCGCGGTGGCCCCGGTTGACGGCCGTCGATGATACGCGCCCGGCGGTCGAAGAGCCAATACGACGCAGCTACAACCGGAAGCCCTGACAAAGCGCTACCGACTGCGCCGGATTCTGTCTACTGCGGCGTCACGGTGGCCATGTCCATCCGCGGAGTCGCCGTGAGGAGATCGCGCACGGACTGGAACGTCGCGATGATCCGGCGGTAGTCGGGATCGTCCGTCGATGCGAACGTCGCCTTGCCGCACGCCTCGGTCCCGCCGGCAGCCTTCGCCAGCGGGGCGAGCAGGAAGTCGTTGAGCTCCGGCTTCGTCACGCGCACCCACTGCTTACGGGGCACGTTCCCGCCGCCGTGGCACGGTGCGCAGCGGCGCTTCCCGACGTCCTTGAGAACCGCGTCGAGATCCTTCGGAAGCATCTGCCGGCAGCCCCGCCGCTCGAGGTGGTTCGAACGCGACGTGCCGTAGTACGGAACGTTCAGATCGATCCACGTGAAGATCCGGCGGCGACTCGCATCGTCCATCTGCACACGCGGTTTGCCGTCCTCATCGGGGTGTCCGGCGAGAACGAGATCGGCGAGCGCGCTCGCGGGCGAGCCCCAGGCCTTCGGCGTCACCTCGAGGATGTTCGCCTCCTGGCCGTTGTAGGTCGGAATCCAGCTCGTGTACTCATTCGCACCGGGACGCGGCCCCTGACGCGCGAGGACCTCGTAGGAGACGTTGAAGAAGTCCGTCTCGTCGCCGCTGAGGTCGACACCGCCGGCCGCGCCGCGCGCATCGTGACACTCGACGCAATAGCGGTCGAGCACGGGCTGCACGACGCGGGAGTAGCTGAACCCGGTGACGCCCCACTCCGGCGGGGTGAGATCCTGGAGGGGTCTGTGGGCCTTGGGCGTCGCGGCGATCGCCGACGTTTTCATCGGCGCCGGCGCGGTGCTATTGCGATCCGCGTGGCAGCCAGTACAGCTCTGCACCTCCCCGGGCATCAGGTGCGTGAAGCTCCGCATGCGCTGCACGGCGCGGCCTTCGGCGTCGAGCGCCATGAAGTAGATCGGTACGCTCGCGGGCACGCGGAACCGAGCGGAGCCGTCATCCGCGACCTCCGCGTAGCCCCACACCTTCTTCGGCGCGTAGGTCGCGCCGCAAGAAACGACCGGGAACTGGAACCCGAACGCGCGGTAGCGCACGTCAGCCAGCTCGCTCTTCTCGATCTCCTGGACGACGCAGATCTGCCGCACGGAACCGCGCTCGACGTGCGACTCGAGACCGTGGTAGACGTCCTGCATGTCGACGGCCGCCCATTCGGCGACGCCGGCGTCGCTGATGTCGCCCGCACCGTCTGCACGCGCCAGCGGCGGCGGGCGCACGGGCGGTCGCATGCGAGCACGCAACGGCTGCGCGCTGTAGAAGCCCATGCCATCGCGCGGCGTGATGAGCGTGATCTGCTGCGTTCCCTCGTAGTCGCGCAGCAGAATCGTGCCGGCGCGCGACACGAGGAAGTAGCGTTCGTCAACCGGGTACGGGCTCTCGTACGGCCCGCGCACGTGGTTACCGCTGCCGCGGTCGACCTTGCCGATGTCGACCTCCGGCGTCAGATTGCGAATCGACTCCTGCGCGTTCGGACCGCGCGCCGGATCGATGATGCCGATCGCGCCACGGCACGGCCCGTTGTGTGCTGTCATCGTGCACAGGATCTTCGCCGAGCCGGGAATCGCGCGCGGCTCGATGAATGTCGCCGGACTGAGAACGCGGTTGCCGTAGAACCCCGCGAGCGATGTGCCATCCGGATGGATCGTCCACAGGCTCTGGATCGGAATCGCGGGTCGGTCGACGTACTCCCACCGCCCGTAGATGATCTGCCCGTCGTTCGTGACGCTCGGCGTGAAGTCGTTGAGATAGTTAGCGGACAGACGCCGCACGTTCTCGCCGTCCTCGTCCATGCGATGCAGGATGCCGACGGGCGACGTCCAGCAGTACGCGAACGCGGGCTTGCGCGTCGACAGGAACGCGATGCTGCCGTCGGGCAGCCAGCACGCGTTGAAGTTGTGCCCGCAATCCGACGTGATCACTCGCGCTCCGCTGCCGTCGACGGCGACGCGCCAGACCTGATAGGTCTCCGAGGCGTTGCGTCGCCAGCTGAAGAGGATCTCCTTGCCGTCGTACGACAGATCGCAGTCGAGGATTTGCCCCTCCGGCGAGTCGATCAGCTTCTCGAGTCGGCCCCCGTTCGCTTCGGAATCCGAGTGCCACACGTACAGGCCGCCCCCGGGCTGAAAGCCCTCGTTGTGGTACGTGTAGACGTGGGTCGGATTGATCGAGCGTCGCTGGATGGCGACGAGCTTGCGGAATCCGAGCTTGCCCGAACGCATGGCGGCCGCGAGCTCCGGCGAGTAGAGCGGGTCGAGCGCCTTCTTGAACGCGTCCGGCGGCAGCTTCTTGCTGAAGACCTGGATCTCGTTCGCGCCGGGATTGAGGCCGCCCCACGACGACAGGAACTTCAACGTCACGCTGCGCGCGCGAACCGACGGCAACGCGATGCGCTGCGGTCCGTGACGCCGCGCGAGCCGGCCGCGGACGACCGGCTTCTTCGCTCCGTCGACGAGAATCTCGTAGTCCTTCCAGCACTCGGTGAGCATCCACGACGTGCGTCCCCAGTACACGATCTCGGCGATCGTCACGGGCTTCTCCCACTCGAAGCGCAGCCAGCCCGCGTCGCCGGCGGTGTCACCACGCACGCACCACGCAGCGTCGAGGTCAGCGCGTGAGGCCTCGGCCGGCATCTTGCCGTCGATGACGGACTCGGGCCGGTATTGCTCGCTGTACTGGCTGCTGGCCGTGACCCGTGCGGTCCGCGCGATATTCGCGGCCTTCAGTTCGTCCGCACGCACGGACTGAGCGACTTCGGCAGCCGCCAACACGGCGACGAGCGCGACGATGGCCGGCGAACAGGAGACGACACGGCGGAAACCGGGCAACGCGAACATCCGGGACCTCCGGGCGGAGAATGGGACGCGATGTAGCCACACCGGCTCCGATGCCACCGGTCGGCCCACCGCACTCGATGCTCCGCTGCGCCGGTGGCTCGTGTATGCGACGAAAGTCACGGTCGGCGTCGGCGTCGGCGTCGGGGGCGGCGTCGGCGTCGGGGGCGGCGTCCGAGTCCGACACCGACTCCGCCCACCTCACGGCAATTCGCGCAGGAACAGCCGCCGGAACTCGACCGGCGCTCCTTCGGACTCGAGACACAGGTAGCCGCTCGACGGTTCGCAGGCCGTGCCGCCCGAGACCTCCTCGCCGTTGACCCACAACCTCACCTCGCCGTTGATCGCCCGGATGTAGTAGCGGTTCCACGCGCCGACTCCCTTGCTGCGCCGCTTCGACGGAAAGCTGCGCTTGCCGTTCGGCGCCACTGGAGGGAACGGCTTCATCTTCGCGGGCCCCGTCGGGAACACGTCGCCATCGGTCGTGAACCAGTCGGCTTTCTTGCGGTGACGCTTCTCGTACAGCTCGGTGTACCCGTGGTCGAGGACCTGCACCTCGATGCCGTGGGGCAGCCGCCTCTTGCCCGCCACGAGCAAGTCGATCGATTTCTGGCTCGCCCACACGAATACGCCGGAGTTGCCCCCGGAGCGAAGGTGACGCCACTCGACGAGGACCTCGAAGTTCTTCAACGGCTTCTGAGAGCGAATCACGCCGACCGGCCTGCCCGTGCAGCGAGCGACACCGTCGTCCCACGTCCACGTGTCGGGCGCGCAGTTCACATTGACGAAATCGTCCTCCCCGAGCGGGCGCCAACCGGGATCGGAGGCGTCGATGACGACATTCGGAGCGACTCGTTCCTCAGGATTCGGAGTGTCGCGCTCCTCGTCGCCCGTGTCGACCGCTCCGAGCGGAAAAAGGACCGAAAACGCCACGACAGCGGCGGACACGTAGCTCTTCATGATGTTCGCCTCGCTAGAAGTAGGATCTGCGGCGGCAGAAATTGCTGCCGCTCTTGACTCAATTGACGGGATTCGATATCTGTGTCTACGGCTGGCGGGCTGCGACGCAGCACTCCGGCCCCAGAGATTCGCCGAAAGGACGTGCCATGGGACTCTATGAGGACATTCTCCGCCAGCCGGTCCGGATCCTCAATATCCGTCAGCTGGTTGCGGTCACGCCGGACACGCCGGTGAGGACCGTCGTCGAGCGGCTCCGGAAGGTCCGGCTCGGCTGTGCGATCGTCGTGGACCCGGACGGGAGACCGACCGGGATGTTCACCGAGTGTGTGCTCGCGCGCGCCATGGTGAGCAAGCTGGAGATCCTGGACGAGCCGGTGGGCGAGAACATGGCCGACGAGTGGGCCAAGGTGTCCGTCACGGACCCGATCACGCATGTCCTCACCTCGATGGAGGAGCATCGGATGCGCTTCGTCTGCGTGACGGACGAAGACGGCAGGGCCGTCGGGCTGACCGGACAGAAGGGCCTGATGGAGTACTTCGCCGACCACTTTCCGAAGCACGTCCAGACGATGGCACGACGCGTCGGCACGGAGACGACCGCGCAGCAGCGTGAGGGCGGTTGAGATGTCGGGTGTTCGGACGTATCGCGCGCCGAGGCTCGCGGTGGGATATCGAGCCCCGACCGGAAGGAGAATTCCGTGGATCATCTGAAGAACTACGAGCTGCCGACCTACGATGATCCGTTAGAGAAGGCGCTCGCTACCAAGCGCGTCTCCGCGATCACGGTGCAGCCCTTCGTGACCGTCGGCCTCGACACGAACGTACAGAAGGCGATCGAGATCCTGGCGGACCTGGAGATCGCGTGCCTGATGGTCGAGGACGACGGCGAGCTCGCCGGCATGTTCTCCGAGTGGGACGTGCTGCACGAGGTCACGGGCAGTCGGGAGGAGCTGTCGAGGACTCCCGTGAGCGAGGTGATGACGAAGCACCCGACTTTCGTCTTCGCGACCGACACGGTGGCCTCGACTCTCGCGGCCATCGCGCTGCACGGGTGCCGCCACGTCCCTGTGCTCGACGCCGAGGGCAAGATCCAGGGCATCGTGACACCGCGACGGCTCGTATCGTTCCTGCAGGAAAGGATCGAGGCGGCGAAGTAGAGAACGTCAGGGGCCCCCAGAGCTTTCGTTCTGCTGTCCCCCGGAAATCGCTCGAGCGCCGCGATCGTCATTCCCACGAGCTGATGCGATGCCGCATCAGCCGCCCACGCGAGATGATGACATGACCCGGCGCTTTCGCTGTCGCATGCTCGTCGTCGCGACGATTCTGCTCGTCGTGGCGCCCACGATTAGCTCACGCCCTGACGACGCAAGTCGTACGGCCAGAGAGCTGCTGCCCCCGCTTCCGGTCCGCTCGATCACGACCGACTGGCTGATCGACCCGTCGCCGTATCGAGCCGGCGTCTTCCGAACGGATCACGCCGCGGAGATCGCGCTCGACAACGGCCTCATCCGGCGTACGTTTCGCCTCGCGCCCAACGCGGCGACGGTCGGGTTCGACCACCTGGTCACCGGCGCCGCACTCCTGCGCGGTGTGAAGCCGGAAGCGATCGTCGAGCTCGATGGCGTGCGCTACGAGATCGGCGGGCTGAAAGGTCAGCCGAACTACGCCTACCTCCTGCCGGAGTGGGTCGATCACCTGCGCGCCGACGAGCGGGCGTTCCGCTTCGTCGGGTTCCACGTCGGCAAGCCGCTGGAGCGGGTGCAGTGGAAACGCGTGCGCCACCATGCACCGGGCGTGCGCTGGCCGCCGGCCGGAGTCCGCCTGCGCATGGACTACGAGATGCCGGATCCGACCGCGGGCCCGGGAGGAGCCGCGCTGCCGAGCGACCTCGGCCGCGTACGCCTCCTCGCCGACGACTTCCACGAGCTCGACAAGGCTTGGAAGATCCACACGACCGACGCTCACGCGCGCAGCTCGTTCGAGAACGAGGGCAAGGCCGGCGCGATCTACACGCCAACGAACACCGCGGTGTTCGCTGAAAGGCCCCTGCCCCGGGGCGCGCGACACTTAAAGGCGACGATCGATTTCGGCACGGACCGCTCCTCGAGCTGGGGGCCAGGATTGGCGCTCGTCTTCGACAGAGGCAGGGTCGTGGAGTTTCACGTCCGGCCGCGCGGGGACAAGGCGCCGTTCGGCCGCTGGGGCGGCCGGCGCGAGCAGTGGAATCTGGGCCGCCAGATCGAGCTCGACCTCGCGACGCCCTGGACGCTGCGGCTGCGACTCGAGGCGGCAACGATCGCATGCGACGCCCGTCCGGCGACGCCCGGCGGTGCGTGGCGAACGGTCGCGTCGGCAGGCCGAACCGCCGCACTCGGCGAGCCGCGCGCGCTCCGCGTCGGCAAGCTCGACGTACAGGGCGGCGCGGCTGACTACGGCGGCGACAAGGGCGAGCTGGTGCGGTCCCGTGTGCTCGCCGTCGCTGCATGGAGCGCCTTCGACGCGAAGAAGGTCGCCGCGACAACCGACAAGAAGGAGCCCGCGGCCCCCGTACGCGTGTCGGTCCACTACGAGCTGTACGACGGCATCCCGGTGCTGAGCAAGTGGATCACGGTCGACAACCCGACCCCGCGGCCCGTTCGGCTGCAACGCTTCACGAGCGAAGTCCTCGCCGTCGTCGAGCACGCCTCCTACGTCGAGGATCGCGGCGTGCCGTTTCCGCGCCCGATTCTTCACGTCGAGACCGACTACTCCTTCGGAGGCATGACGTCGCACAACGCGTCACGCAAGTCGGTTCACTGGGAGGCCGATCCGGACTATGCGACGCAGGTCAACTACCTGCGTCGGAGTCCCTGCCAGCTCGAGGTGCGCCCGAAGCTCGGCCCCGACCAGCTCATCGCGCCCGGCGGCTCGTTCGAGAGCTTCCGCGCGTTCCTCCTGCCGTACGACTCGACGGCCCGGGAACGCAAGAGCCTCTCGGTGCGCCGAATGTATCGGACGATCGCGCCCTGGGTCACCGAGAACCCGCTGATGATGCACGTGCGCTGGTCGGATCCGAAGACCGTGCGTCGAGCGATCGACCAGTGCGCCGAGGTCGGATTCGAGATGGTGATTCTCACGTTCGGCAGCGGTTTCAACATCGAGAACGACTCCGCCGAGTACCGCGCGAAGATGAAGGCGTATGCCGACTACGCCCGCGAGCACGGCGTCGAGATCGGCGGCTACTCGCTCCTCGCGTCCCGGCGCGTGGGCGGCGGCAACGACGTCGTCATGCCCGACGGCAAACGTCCGACATTCGGCAACTCGCCGTGCCTCGAGAGCGCGTGGGGCCAGGCGTACTTCCGGAAGCTGTACTCATTCTACGAGACGACGGGCTTCCGGCTTCTCGAGCACGACGGCTCGTACCCGGGCGACGAGTGCACGTCAGGCGACCATCCCGGCCATCGAGGATTCGAGGACTCGCGCTGGAACCAGTGGGTGGCGATTCGGGACTTCTACCGTTTCTGCCGCTCCCGCGGCGTGTACTTGAACGTCCCTGACTTCTACTACCTCGCCGGCTCGAACAAGTGCGGCATGGGTTACCGCGAGACGAACTGGTCGCTGCCGCGCGCTCAGCAGGTCATCCACACGCGCCAGAACATCTACGACGGCACGTGGACCAAGACGCCGAGCATGGGCTGGATGTTCGTTCCGCTGACGCAGTACCACGGCGGCGGAGCCGCTGCGACGATCGAACCGCTCGACGAGCATCGCGATCACTACGAGCGCATGCTCTACTCGAACCTCGCGCTCGGCGTCCAAGCGTGCTACCGCGGACCGCGCCTGTTCGACACGGATCGCACGAAGGACCTCGTCGCGCGCTGGGTGAAGTGGTTCAAGCGCTACCGCACCATCCTCGAAAGCGACGTCATCCACGGACGCCGCGCGGACGGCCGCGACCTCGATTGGATGCTGCACGTCAACCCACGCCTGACGCAGAAGGGGCTCCTGGTCGTCTTCAACCCGCTCGAACGTGCGGTCGAGAAGCGGATCCCCATCGATCTCTACTACACCGGCCTGACCGACACCGCTCGCGTCCGCGCGGGAGAGGGCCCACCGGTCGAGTACCGCCTCGACCGCCGCTATCGCGCCACGCTGCCGGTGGCCGTGCCGGCGCAGGGCATGGCCTGGTACGTCATCGAGTAGACCGGCTCCGACTCCGACTCCGACTCCGACTCCGACTCCGACTCCGACTCCGACTCCGAC
>CAYMRB010000320.1:11810-12033 GCA_964392615.1 uncultured Planctomycetia bacterium | reverse complement strand
CCCGCCCCCGGACTCCGACCCCGACGCCGATTCCGACTCCTGCCCACCTCGCGGCCCGAGAGGCCCGCCCCGCCCCGAGCGACAACCGCTCGGCCCCAGATTCCCCGTCGACCCGATGTTCAGCCCCTGACGAACCGCTGTAGGGCGGGGGGGGGGGGGGGGCGGGGCCGCGCCCCGCCCCCCCCCCCCCACAAACAAAAAAAAAAAAAAACAAAACAAAAAA
>CAYMRB010000320.1:0-11800 GCA_964392615.1 uncultured Planctomycetia bacterium | reverse complement strand
GGGGCCCCCCGTACGGGCGACAACCGTCGAACATCAAATGTCGAAGTACATCGCGAACTCGTGCGGATGCGGCCGCACGCGCAGCGCGTCGACTTCGCACTCGCGCTTGTAGTCGATCCAGGTCTGGATCACGTCCTCGGTGAAGACGTCGCCCTTGAGCAGGAACTCGTGGTCCTTCTCGAGAGCGTTGAGCGCCTCCTCGAGGCTGCCCGGCGTCGTCGGGACCTTCTTGTCCTCCGACGGGGGCAGGTCGTAGATGTCGCGATCGAGCGGGTCGCCCGGGTCGATCTTGTTCTGGATCCCGTCGAGCGCCGCCATCATCAGCGCGGTAAACGCGAGGTACGGGTTGCAGCTCGGATCGGGGCAGCGGAACTCGATGCGCTTCGCCTTCGGGCTCGGCGAGTACATCGGGATACGAATCGCCGCCGACCGGTTGCGGCTCGAGTACGCCAGACGGTTCGGGGCCTCGTAGCCCGGCACCAGACGGCGGTACGAGTTCGTCGTCGGGTTCGTCAGCGCGACGACCGCCGGCGCGTGCGCGAGCATGCCGCCGATCGCGTAGAGAGCCATCTCGCTGATCCCGGCGTACTTGTCGCCGGCGAAAAGCGGCTCGCCTTCCTTCCACAGCGACAGGTGCGTGTGCATGCCACTGCCGTTGTCTTCAAAGACTGGCTTCGGCATGAAGGTCGCGGTCTTGCCGTGCTTGCGCGCGACGTTCTTGACGATGTACTTGTACAGCGTCAGCGCGTCACCCGCCTGCACGATGGGCTTGAAGCGCATGTCGATCTCGCACTGACCGCCCGTCGCGACCTCGTGGTGGTGGCACTCGACGTCGATGCCGCACTCCTGCATGACGAGCGTCATCTCGCTGCGGATGTCGTGCAGCGTGTCGGACGGAGGACAGGGGAAGTAGCCTTCCTTGTGGCGCAGCTTGTACGCCAGGTTGGCTCCGCCTTCGTGCGAGCCCGTGTTCCAGTAGCCTTCGACCGAATCGACGAAGTACGACGATTCGTTGCGCGAGCCGGTGTAGCGGACGTCGTCGAACACGAAGAACTCGGCCTCCGGGCCGAAGTACGCCGTGTCCGCGATGCCGGTCGACTTGACGTACTCGAGCGCCTTGCGACACACGTTGCGCGGGTCGCGCGAGTAGTCCGCACGCGTCATGGGGTCCTGGATGTTGCAGATCATCGCGAGCGTCGGGATGCTGGCGAACGGATCCACGAACGCCGTCGTCGGGTCCGGGACGATGAGCATGTCGCTCTCGTGGATGCCCTGCCAGCCCCGGATGCTCGATCCGTCGAAGCCCATGCCGTTGGCGAAGGTGCCGTCGTCGATCTCGGACGCCGGGTAGGACGTGTGCTGCCACATGCCCGGGAAGTCCATGAAGCGCAGATCGACGATCTGGATGCCCTTCTCCTTGATGAAGCTGAGCACTTCGGCGGGGGTCGACGTGCTACCGAGAGCCATGTTGCTGTTCCTCCAGCGATTGAATGGACGAGGGCCGGCTCGGACGAACCGCGACATACCATGAGCGCGGGTGCCCGGTGATACCGGTCCACAAAGACGCCAGTAAGCCGGCCCCCCGCAGGACCCCGGTTGGGGGGCATGCCCTGGCAAAACGATCCGACACAGATATAATCAGCCGCTTCTTATAGCAAGTCCGCGGTGCGCTGGAAACAAGAAACCGGGCCAGCCGCCAGCGCTTCTCCGTATTCGGCACACGAGCGGCGAAACTCGAAGAATCCGTCATGAACTGGCCCCTCGTCGTCGCACTGATCGCCGGCGCATACTTGCTCGGGAGCATCCCGTTCTCGCTGCTTCTCGGCCTTGCCCGAGGACGGGATATCCGCCTCGTCGGAAGCGGCAATCCGGGCGCCACGAACCTCGGACGCGAGCTCGGCATGCGCTGGGCCGTCGCAGCATTCCTGCTCGACTTCGGCAAGGGCCTCGGCCCCGTCCTCGTCGCACGCCTGGCGACGAGCGACGACGCGTTCGGCACGGCCCGCGGCTGGGTCGAGCTCGCCGTCGGCGCGGCGGCCGTCCTCGGCCACGTCTTCCCCATCTGGCTGCGATTCCGCGGCGGCAAGGGCGTGGCGACGGGATTCGGCGTCATGATGGGACTGGTTCCCCTCGCCGCGCTGGCCGCGGGCGCCGTCTGGGGCGTCGTGTTCTTCCCGACGCGCACCGTGGCCCTCGCGTCGATGATCGCCGGCGCGTCGCTTCCGGTCGCGGTCTGGCTCGTCGATCTCGACCAACCGCTGTCGGCGCGGCTCGATCGCTTCATCCTCGCGATCGGCGTCGCCGTGTTGATCGTCGTGCGACACCAATCGAATATCGCGCGACTGATCCGCGGCAAAGAGCAGGGGCGCTTCGAGAAACCCTCCGAGACGCCGCCGGCCGATACGTCCGCCGACACGTCTGCCGACGCACCGACCGACGCCCCCACGCAGGAGTGACCCCCTTGACCCCGAATCCCCCCCCGACCTCGCACCCGGTCCTCGTTCTCGGCGACGGCGGCTGGGGCACCTCGATGGCGATCGTGCTCGAGGCGAGCGGCTGCAACGTGCGCGTCTGGGGTTGCGATGCCGAATACTCGCGAACGCTCGAGGAGACGCGCGAGAACCCGAAGTTCCTGCCCGGGATCCGCCTCCCCGACGGCATCCGATTCGGCGCCGACGTCGCGTCCCTCGCCGCCGATGTCGACGTCGTCTTCTCGGTCATTCCGACCCAGTTCCTGCGCGGCGCGCTCGAGTCGATCCGCGCCGGGCTGCCGTCGCAAGCGCTGTACGTGTCGTGCTCGAAGGGATTCGAACGCGAGACGCTGGAGCTCCCGACGCGGATCCTCGACGAGACGCTCCCCGACGCGCGCACCGCGGTCCTCAGCGGTCCGAGCCACGCCGAGGAGGTCTCCCGCGGCCTGCCGACGACGGTCGTCGCGGCGAGCGAGACTGCGGGCGCGGCCCAGCGCATCCAGCAGCTCGTGACCGCACCGTACTTCCGCATCTACGCGAGCGACGATCCGCTCGGCGTCGAGATCGCCGGCGCCGCCAAGAACGTCATCGCTCTCGCGGCCGGCATCTCGGACGGTCTCGGCTTCGGCGACAACGCCCGCGCCGCGCTCGTGTGCCGTGGCGCGACGGAGATCGCGCGTCTCGGCCGCGAGCTCGGCGCGCGGCCCGCGACGTTCGGCGGACTCTCGGGCATCGGCGATCTCGTCGTCACCTGCACGAGCGTCCACTCCCGCAACCACGCCGTGGGCGAGAGGATCGGCCGCGGCGAGACGCTCGAAGCGATCCTTCGTTCCAGCGAGAAGGTTGCCGAAGGCGTCGAGACGACGCGCTCCCTCAACGCGCTCGCCGCGAAGATCGGCGTCGAGCTCCCGATCACGGCCGAGGTCCACGCCGTGCTGTTCGAAGGCAAGGACCCACGCCACGCCGTCGGCGATCTGATGACCCGGGAGCTCAAGGTCGAGGACTGATCCTGCCGATGACCTTCCGGGGCTGAATTGCCCCGAGGCAGTCCGCTGAGCAAGGCGACCCCAACGCGGCGGGCTGCTGGCGGAGCTCTCCGCGTCGGCAGGGCTTCGTCGTTGGCTGTTGGGAAACCGCTCGGAACGACTCTTCCGGGCACGTCACTTGCCGGCCCTCAGCGTCGTTCGACGCGCCGCGTTTTCGGATGGTAACCTTCGCGGCTGAACGACCGGGGACCTCATCGAACCGCGAGGAGACCAGTGCTGAACGCCCACGACCTCCCCAACGAGCGCCCTGGCGACATCGACCTCACCGAGCGGATCGAGACGATCGTCGGCTACCTGTCCCACCTCGACAGCCGGCTCCGGTCCATCGAGTCACGCCTCCGAGACGAGGTGCCACGGCAGCTCGTGGCCAGCGAGGCCCGCGTAGCCAGCTGGGTCTACCACCTGCTCCAAGAGCGTCAGGACGAGGACCTGAACGTCGACGAACTCACCGCGGCCCTGGGGCGCATCAACGAGGACCTCGAACGCTGCAGCGAGCAGACGCAGCGCCTCTCCGCCTACGCCGGACGCTGACCGAGCCGCCGGAAATCGCGACCGGTCAATCTATTAGGGTCGCGCAGCCGATACACGAGAGACGCCACTGAAGGGCACCGGTCCGGTCTCCACCGATATGTCGAATGGCAGAACCATCCTCGTGGTCGACGACATCCCGCTGATGCGGACGATGCTCGTCAAGTACGTCAAGAGCCTCGGGCTCAAGATCCTCAAGGAGGAGCTCGGGATCACGACGATCGAGGTGATCGAGGCGGACAACGGCCGGCAGGCGCTCGAATACCTGGAGCAGCGCGAGGTCGACCTGGTGTTCCTCGATCTCATGATGCCGGAGATGGATGGGCTGACGTTCCTGTCGCTGAAGCGCGAGAACCCCGTCATCCAGCCCATCCCGGTCATCGTCTGCAGCGCACTCGGCGAGCGCGCGACGATCAGCCAAGCCCAGCAGCTCGGCGCAACTTCCTACATTATCAAGCCCTTCAGCCTGAAATCGGTCGAGGATAAGTTCCGGGAAGTCCTCGAATCGCTGGTGCACTGAGCGGAAGCCTCGGGGGGCACCAGCCCGACGCGCACGCGGGCGAGAAGTTGGCGCGGGTGCATCTTGCAAATCTGCGGGCCGATATTCACAATGTCCGCGTGAACGCAGACCGGCGTTCAAATTCCGTTTCCAGCCCTCAACAGCTAGCCCGGAACATGCAGCACCGCACGGAGAATTGGGAAGAGAAGGTCGGGCTTGCCCGCATGATCGTCGGCGGCGTCATCATGGACGTCACCGACGCGGACCAGGCCCGCATCGCTGAAAACGCCGGCGCGGCAGCCGTGATGGCGCTCGAGCGCGTCCCTGCCGACATCCGCCGCGATGGCGGCGTCGCCCGCATGGCGCCGATCGCGAAGATCCGCGAGATTCAGGCGGCGGTATCGATTCCCGTCATGGCGAAGGCCCGCATCGGGCACTTCGTCGAGGCGCGCATCCTCGATGCGATCGGCGTCGACTACGTCGACGAAAGCGAGGTGCTCACGCCGGCCGACGAGCGCCACCACATCGAGAAGCACGCGTTCAAGGTGCCGTTCGTCTGCGGCGCGCGCAACCTCGGCGAGGCGCTGCGGCGCATCGGCGAGGGTGCGGCGATGATCCGCACGAAGGGCGAAGCGGGCACCGGGAATATCGTCGAGGCGACCCGCCACCTGCGCGAGATCCACGGCGCGATGCGACGCCTGACGCGGCTGGGTCGCGAAGAGCTCATGACCGAGGCCAAGGAGCTGGGCGCGCCGTATGACCTCGTGCTGCGCGTCGCCGAGACCGGCACGCTTCCGGTGCCGAACTTCTCGGCCGGCGGCGTCGCGACGCCCGCGGACGCCGCGCTGATGATGGCGCTCGGCGCGGAGGCGGTCTTCGTCGGCTCGGGCATCTTCAAATCCTCGAAGCCGCAGGTCATGGCGGAGGCGATCGTCAAGGCGGTCACGCATTGGCAAGATGCCGACGAGCTCGCGAAGATCAGCGAGAATGTCGGCGGCGCGATGAAGGGCCTCGAGATGAGCGGCATCCCCGAGGAGGAGCTGCTGCAGACTCGCGGCTCGTGATGCGGTGAGCTCCTCCGTCGACACGCCTTCCGTCGTCGGCGTCCTCGCGCTCCAGGGTTCGTTTCCGCTCCACCTCGGCGCGCTCGAGCGCTGCGGCTGCCGCGGTCGTGCGGTGCGTCGTGTCGAGCATCTCGACGGCCTGAGCGGCCTGATCGTACCGGGCGGCGAGTCGACGACGATCGAGAACCTGGCCCGGAAATACGGCCTGTTCGACGCGATTCGCGACCGTGGTCGCGGCGGGTTGCCGATCTTCGGAACGTGCGCGGGCGCCATCCTCCTAGGACGCGGCGCCGACCGCCCCGATCGTTGGGAGCTGGCGGACGTCGAGGTGCTGCGCAACGCGTACGGTCGGCAGAAGGACAGCTTCTCGGCCGACGTCGCGCTGACGCCGTTCGACACGCCGTTCCACGCCGTTTTCATTCGCGCACCGAAGCTGCTTATCGAAACCGAGACCAGCCGCTGTGAGGTGCTCGGCAAGCACGCAGGCTTTCCGGTTCTGGTACGCGACGGCCGTCTCCTCCTCGCGACGTTCCACCCCGAGCTGACCGACGACCTGCGGGTGCACCGATACTTCCTCGACCTCTGCGGCGTAAAGGCCTCGGTTGCCGAAGAACGAGGGGCAGACACATCCGCCGCCGGTCGTGCGGCGGAGCTTATCGGCAACCCGCTCGCCGACTGAAGCGGCAGGAGACGACGTGAAGGAAACCATCTCGCTCTTCTTGAAGGGAGCCGTCATCGGCATCGCGAACATCATCCCCGGCGTCAGCGGCGGGACGATGATGCTCGTGCTCGGGCTCTACGAGCGAATCCTCGCCGTGATCGAACGCTTCGGCGCTCGGACGGTCGACGACCTGCGCACCGCGCTGCGCGCGCCGTCCAAAGTCGCCGGAGCGATTGGCTTCTGGCGCAAGTACGACGGACGCTTCGTGCTGCTCCTCCTGGTCGGCGCGGCGGCGGCGGTCCTCGCTGCGAGCTTCCTGATGGAGCTGCTCCTGCGCGAGTATCACGATCCGACGTACGGGCTCTTCTTCGGCATCGTCATCGCGTCGATCGTCGTGCCGTATCGCCTGCTCGAGCGCAAGTCGTGGCCCGAAGCGACGGCGGCCGTCGTCGCGGCCACGCTGACCGTGCTTCTGAGCTTCGGCCTCAGCGGTGCGGACCGCCGGGCCGCTGCGGAGAAGAAGCTGGCCATGAAGGAGACGCCGATCACTGTTGTCGACACGACGGCGGGGGCGGCCGCCGTCGACACGAACGCCGCCGAACAGAAAGGAGAGTACGTCGCCGACCACTCGGTCGCGCGGCTCGGGTTCTTCTTCATCGTCGGCGCGATCGCGATCTCGGCGATGATTCTGCCGGGCGTCAGCGGTTCGTTCCTGCTCCTCCTCTTCGGCGTCTACTTCGAGTTCCTCGGCGCGCTGAACAACTTCGACGTGCTGACCGTCGGCTCGTTCGGACTCGGCTGCATCGTCGGGCTGAAGCTGTTCGCCAAGTTGCTACGCTTCTTGCTCGCGCGATACCACTCCCCCACCATGGCGTTTCTCGCGGGGCTGATGATCGGCTCGCTGTGGAACCTGTGGCCGTTCAAGGAGCGTGTGCTCGTCGGCGACAAGTACGTCGACGTGCGCAACCTCTGGCCCGACGCGTTCGGCGGCAACGAGTGGACGACCGTCGCCGTCGCGTTCCTCGGCGCCGCGTCGATCATCGCGTTCACGGTCTGGGAAGCGAAGACGTCGCGCACGACGAAGAAGGACGCCGAACCGGTCGCCGTCTGACGCCTCGAGCGCCACTCGGCCTCTGTCTGCGCGCGCCCTGCCGAACCCGAGGAGGTTCCTTCCGGCGGCGGTAACCGCGAACAGCAGAGCTCGACGCTAATCGATCGGTAGATAGCCGCCGTCGCCGGGCACGTCATCCGCTCCGCCGATCGGGTACGCGTCGTTCAGCGGCTCGACCACGATCGCCGCGGGCGTCGTCGGGCAGTACATCTCGCAGACGCCGCAACCGATGCAGCCGTCGACGTTGACCTCGATCGGGCTCTGGTAGTACGGGATCTCGAGCGCGCTCGATCCGAGCGGACACTTGTCGACGCAGATCTGACAGTCCTCGCCGCGCACGCGCACGCACTGAACTGTCTGGACGACGGCGAGCCCCATGCGAATGTCTTCGCGCGCCATCGGCGACAGCGCGCCGCTCGGGCACACGTGCATACACGTCAGATCGTCGCAGGCGACGCATGCCTGCACGCCGGGGTCGACGAACGGCTTGCCGTCGCGCCGCGGGTCGTCCGGGTCTTGCGCCCAGCGAATCGCGCTGACCGGACACGCGTTGACGCACTCGCCGCTCGTCATGCACGTGTCGAGGAAGACCTCCTCCTCGAGCGCGCCCGGCGGCCGCAATACCTTGCGGTCCGCGGGCGTCGCCCCGAAGCCGTGACTCGGAGCGGCGGCCTCACGTCGACGGCGCTCCTCATCCCAGTCCGGCAGCCCGACGCGTTCGAGTCGCTTCTCGACGACATTGGCGAGCGGGTTGAGCAGGTTGCGGAAACCCTGCGTGAAAAACCCGCGGCGATCGAAGCCCGACGATTTCTCTTCGTCGCCGTCGGCTTCCTTCTTGGCGTCGCTGTCCTTGTCGCTCATGGGGCGGCGTCTTTTTCCGGCTGCAAAGAATGCGAAGTTTGCCATGATAGCGTCCAAGTGCCCGGCGAGAAACCATACGGCGACGCCGCGCAGAAGAGGAGCGCACGAACATGACGCAGCCACGATACGCGATCGGACTCGACTTCGGTACGAACACCGTCCGGGCTCTCGTCGCGGACATCGGAGACGGGACGGAAGTCGGTACCGGGGTCGCGGCGTACTCGAGCGGCGAGGAGGGCATCCTGACGGACTCGAGAGATCCGCACGTCGCGCGCCAGAACCCGCTCGATTGGGAGACGGCTCTGGTGCCGGCTGTGCGCGATGCTCTCGACGCTGCCCGCAGCGCGGCAGCCGACTTCGATCCCTCGCGCATCGTCGGCATCGGCATCGACGCGACCGCGAGCACTCCGGTGCCGGTCGACGCGCGCTGTCGCCCCCTCGTCGAGAGCGAGCGCTTCGCGTCCGACCTCGACGCGATGGCATGGCTCTGGAAGGACCACACCGCGTGGGCCGAGGCCGAGGAGATCACGCGCCTGGCGGCCGAGCGGCTGCCGCAGCATCTCGCGCGCTGCGGCGGTGCGTACTCGAGCGAGTGGTACTTCGCGAAGCTCCTGCACTGCCTGCGCGTCGCGCCCCACGTCTTGGAGGCGGCCGAGGGCTGGCTCGAGGAGGGCGATTTGATCGCCGCGACGCTCGTCGGCCAGATCGATCCGCGCGCGGTGAAGCGCAACGCGTGCGCGGCTGGACACAAGGGATTCTGGCACGATGAGCTCGGCCTGCCCGACGCCGACTTTCTCGGCCGCCTCGACCCGGGGCTCGCCGCGTGGTGCGACGGGCGGCTGTTCGACGCGGTCGCGGCAGCCGGCGAATCGGTCGGCGCGTTGTGCGAGGCGGCGGCCGAGCGCCTCGGCTTGCCCGCGGGAATCCCCGTATCGGCGGCCGCGATCGACGCGCACGTCGGAGCGGTCGGTGCCGGTATCGGCCCGGGCATGCTCGCGAAAATCATCGGCACGAGCTCGTGCGACATGATCGTGCATCCCGCGGACGGGCCGGCCCTCGGCGACATTCCCGGGCTTTGCGGCATGGTGCGCGACTCGATCCTGCCCGGTCATTGGGGGCTCGAGGCAGGACAGGCCGCCGTCGGCGACCTCTTCGCGTGGTTCGTGCGCGAGTTCGCCGCGCCGGCCGGGCTCGGTCACGAGGAGCTCACCGCGGCGGCTGCCAAGCTGGCGCCGGGCGAAGCGGGTCTCGTCGCGCTCGATTGGAACAACGGCAATCGCTGCGTGCTCGCCGATCCGCTCCTCAGCGGCCTCGTCGTCGGTCAGACGCTGCAGACGCCGCCGGCTGCGGTCTATCGGGCGTTGATCGAGGCCACCGCGTTCGGTTTCCGGACGATCATCGAACGCGTCGAGTCGAGCGGCGTGAAGGTCGACGAAATCGTCCTCTGCGGCGGCATCGCCGAGAAGAACCCATTCTTGCTCCAGGTGTATGCGGACATCGTGCGACGGCCCCTCAAGCTGTCGCGTTCCGCTCAGACCTGCGCGCTGGGTGCAGCGATCTTCGGAGCCGTGGCGGCGGGCAAGAGCGGCGGCGGACACGCGGACGCCGCGAGCGCGCAGCTCGCGATGACCGGACGCAAGGACACGGTGTACTCTCCGAACGAAGCAGCCGCGCGGATCTACGACGAGCTCTACCGGATCTACCGACAACTCCACGACGCGTTCGGCGGCGTCGAGCCCCCTCCGGACCTCGGAGCCGTGATGCACGAGCTCGCGGGGATGCGGACGCGTGCGAGCGGCGACGCCGAAGCCTGATCGCAATCGCTGTTTGCCCCCCTCCCGACCGCGTGTAAGCCTCGTCCAGAACCCCCTTTGGCGTCATGACTAAGAACGCCGCGGCCGCGCGGGCCGGACGCCGCAACCCCTTGAGAATCCCGCCGATGCAGGACCACCACCCGGCGCGTGCCGCGAAGAGCTCGCCGCTGAGCTTCTTCCGCGGTCTTCTGCTGATCGCCGCCTCGATCGCGCTCCTGTTCGCCGTGCTGTCGACGGTCGGCGTGCCGGCGCAGAATCGCTCGATCGACGGGGAGACCGATTTCCCGCTCCTGTTCCGCTACATCGACCGGCGCCTGCAGGAGAGCTACCTCGACCTCGACCGCATCGAGCCCGGCAAGCTCGTCCGACGCGCGTTCGCGTCGCTCGAGCTCGCGGCCGATGAGATCTACGTCGAGAACTCCGATCCGAGCCACCCCTACGTGGCGGTCCATATCGGCAATAAGGGCGAGGTCTTCCCGCTGAGCTCGCTGCGCAGCCGGATGGACGCCGTGCGGCTCCTGGAGAGCACCTTCGACTTTCTGAAGCAGCACTACGACGGCGAGCAAGCGCTGAACGAGCTGCGCTATGCCGCGGCGAACGGCTTCCTGTCGGGAATCGATCCGCACACGCTCGTGTTCCCACCGGAAAACGCCCAGGAATTCGAGGTCCACATCAAGGGAGAGATCGTCGGCGTCGGTATGCTCGTCGGCGTCAACGAGGATGGCCGCCTGCAGGTGCGGCAGGTACTCGACGGAACGCCGGCGTTTCGGGCGGGCTTCCAACGCGACGACCTGATCGTCAAGATCGGCGACGAATCGACGGTCAACATGACGGTGCTGGAAGCGGTAAAGAGAATCCGCGGCCCCCGCCACTCGAAGATCACGCTGACCGTCAAGCGCAAGGCGTCGATGGGCAGCGACGAGATCGTCACGAAAGCGATCGAGGTGCGCCGCGATCGCGTCGAGATCCGCAGTGTCGCGTCGAAGTACCTCGGCGATCCGACGCAGGACGACGCGGGCCCCTGGGACGGTGGCGTCGGCTACATCCACGTCAAGAACTTCGACAAGAACACATTCCCGGCTCTCGAACGCAACCTCGCGCTCCTGAAAGAGCAGAACGGCGACAAGCCGCTGTCCGGCCTGATCCTCGACCTGCGCCAGAACTCGGGCGGTCTCCTGACGCAGGCCGTCGACATGGCGAACATGTTCCTCGAGAAGGGCGAGATCGTCGGCACGGCCTACAAGAACGCACACCCGACGTACCAGCACGCCAGCGAGGACGGTACGCAGCCCCGATACCCGATGGTCGTGCTCGCCGACGAGGGCTCGGCGTCGGGTGCGGAGATCGTCATCGGCGCCCTGCAAAAGAACAACCGCGCGCTGGTCCTCGGAACGCGCACCTTCGGCAAAGGCTCGGTTCAGCAGCTCCAGAGCCTGCCGCACCGCGCGCAGCTCAAGATCACCGTCAGCGAGTACCTGCTGCCGGGCAAGGTGTCGATTCAGGAAACCGGCGTCGTCCCCGACATCCAGGCGGAGGACGTGGTCCTGGCCGACGGCTACCACGACCTGTTCCCGGATGAGAGCACGCCGACGGAGCGCGACTACGACCATCACCTCGTCTCGCGCTACAAGCGACACGAGGAGCCGAGCTATCGGTTGAAGTACCTCCACGACTCGTCCTCGAACGGCGGCGAGGACGTGGGCGACGACGACGACGACGACGACGATGACGATGGCGCCGACGAG
>CAYMRB010000319.1:0-12037 GCA_964392615.1 uncultured Planctomycetia bacterium | reverse complement strand
CGAAGGCCGCCCCACCGGCGTGGGCGCCGCTTCCCGCTGGCTCTCGAAATCCACAAGCCCTTGAACGCCATGAGCTTGCGCTCTCTGGTCCTCGTCTGCTTCTTTCTGTCCGGAGCCACCGGGCTGCTCTATCAAGTCCTGTGGACCCGGCTGCTCGGCGGGGTCATCGGCAACACGCACTTCTCCTTCACGATCGTCGTGTCGGTCTTCATGGGCGGCCTGGCCCTCGGCAGCTGGCTCGGCGGCCGTGCGGCGGAGCGCTCGCGCAACCCGTTGCGACTCTACGGCGTGCTGATTCTCGCCGTCGGCGTGCTCTGCCTGCTCGTGCCGGCGGCGATCGCCGCGGTGCGACCGCTCTTCGCGTGGCTGTATCAAGCGTACGACGGCGACCCGGAGGCGGGACCGCTCGTCGCGGCGCGGCTCGTCTTCTGCACGCTCGTGCTACTCGGCCCGACGACCTGCATGGGCTGCACGCTGCCGGTTCTGAGCCAGTACCTGACGACGCGCATGAGCAACGTCGGCATGTCCATCGGCAGCCTGTACACGGTCAACACGTTCGGCGCGTTCGTCGGCGCCGCGCTGACCGGATTTGTCGCGCTGCGCGCTCTCGGCTTGTGGGGCACGACGGCGGTCGCGGTCCTCGCGGATGTCGCGATCGGCGTCGTCGTGATCGCTGCATCTCGCGGGCTGACGCGAACCATCGCGCCGCCGGATGACACGGGCGCCGCGACGACGGAGCCTGCAGAGACCGCCGCGTCGTCCCGCGCTCGCCCTCGCCTGCCGCTCGACATCCGCCTGGCCGTCTGGGCGTTCGCGCTGACCGGCTTCGGCAACATGATGCTCCAGAATGCGTGGATCAAGGGCATCACGCAGACGATCGGCAACAGCACGTACGCGTTCAGCCTCATCGTCACACTCTTCATCCTCGGCATCGGCGTCGGCGGCGCGATCATGACGCCGCTCGTCGATCGACTGAAGAACCTGAACCTCGCGCTCGGCGTCGTCGTCGCGCTGACCGGCGTCGCGATCTCGGCAACCGTTCCGGCACTCGGCAAGTTCCCCGTCTGGGGTTCGCGATGGTTCGACTCGGTCGACCAGCCGGCCTATGGCGCGTTTCTCGGCATCGCGCTGGCGATGGTGTCGCTCCTGATCCTGCCGTCGACCATCCTGATGGGCATGGTCTTCCCGCTCGTCGGAAAGATCCGCACGCGCGCCGTCGAGCGTGTCGGCAGCGCCGTCGGATCGGCGTACTTCGCGAACACGTTCGGATCGATCCTCGGCACGCTCGCCGCGGGCTTCCTGTTCATTCCGCTGTTCGGACGCATCTACTGGACGCTCTACCTCGGCGCGGCCATCAGCCTCGTCGTCGGCCTCGTGCTGATCGGCACCGCGCTGCGCGGCGCGAAGCCGATCCGTTTCGCGATTCCGCTCGGCCTCGCCGCGCTCGTGCTCGCGGCGCACTTCCCGCTGCGGCCGTTCGGCGTCTTCGATTCGACCAGTGCGCTCTGGGACCCGGCGCTGCTCAGCCGCGGACCGTACGTGTACTTCCCGGGCACGTACTGGAAGAACCGCGCGCGCCGCGAGGTGCTGCCGGAGGCGGAGATGATCGCCGCCGTCCGCAAGGGCAACGAGATCCTCTGGTACCACGAGGGCATCCACGCGCCGATCGCCGTCGTTCACAACGACACGCTGGGCACAGCGCTGCGCATCTCGGGCAAAGTCGACGCTTCACTGCCTCCCGGGGGCGGCTTCAACAACGATCTGCCCCACCAGGTGATGGCGGGTCACCTGCCGATGCTTCTTCACCCGGCCCCGAAGGACGTCGTCACCCTCGGCCTCGGCGGCGGCGTCACGCTTGGAACGCTGACGCTGTACGACGTCGACGAGATCGACAGCCTCGAGATCTCGCCCGAGGTCATCGAGGCCGCGCGCCGGTTCTTCGGAAGCGCCAATCGCGGCTCCCTCGAGCCCGACCACCCGAAGGTCCGCAACGTCGTCGGCGACGGCCGCAACCACCTGCAGTTCACGCCGAAGAAGTTCGACGTCATCACGTCGGTGCCGTCGAACCCGTGGATCGCCGGCATCGGCAACCTGTTCACGGTCGAGTTCTTCGAGATCTGCCGCGACCGACTCGAGCCTGGCGGCATCGTTTGCCAGTGGATCCACAAGGTGAACATGCGCTCGCAAGATTTGAAAACGGTCGTGCGCACGTTCACGACCGTCTTCGACGAGCACGCGCAGCTCTGGGATCTCGGCTACGATTGCCTGATGATCGGCAGCGCCGACCCGATCCGCCTCGACGCGGCGCGGTTCGCGAAGATGCTCGAGAATGACGCGATCCGCTCCGACCTCGCCAGCCTCGGCGTCGTCGACGTGCCGAGCTTCCTGCGGCACTACCAATTCGACGCTCGAGCGATGCGACGCTACGCGGGACGCGGCCCGACGAATACGGACAGCTACCCGATTCTCGAATTCGAGTGCCCGAAGGGCTTGTACGGACACCGCTACGATGCCTACTTCGCCCTGACCGAGGCGAAGCACACCGAGCTCGCGGCGGATTGGATCGACGGCGTGTCCGAGGGCGACCTGCAACGAGCTCGGAGCCGACAGCGGGCCTTCCACCACTACGAGCTCGTCGAGGTGTGGAATGACCAGATCGTCGCCAAGCTGAAGGAGATGGTTGCAGGCGGCCACGAGGCGACCCAGGAGCAGCAACAGGAGTTGCTGCGCTTGGTACGCGACAAGATCCTCGCGAGCCTCAAGGGTCTCGAAGCCTCGCTGCGCGAGGATCACGACGAGTGGTTGGACTCTCGAGCCGCGCGCGTCGCTCGCAAGACGCTCGGCGTTTCATCGCAGACGTTGCGCGAGGCGCTGCGCGATTGGCACCTGCGCATCGCCAGAGCGCCCGAATGGCAAACGCAGAGCTTCGCAGCGGCGCGACTCGAGAAGCTCGAGGGCGCCTGGGAGTACGGCGCACGCGACCTGCAGACCGCGCTGGAGATCGCCCGCACCTGCCTCGTGACGGGCGCGCGAGCCAAGGGGATCGAGCTGCTGGAGTCGCAGCGCGCTGTCCATTCGGACGCGCCGACTCTCCTGCAGATGCTCGGCGTGCTCTACGCGGCCGATGGGAGGGCCGACAAGGCGGAGCCGCTGCTGCAGGATGCGCTCGTGCTCACCGCGGGCGACGCGAAGCTGCAGTCGGAAGTGCACCAGAACCTCGGCCGCATCCGCCTGCAGGCGTCGCAGTTCGACGAAGCCGAATGGCACTACACCGAGGCGCTGCGCCTCGACCCGCAGAACCGGAACGCTCGCGCGCAGCTGGACGCGCTGCGCAAGGCGCGAGCGGCGGGCGCGGACGGCAATTAGGACATCGGCGGAGCCCCTACTCGACCCACTCCGGCGTCCCGAACCAGTCGTGCATCTCCTTCACGAACGGCGCGACGACTTCGGACGGCTCGAGAATGTGACCCCGATCGCCCGTCTCGACCATCCACGTGTCGAGCGCGGTACGCAGGCGTAGCAGCGCTGCCCTGTGCTGCGGATCCCTCGACCGCGCGAGGTTGCGAATCTCGTGCGGGTCGCGCTGGCAGTCGAAAAGCATCTCGTCGGGAAACGGCCGCATCAGATCGAGCGCCGGACCGGAAAGCTTGCCCTCCGCCTTGAGCCGTCGCATGAGCGGCTTGACTAGGAAGCACTTCTCCTTGTAGCGATTCAGCGTTTCGAATCCAGCGCCCGGAGTGAAGTTCCTGATGTAGTGATATCGCTCGTCGTGGACGGAGCGCATGCGCACGACGGTCTCGTCGATGCGATCTCGAGCGGCGAACGCGAAGTGTCGCGCCGGATCGGCTTGCGGCCCGAGGAATACGCGGCTCTGCATGCCCGCCGGGCGCTGGATACCAGCGATCCACAGCGTGGTGGCCGTCAGATCGAGCAGGCTCACGACTCGATCGCTCACCGTGCCGGGCTTCTCGTATGCGCTCAGGATCGGAAAGTTCCTCGCACCGCGCACGACGAGCGGCACACGCAGCCCGGAATCGAACGGCCAGTGGATGCCGCGCGGCGTCAGACGACCGTTGTCGGCGAAGAAGATCACGACGGTGTCGTCGTCCGCGCGGTCCTTCCTGAGTCGCGCGAGGATCTTTCCGACGCGAACATCCGCGCCGCTGATCGAGTTGAGATACCGCGCCCACTCCTGCCGCACGAGCGGATGGTCCGGGTAGTACGGCGGCGGCGTCACGTTCTCCTCCGTCGCCACCTTCGGGTGCCACTCCTCTCCGACCCACCGCACTCGCGCCTTCGCCGCGGTCTTGCGATCGTAGATGTCGTATTCCGCCTCGGGAAGGTTGATCTGCGCGAAGAACGGCTGACGGGCCGCGAGATCGTCCCACTGCGCCGTGTCGTACAGCTTGCCCTCGTTGACGAAATTCAGATCGAGCTTCCCCGTGCCGTGTCGCTCATCGCCGAGATGCGTGATGTTGGCCGTGAAGTAGCCGACGTCCTTCAGGCGATGCGTCAGCGATCGAACTCCCGGCGGCAGCTTGAAGTCGTCGCTGCGGTGCGATCGCATATTGTGCGTGTCGGTCGTGGTCTGATACATGCCGAGCATGAAGCACGAACGGCTCGGCGCACAGACCGGCGACGTCGAGAACGCGTTGGTGTAGCGAACGCCGTCCCGCGCCAGTCCGTCGACGTTCGGCGTCCGGACGCGCTTCTCGCCGTAGCAGCCGAGATCGTTCGAGAAGTTCTCGGCGACGATCCAGACGATGTTCGGACGATCTCTCGCGACGGCCCAGCCAGCTTGCAGCGACAGCAAGGCGAAGAAGGCCACAGTGACGGCAGAACGGGTATTGCTCGTATTCCGCATCGACCTAATCCTCGATAAGCTCGACCTGCACGGCCTTGCCGTGCCGAGTGGTCACCCGCAGAGTCGTTTCCGGCTTCGCTGACGCGACGACGGTGACGCCCTCCGCTGCGGCCGACATGCGCCAGCGCCCTCGCAACACGACGTCGACCGAGCGAGGCTGGCTGGGACGGTATTGGTTCTCGTTCTTCGCGATGAACTTGAACGTGGGCGGCGGAGCATCCGGCGCTAACAGTCCGAGGTCAGGATTCGTCACACCGACCCGCACGCGACGACCTCCCAGCTGCCGGCACATCACCAGGCACGGTCGGGTCACGCGAGTCACGACAGCGTGATCGACTGTCGCCGGCTCGAAGAACACGAGGCCGCTGGTGCGCCGCGCGGGAAACTCGACGTGGTGCAGGGCGTCGGACTGCTCTCGGACCCGATAGAAGCTGTCAGGGGCTGCCGCCAATCGCCGGACGGACCCGGCGCCTCGCACGAGAATCGCGACCCGGTAGGCCGCATTGCGCGGCCGGAGCCCGTGATCGAGCCACGCGACGGCATAGCGCCCTCTCGACGGTGTTCTTCCGTCATGGCGGTACGACCGCTGCTCGCCGGAGAACACGCGCAACCGGCTGGTGTTCGGCACGTAGTAACCGTTGCCGGCCGGATCGACCAACGTCGTCGACGGGACGAGGCGCGAGCTGTGGGCGTCATCGACGAATGTCTGGAACAGCGTCGTCTCGACGGAATGAGCGCCATCTCCCCCACGAATGCCGGTGCCCAGCAGGACGATCAGCTCATCGACGAAGAACGCGCTCTTGCGGGCGCGAAGCCGGACAGCCGTGCCATCGGCGAATGTCGGCTGGTTCAGAACCATGCCCCACGTGCCGTTCTCACCGTCGCACGTGACCGCGCCGAGAAACGTCTCCGAACTGAAACGCCGATGCTCGAGCGGCTTCTGAGGCCGCACGGGAAAGTGAACCGCCGTGACCCCGGGCATCCGATACCAGTCCCAGCCCTGGTCGAGCCGGTAGCCGCTGGCGACGTCGCTCACCGGTCGCCCGCGCGAGAAGATCGTCAACATGCCGAGACTGACGTATTGGCCGTAGACGTTCTCGCGCTCCTTGCCCGCTTCGTAGTCCCAGACGTATTTGCTGTGCCCCTTGACCGCGACCAGCCAATCAGCACGACGGTGCAGCGCGAGGCCGCCGTACGGCAAGTAGCGAAACCCGCTCGGATCGGGCTCGGGCTGCGGCGCCGCGGCCTCGAGCTCTTCGAGCATCGCCAGTGGATACAGACCTCGAAACGCCTTGCCGCGCCCGCCCGTGAACAGGAAACGCAGCCCGACCGCGTCTTCATCCCAGAGACGAGCGAACACCGGCTTCATCGACGTGTCGTTCAGGCCGAGCGACGACGCGAAGATCAGCACGCCCGTGAACACGCCGGTCTTGATGTGGTCGGTGGAGAGCGGCATGCGGCCGCGAATGCCGAACGGCATGGCGTACTTCTGACAATACAGGCGATACGTCAGTATCAGCTTCTCGAGATGGTCGACCGATCGCGGCGCGACGGCGTAGGCGGTGTCTCGCAGGACGTACACTCCGAACGCGGCCTGCGGGATGAAGCCGCCGGTATACGCGTTGCCGTAGATGCCCCGGTGATGGAACCCCGTGAAGTCCGGCTTGATCGTGTCGGCCCAGCCCGGAATGATCTTCAGAGAGTCGGTGAAGACCCGTTGCGCCTCCAGCAACAGCTCGTGCCGCCGCGCGGGATCGGTCTCCAGCAGAGCGGAGACGAGCGTCGTGTCGCTGAAGTTCTGAATCGCGTCGGACTGCACGCGGTGGCGAAACGCGGCCGGGTTCTCGTACGGCTCGTAGTAGCGCACATGACCGGACGTCCTCCCCATCATCTCGAGATGGCGCACGAGCGCTCTCGCGTTCTCGAGCGCCGTCGTGCCGTCGATATGGGGCCGCATCAAGAGCACGGACTGACACAACGCGCCCATGCGCAGCTCCATGTGCGCGAGATTGGCGACGCCAGGCGGTGGCCGCGGCGCGCCGTCCATGCGCATCCGGTTCTCGTTGTTGTGGAAGGTCATCCCCGCGCGCACACCGCGACCGTGAAGATACTCGAGGCACCGGATGTAGCACCGCAAAACGTCCGGGTTGCGGTAGTGGGGGCTGCCCGGCGCGTTCACGCAGTATCCGTACGCGAGAGACAGGAGATAGCGCTGCAAGATCGGCGAGTAGACGCCCTCCTCCTCGTCGTGCCCCGGATCCTCGGGGAACGCGCGAAAGGGCTTGTCGACGTCGCGCGAGAAGTCTAGGTCGAACGCACGCGAGATCGATCCACGCAGCCGTCCGAGGAACTGCTCGCTCGCTTCCGCACCGTGCCTGCCGGAGAAGACATCGTCCGTGCCGGTCAAGAACCGGACGTAGCGCTCGCGGATCAGCCCGTGCTCGGCCGCGCGCCGCTGCGCGTCGAGGTCGAGCTCGTCCGCGGACGCGATGGCCGACGCCAATGCGAACACGCAGGCAGAGGCGGCGACTCGTCTTCCCATGGGATGGCTCTTTCGTCTCACCTGCTCAGCGCGCGTTGATCTTCAGCTCGATATCGAGCGATGAAGCGCTGCCGGCGGGATCGATGACGACCCTGCCCTTCCAGGACGGCGCGCCCTTGACGGCGTCGGCCGACACGGTCCACTCGACCTTGTGGCTCGCCCAGGGAGCCAGAGCCGGCAGATCGGCCTTCGCGGTGCAGGTGGTCTTCCCGTCACGAAGGAGCAGCAGTTCGACGCGCGTCGCTCGAGAGGCGGTGAGGCCGTAGTTCTTGACCTCGGTGGCGAGACTCCGGCTCCCGTCCGCCAGACGTCGCTGCTCGACGGTGCGCTGCGCGCTCAGCATGGCCTGACCGTAGCTCACCCACGGCAGCCGGCAGTAGCCGAAGAGGAGCTTCCCCCCGGCCGTGCGGCCGAGCAGCTTGCCCGCGAAATCGTCGTCGTCGAAACCGTGTCCCGCGGCATCGAAAACCGCGATCAGATCGGCGCCCTGCCGTTCCGTCTTCAGCAGACGACAGCCGCGGCCGAAGTCGACCTCTTCGGGAGCGCCGAACCGCAGAGTATTCGGGGCGAGATCAGCGTGCGGATCGAAATCGGGCTCGGCGGCGATGCGCACGCGAATCTCCTTCGCCGCGGCACCGGGCATCTTCCGGACGAGCAACGTCAACAGCCGCCCCTTCGTCAGCGGGATGGAGATGTTCTTCGAGCTGTGAATGTCGTTCGCCTTGTCCTCCCACTTCGAGTAGTCGATCACCGCGAAGTTCGTCTGAATCGCGCGGCCGTGCGCGTCCTGGAAGACCTTGATGCGCTCGTACTTGTACCAGTCGTCCTTCTTGCCGTCGGCGGAGACGGCGATGCCGGGCTGATAGGCCTCTCCGGGGTCGACCTTCCAGCGCAAGCCGTCCTTGGATCGCAGGTGGTAGGCGATGCGACCGTGCCAGTCGTTGACGATCATGTGGTACTGGACTTCGGTCTTCCAGATCACCGGATCCTCGAAGCGGCCGCGGACCTTCGGATAGTTGCTGCCCTGCGTGAACTGCTCCCAGGGACCGAGGCCCGTGCGACTCGCCCACATGCCGCCGCCGCGACAGACCATCAGAAACGAGCCGTCCTCGCGCCGGACGAAGCTGAGATTCGAGAGCCCTTCGACGATGCGGCGACCGCGCGGATCGAAACGGTACTTGTGCTTCGCCCACGGCCCTTCGAGGACGTCGGCGACGTAGTAGCTCCCGATGACGTAGCAGACGTAGCGACCGTCGGCGAGGCGGTAGACTTCGGGGTTGTGCCCCTTGCCGAGCACCTGCTGCGCGGTGTAGGGGCCGAATCGATTCGTCGCGGTGGCGCGAACGACCTCGGAGCCGCCCCACGCCATGTGCCCCTTGGGGTGGCTCTCCGGCCAGCGACAGACGAGCATGTGGAACTTGCCGTCGTCGCCCCGGACCACGTTGCCTCCCCAGTACGACCATTCCGCCTCCTCGATGCCGTTCTTCACGTCGCGGGGCTTGACGGCGTCGACGCCCCACGTGTCGGCGGTGCGCTCGCTGAGGAGCGGCATCGGCTCGAAGCGATCCATGAACCGACCGCCAAGAACGAGGTCCTTCCAGTGGGCGGGACGCTCAACGTCCTTGTGCTGCGCCTGCGCCGGTCCGCTCAGGGCCAGCAGCGACAGCGTCAACGCTAGGGTTGTCCGTCGAAGGGAGGGACTCGTCATGACTCCTGGGTTCCTCGTTCTTTCGAATCCCGCCGTGGAAGATTCCTCGTTTTCATCGCGATCGGAGGAGCGTCGCGAGACGCCCCCACCATGCCCCTGGTCGCCGCTTGAACGCCATGAGCGTCACATCGAACGGATCGACCTCCGGCGACGAACCGAACGCGCCCTCGAGCTCATAGCCGAACAGGTTCACCAGAGCCGTCTCGCCGAGGTCCAGCGGATTGAAGGGCAACGGGTACGGGTCGTCCTCATCCTCGTCTTCGGCACGGCACGCCGGGTGCTCACCCGCCCAGAACGGCTCTTCGAACGCGCTTCTCTGACCGATGTCCTCGAGAATGCCGCTGTCCGGCGACAGGCTGAGAGACCGCACCAATTCCCCGCCGCGCCAAATCGCGTAGGCGAACCAATCGACCACGCTGTGCATGGCGTGCAGGTAGACGGTGCGCTGGTCGGCCGCAGCCAGGAACTTCGCCTGCAACTGCGACGGGCGGTCGATCCCGAACTCCGACGCGGCCACGATGGTCAGGCCTGGAAGGCAGCCGACGCGGATCTCGTCGTCGGGCGGCGACGTGAAGCCGAGATCGCCGTCTTCGATCGGCTCGAGTCGGTCGGGCGCGAACAGCCGCCGCGCGAAGCGCTCCGAGGCCGACCGGTCGAGCCGTGGATCCGACTTCAAGATCTCGCTCGCCGCGCCGTCCACGTGGGCCAACATCCAGGTCTTCGCGCCCATCGGTCCTCCGCTCCTGACCGCCTCAGTGTACCGATCCGGGCGTTCGAGATCCGCGGAATCCGCGACTGGACCGCGTCCCCACAGCAGGTACAATCGACGATACCCCAGGGCATCGGGCGTGATGTGGATCGTGGAGAAACTCCGATGAACCAACGTCGCCAGCCCGCTGTGAGCCGGGCCCTCCCCCTCTGCCTGTGCGTGTGCCTCGGCGTGCTCGCGTCGGCCGTTCCGGCGCGCGTCGACGCCGCCGACTTCGTCCGCGGCGACTGCAACGCCGATGGACTCCCCGGCGGGGGAAACGCCGGCTGTGACCTCGCCGACCCGATCTTCCTGCTCAACAGTCTGTTCCTCGGGGGCCAGCCCCCCGTATGCGCCGAGGCGTGCGACGCGAACGACGACGGTGGCCTCCATGTCGCCGACGCGGTCTACATGCTCATCTACTGTTTCATCGGAGGTGCGCCTCCGGCAGCGCCGTTCCCGGAGTGCGGCCGCGATCCGGACGCTTGGACTCTCGGCTGCCGCGAGTTCCCGCCGTGCGCCGGCCCGACCAATCCGTGCGTGCGTCAGAGCGCGGAGGGCGTCGGCCCCTGCGACGCGATTCTCGGCTTCAAGTACGACGGCCGTCGCTGCATCGGCATCTCCGGCTGTGAATGCGAGGGCGAGGACTGCGACGATCTCTACGATTCCTTCGATGAGTGCGAACGCGCCACCTCGCGCTGCGTGCCGCGCTGCATGCCGATGGATGCCCACGGCGTCGGCGAGTGCCTGGCCGTGCTCGGCGTGGTCTTCGACGGCGAGCAGTGCGTGGCGCTTTCCGGCTGCGACTGCGAGGGAGCCGACTGCGACCTCCTCTACGACACGATGGACGAATGCGAAGCCGTCCACGGCGAGTGCCCCGGCGTCTGCGCACCGATGGATGTGACGGGCGTCGGCGCGTGCCGCGTCGTGCTCGGTTGGTACTTCGACGGCGCGGATTGTCAGCCGCTGTCCGCGTGCGAGTGCGAAGGGCCGGACTGCGATCTCCTCTACGATTCGCTCGACGAGTGCGAACGCGTGACGCGGCAGTGCGCCAGCGACGACTGCGCGCCGTTCGACGCGACCGGCGAAGGGCCCTGCGACCGCTTCTTCGGCTACAAGTGGGACGGGAGCGCGTGTGTCGGTGTCTCCGGCTGCGACTGCGTCGGCCCCGATTGCGATCGCCTGTACGACAGGATCGAGGAGTGCGAGCGCGTGCACGCCGACTGTCTCGATCCGTGCGCCCCGCAGGACGCCCGCGGCGAGGGGGCGTGCGACATGCTTCTCGGCTGGGCGTGGAACGGCACGGAGTGCGTGGCGCTGTCGGGCTGCGAGTGCGTCGGCGAGGACTGCGACGAGCTCTACGAGTCGCCGGCCGAGTGCGAGCGCGCTCACGTCGACTGCTGGGTTGTCGACTGCGACCCGATGCAGGCGCGCGGCGTCGGAGCGTGCGCGCTGGTCCTCGGCGTCGTCTGGACCGGGCGCGAGTGCGTGACGATCTCCGGCTGCGATTGCGAGGGACCGGACTGCGACGAGCTCTACGACTCGATGGACGAGTGCGTCGACGATCACGAGGGCTGCGTCGACATCTGCGATCCGATGGACGTCGCGGGCGAGGGCCCGTGCGATGCGGTCCTCGGCGCCTACTGGAACGGCTTCGAGTGTCGCGAACTGTCCGGCTGCGAGTGCGTCGGCGAAGACTGCGACGAGCTCTACGACAGCATGGCGGAGTGCTGGATCCAGCGCGGCCAATTCTGTCCGCCGACGTGCTCGCCGATGCGAGTACGAGGCGTCGGCGACTGCGAGATGATCCTCGGTTACTACTGGAACGGCGGCGAGTGCGTCGCGCTCGTCGGCTGTGAATGCGACGGCCCCGACTGCGGACGCTTGTCGAGCATCGAGCTCTGCCGCACCTCCCATGTGCGCTGTCCAGAGCCATGCGTGCCGATGGACGTGCGCGAGGTCGGCGACTGCGAGCCGATCCACGGCTGGTATTGGAACGGCACGCGCTGCGAGGCGCTGTCGGGCTGCGAATGCGCCGGCGAGGACTGCGATCGGCTGTTCGCAAGCCTGCGCGAATGCCTGGATGTCACGGCGGGGTGTCCGCGGCCAGAGGAGGAGGACTAGGAGGCTGTCCAAGAAACCCTCGTCAGGACCGAGCCCGACAGGCCGAGCCGG
>CAYMRB010000318.1:0-12040 GCA_964392615.1 uncultured Planctomycetia bacterium | reverse complement strand
ACCTGCGTCATACCTTCCGAGCCGTATCTGCCGCGCACGTCCTGGGCGACGACCGCATAGCCGTTGTTCGTCAGTCGACTCGGATGGTCGGTGTTCTTGTTGTACGGCGTGCGATACACGACGGTGGGCCACGGACCGTCTCCGGTGCTCGGCAGGTAGACGTCGGTCGCGAGGCCGACCCCGTCACGCATCTCGACGCGATAGGTCGTCTTGGTACCTTCCGACGGCAAGCGGAAGTCGATGCCGGACGCGCCGCTGCGAATATCCAGCGGCTCGACGGAAGGAGCGTCGAGCTCGGCACGCGTCGGGGCAGCGCTGCTGAACGGGGCGTCGCGCCAGATCGCACCGATATGGCCGGCGGCACGTGCGAAGAAGTAGGTCGCGTCGAGACCCGCGAGACCGTCGTCGACCTCCATCGACCACGAGCCGTCCTATTCGCTCGTGACGCGCGCCTCGACGACGACCTCATCGCCGTCGTCGTCTTGCGCGAGTGCCGAGAGGCGCGAACCGCCGATCGCTGCGTTCGCGATCGGCTGCCCGTCGTCGTCGACCACGCGTCCCGAGACGACGACCGTGCCGGCGCAGATCCAAGAGGCCTGGAGACAAACGGCGAGGAGGGACACCGCGACGAGGTGGAGCCACTTCATGGCCTCGTTCCTTTCGATCGGTGGATGGACTCCGCCCTCTGCCGTGCCTGAGAGTGTGTACCGCTATTGTAGGCGCAGACGGCGTCTCGGTGTAGGCCTAGCCTCGAGGCTCGTCGCGGGGGCCGTCTCGCGGCTCGACCCGCACCTCGCGGACCATCGCCGGTCGCGACTCGCTCGACAGACCGATCGCGCCAAGTCGTCGTTCGGCACCGTCCATCTCGAGCGTCGGCGCCTCGGGCCGCTCGGCCCCTTCGAGCCAGACCCGCAGCTCGATCGCATCGCCGATCGAGCTCAGCTCGAACACGACGTCGACGTCGTCGGGGAGCGGATCGATGTGCGCGGAGTACCAGCGCGCCACACGGCCGTACGCGAGCTCTCCGATCTCACACTGGCCGTCTCGCGACACGCAGCCGAAGTACAGCGAGGTCGTGCCGAGGTCGACGTGGAGATTGCTGCACACCTTGGCCTCACCGACGTCCGCCCGCAGCCGCAGGCTGACATCGTCGGAGAAGAGCTCCTCGGTCACCAGCCAACCCGGGTGCAAGCCCGGATCGGGCTTGGAGACGGTCAATCCGACGGCGGTCGCGACGACGTTCGCGGGGCAACACTCGTCGACGACGCGCCAGCGAAGCGGACGTCCGTCGTCGAGACTCGCATCGGAGAAGTCCTCGACGAGACCGGCGCGAGGGTCCTCCGGAAGATCGAGGCCGATCAACGCCGCGGTCGTTCGCAGCCCGTCGAGGGAACGCCCGGCCACCGCGCCTTCGTCGTCGTCCCGCATGCGGAGTCGCAGAAGCGTGTCCCAGCCCGCTCGCAGCAAGTAGCGCGAACGCCGGTCCGTAGGATCAATCTCGACGATGCTTCGACACGCGCTGGCGAGCTCGTCAAGAGAGTCGATGTCGCTTGTCTCGCGAACGTGCTCGATGAGCGCGGTCGCGAGGAGCTGCCGAGGCACGAGGCCGGCTGCGCCGTCGGTATCGACCGCGATGGCTCGACGGCTCGCGCGGGCTGCCGCACTCCACTGGCCCATTCGAAGATGGAGATAGGTCAAGAGACGCTCGCGAAGCGCCGGATCCTCGACTGTACGCGCCCACTCGAGAGCGTTCTCCGGATCGGGCTCGTGGATGGAGAGGTAGACGGACACGAACCAGAAAGGCAGCACGGCGAGGTGCTCGAAGCGCTCCTGCAATCGCGCGAACGCGTGGCGCGCGAGCTCGGTGCGCCCGGCCTCGAGGTAGATCTTGCCGAGCAGCAGCACCGAGGAGTGGAGCTCCGGGTTGTGGGTTCGCGCGCGAACGCAGTCTTCTTGCGCCAGGTCGTAACGATCGAGCTCGAGACGCACGGCCGCGCGCTGTAGGTAGCACTCGGTGAGAAATCCCGTGTAGGGCGGCTCGCTCGTCTCGAGGAGATCGATAAGCCGTGTCAACGCCCCTTCGGCGCCGATCCGGTCCTTCCCCCGACGCGCGTGCGCGTCACGCCAAAGCGTCAACCACGGCCGCCGCGACGAGCTCTCGATCTTGCGTTCTGCCGTGAGCCTTTCGCGCAGATCCGCGGCCGGCAGATAGCCCGTGTCGACCTCGAGCGCTCGATCGAGCCAGTCGATCGCGAGGCCCTTGTCTTCGTACACGAGATGCGCTCGAGCCAGATGGAAGTACGGCTCGGGCATCTCCGGCAACGACCGCGTCAAGAGCTCGAGCTCGCCGATCGCCTCGCGCACCACCGGTTGACCGCCGAGATCGGTCAGCTCCCGGAAATCGCTCGCGGCGAACACCGGAAAGTCGATTCCCGGCGCGGACAGGGGGCGCCACGCCGCCCGCAGGACCCACGAGCCGGAGTCGAGCTTGCCGACGGCCTGTTGCAGACGCTGCGGGTAGAGCGCGAGCTCGCGTTCGTGCTCGGCGCGCGACCGCGCAAGCGCCAACCATGCGACTGCGGCCAGAGCGGCGAGGAGCGCCAGCGCGGCCGTGATCGACCAGCGTCGTCGGCGAATCTTGCGATAGGCGCGTGTCCACGGGCCTTCGGGCTTCGCCTCGATGGGCTCGCCCTTGACGAACCGGGCGAGATCCTGCGATAGCGCCTGCGCCGTCGCGTAGCGACCACCGGGAGCGCGTCGCATCGACTTGGACACGATCGTCTCGAGGTCGCGTGGTACGAATGGATCGTGCGCGCGCAGCGGCGGAGGGTCGTCCTCGACGATGCGTCGGAGGATATCGTGCCGGTCCTTGCCGCGGTACGGTGGCTCGAGGCTCAGGACCTCGTACATCGTCGCGCCGAGCGAGTAGATGTCGGTGCGGTGGTCGACCGGCACCGTCTCTCGCCGCGCTTGCTCCGGGCTCATGTAGAGCGGAGTACCGACGAGCTCGCCTGTCATCGTCAGGCTGCCCATGTTCTCGACGTACGCGAGGCCGAAGTCGAGGATCCGCAGCACCCCGCCCGTGTCGACCATCAGATTCGACGGCTTGATGTCGCGATGGACGACGCCCTCGCGGTGCGCAAAGTGGAGCCCCTCGGCGACCTCGGCGAAGGCCTTCGCAACCGCGACGTAGAACCCTCGGTCCCTGTCGTTGCGCGCGGGAATGAGCGGCTGGTCGTGGGCGATCGGTTCGCCGCGGCGGCGGCAGGCGATGGCTTCGGCGAGCGTCGCGCCTTCGACGTACTCCATCGCGTAGTACGGAGTGTCGGACTCGATGCCGAGCGAGTGAACCTCGACGATCGCCGCATGGCGAACCTTGCCCGCGGCCTGGGCTTCGCGCAGAAAGCGCACGAACGCGGTGCGGTCGGCCGCGATGCCGGCGGGGAGGATCTTCAGCGCCACCTTGCGTCCCAACGACTCCTGCTGCGCCTCGTAGACGACGCCCATGCCGCCGCGACCGAGCTCGCGGATGAGGCGGAAGTCGCCGAGCCGCTCGAGCTGCCGCGCCGCGTCCTGACCGATGCCGACGAAGCTCTCGACGCGCTCGAGCACCTCGTGACCGATTCCCGGGTGCTCCGCGAGAACCTCGAGCGGGTCGAGCTCGGCGCCTCCGAGCAGCCGCTCGATCCAGAACGTGACCGCGGCGTCGATCGCGGCGTCGGCGTCGGTCATGCCGCCGGTCTCGGCATCGGAATCTGGACGGGCGTCGGGGCGCGGGTCAGTCATGCGACGATTCCCCGTCCGGACGGTCGGGTCGAACGATCAACAAGCTGCCGGTCGACGCGCCGTAGCGACGGCGCAGCTCGTCGAGGGCCCGCGCGAGGAGTTTCTTCACCGCGTTCGGCGACCGATTCATGAGCTCGGCGACCTCGGCGATCGGCCGACCGTCGAGTCGTGTCCAGCGAACGACGCGGCGGTGGTCCTCCGACAGATCGGCGATGGCGCGTTCGAGCCGCTCGGCCCGTTCCTGGCGCGCGCTCCGCGTCGACGGGGTCGGCTCGCCGGGCGCGACCGGCTCGAGCGTCAAGCGTGGCACGTCCTTCTTCTGGCTCGCCTTCCAGATGACGTGCTCGGCGATGCGCGCGAGCCAGCGGAAGAACGGTCCTTCGCCCGTCCACACGAAGTTGTGGATCGCGGTGCAAGCCTTCAGCACAGTCTCCTGGACGACGTCCTCGCACTCGATCCTGGCGCGGACGCGCTGGCCGAGTCGACGCTGCACGTGGCCCCGCAGCCGGTCGAGCTGGGTCCGGATCAGCGCGTCGAACGCAGCGGCGTCGCCCTGGGCGGCGCGTACGGCAAGGTCGGCGATCGGTGGGGGATCCATGCGTCGAGTGCGGCGTCGGTGTCGTCCGGCGAGCTCCTCGTACAACCGTACCCGACGGAAGCTACCGCCGGAACTCGGGATCGCAGGATTCACGACCCGGCGTCCGCACCGTCCTCAGTGTGGCGCGAGCGCCGAAACTAGAGAGCGCCGTCGCGCTCGCGCGTGCGAACGAGCCCGAGCGTGATCAGCAGCTCGACGGCGTCCTGCGACTCCGCAGCGGAGCACTCCGCCGATGGCGAGCTGATCGTTGTACGCGGCGATGTGTCGGCGGAGCTCGTCGGCGGTCATGGAAGCGAGGGGACATCCGTGCCAGCAGTCTCGTCCACCCTGCAGTATTGTAGCCGTGACTTCTACAGTCCGATCGGGCACTATCGACGATCATGCCCCTCATGGCGGAAATCGCGGACAAGATGCCGACGATCGCCGGTATGTGGTGTGTCCAGGCGCTGATCGCCGCGGCGGCGTTCGGAGTCGTCATCATCTCGCGCGGGATCGTGTGCAGCCTCGCGTTCGGGGTGACGTTGCTGTTCGCCGCTAAGCTGACGTACGGTAGCTACCACCAGGCGTGGCTCGAGCACGATTTCAGCGACGCGGTCTGGGACGAGCTGGGGAGCGCGTGGGTGACCAGCTCGCTCGCGACCCCGTGGTTGCCCTTTGGCGCCGTGCTCGTTGCGCTCGTCGTCCGCTCGATTCGCGCTCAAAGCACCGTGGCGGAAGTCGGATCGTCCGTCGAGTAATAGTCCCCTGTAGAGAGGAATTCATGGCGAAGAGAAAGAAGCGCAAGAAGCGTGACGTCGAGAAGGACTACCCGCGCCGTCAGCTCATCGTGAAGCTCCGCCGGCTGGCGCAGTGTCTCGAGGACGGCGCCCGGTTCCGCATTCAAGTCGCTGGCGAACGCGTGTCGGTGCCGCCGACAGCGCGGATCAACATCGAGCACGAGCGGGGCTCATCCGAGGAGGAGATCGAGTTTCAGCTCAAGTGGGACCTCGAGTAGCAGTCCGTTAGAAAGGCACTGCAGGCTCAACGCGACCTCGACAGTTCGTCCAGCGCGAGCTCCGCAGCGAGCGCGACGCTCTCCTCGGAATGGGAGCGGAGCGCCTCGAGGCGCGTGACGATTCCGCTCGACGCGTGACCGATTCGCCCGATGCTGAAGGCCGCCTTGGCGACGACTTCGGGGGCGGAATCGTCGAGCGCGGCGCCGAGTGCCGCCGACGCGCGATCCAAGAGTGCGTCCGACACCGCTGGGCGCGCGCGCTTGTCGAGCACGTGGCCGAGACCGGCGGCGGCGAGTTTCCGGCGACCGGAATCCGCGTCGCGAAGCGCAGCAGCGAAGAAATCCGTCGCCGGCAGGCCGACGTTCACGAGCGCTCCCCAGGCCCAGGAACGGACGTTCTCGTCGTCGTGACGAAACGCGAACTCGAACGCCGGAGCAAAGGCTTCCTCGTGCGGCATCGCGGCCAAGAGTGTCTGCGCGAGCTGGCTGTCGTCATCCTGCAGTGCGCGCACGACAGCATCGCGAGATCCGCGCGGCAGCTCTCGCATGGCCCTCGTCAGCACCTCCCGAAGCGCCGAGGAGCGCCAGGGCGTCCGCAGGTTGTCGATCTCCTCGTCCGCGAGATACTGCAGCCGCCTCACCTCGCGGTCGACCGTGCGGGCGAGGTGCGGCAACAGCTCCGGGCTGCCCAAACCCGACAGCTCTTCGCTGTGCGCCCCCCAGTGAACGCGCTCGTGCTCGCCGAAACGACGCGAGAGCCAGGTCGACAAGCCGATCTCCGTGCCCAGGAACGCGCGCGCGGCGCGCCGTCGCGGCGATCTCGCCGACGCGTCGACGTACTCGAATACGAGATCGGGCGTCGCGTCGAGCTGTCGCCGGTGGTACCGCTCCCGAAGACGCCCGGACAGCGCGAGGCCCACGCAGACGATCGAGACGACGGCGACGGCGCAGAATGCGAGTGCCAGCTTCTTGCGTGCGATCAAGGACCTTTTTGCGTCGGTGCGACGTCCATCAGCCTCGAGGCTCGGCTCGTTCCGGTCGTCGCGTGTCGGGATACGACCAAGTGATTCGACGTCGAAGACGGAGCCTCTTCGGCGTCACAGGATAGCCTCCTGCAGCTCCACTTGCCCGTCGAATCACGCGACCCGCTCGACCGTCACCGTCGGCGCTGCGCTATCGCGACGAGCCGTCGGGCGGTGGACACGTACAGGACGCCGTCGGCCACCGAGGGAACCGACCAGATCGGCGCGTCCATGTCCATGGTCGCGAGCACCTTCTTCTGCGGCCCCGCGCGGAAGACTGTCATCATGCCGTCCTCGTCACCGACGTAGAGCTTGTCGTTCGCGAGCAGAGCCGCCCCCCAGACGCCGGCGAGGAGATCGTGCACCCAGAGCCGCGTGCCGGTTGTCGCGTCGATGCAGTGCACCTCGCCGTTGTAGTCCGCGACGTACACGAGCCCTTGGTCGACGATCGGGCACGCGATGACGCGGCCGACATCGGTGTTCTCCCAGAGGCGCCGCCGTCGCGTGACGTCGCCGTGTCCGCCGGGATCGATCGCATAGAGTCGTCCCTGGCCCTGACCATGCGCGGGATCCTGTCCCATCGCGAGATACACCACGCCCTCCTGCACCACCGGGCACCCGATGATAATGTTGCGCGAAATGACTCCCTCGATGTCGCCGCCGGTCCGCCAGACGGCGTATCGCGGGTTGCCGCGAAAGCGCCAGATCTCCCGACCGCTCGTCGTTTCGAGCGCGTACAGCCAGCCGTCCCCGCCGCCGAAGACGACCTGCGAGCGTCCGTTGACCACGAGCGCAGCCGGACTGCTCCACTGGCCGTGAAGAACGCGCGGACTCGGCCCGACGACCTGCCACGCGATCGCGCCGGTCTGCTTATCGACGCCCAGGAAACTCGGCGCACGCGGCGCGGGGATGTTCGTGTGGGCCTCGTCGACGCCATTCGACGTGCAGACCATCAGGAGGTTGCCGACGGACACGACGGAGCAGTTCGGCGCTTCGTGTGGGAACACGCCGAGCGCGTCGACGAAGTCGAGCTCCCAGACGAGATCGGCATCGCCCGAGGAGGTCGCTCTCTCGTCGACGATCGGTCCGTCGTTCTCATCGTCGTGGAAGCCCTCGGTGTCGAGACAGCGCAGCTCCGCTTGCGCCGTGACGTAGAACAGCCGGTCGCCTTCGACCAACGGCGAGCTGCTCGTCACGGGGAGCAGAAGGTCGCGTCCCCGGCGAGGACACGACGTGACGTCTTGCCACAGGAAGCGCCCGTCCCGCGCACGAAACGCCATGAGCACGCCCCGCTTGCCCTTCACGCGCCGATCGCGAGGCGACTCGTTTCCGGTGCCGACGTAGACCCTCCCGCCGGCGACGATCGGACTGCCGTAGGTCTCGTTGCCGAGTCGCGCCGACCACAGGATGTTGCGACGTCGACCGAGATCCCAGACGGCTGGAACCTCATCGCTCGACACCGCATTGCGTGATGCCGAGCCTCCCAGCGTCGGCCACTCGCCCGGCTGCGGTCGAGTCGCTCCGAGCACGACGGTGGGGGGATGGACGTAGTCTTGCCTCGATTCGGCATCGTTCTTCTCGCCGGTGATCTGCCGGATCGCCCACGACGCCTCGGCGGCGAGACCCGGAGTGCTGCGCGCGCGTCGAAGCGACGGAAGCGCGGCAGCCGCAGTCGGTCCGATGCATCCCAGCGCACCGGCCGCGGAGACGCGTACGTGCAGGTCGGGATCGCGCAACGAAGCGGTCAGTCGCGCCACGGCGGGTGCGGCCTCACGACCGATCGCGGCGAGAGCGTCGGCGGCGCAACGCCGCACGGCGGGGACCTGATCGTCGAGAGCTCGGATCAGAGCCTTGCACGCGGGCGCGGCATGTGCGCCGATCGAAGCCAGCGCACCAGCCGCCATGACTCGAGTCTCGCGACGCCGGCCGGTGAGCGCTGCGGCTAGCCTGTCGACCGCCGGCGCCGCGCGCTCGTGCATCATCGCGAGCGCTCTCGCGGCCTCCATCGACACCAGTGCGCTCTCGTCGCGCAGCAATCGAGCGACGAAGCGCGCCGTGTCGCCGGCGCCGCGCCCGAGGTTGCGAAGGACGCAGACGGCGTGGTAACGGACGACCATCCGGTGATCGGCGAGGCACACGACGAGATAGGGGACGGCGCACGGCCCGATTCGCGACAACGCCGCCGTGGCACGCTCGCGTACGTCGGATCGCGACGAGCCCAGCAGCGCGACGAGCATCGGCACCGCTTCCTCGCCGGCGGTGTAGAGCGTCGTGAAGGCCTCCCGCCGCCGAGCGCGATCGGATGCGCCGAGGTGATCGGTCCACGTGCCGACGCCCCGGCCGCGAAAACGGGCGATGGGCGTCGGAATCCCGAGATCCATCTGACCCCGCGCGCCGACGGGCACCGCGAGCAGGGCAAGCCACGCGAGGCACGCAAGACCGACTCGACGGTTCGTTCGTTGCACCATCTCGCGACGCCTCGTGGAGAGGGGAACGGATCCGACGCTGCTCGTCCCGATGATCCCGCATGCGTGTCACGATTCGGTCACGAACGCGTCACGCCGGTCCGGTCGTCGCCGGAGGCGATCGCAGCACTCCCACATCACTGGTACTTCCGTGACATCCCTTCGTAGATAGGGCAGTGTAGCCGGGGAGAGTCGGGAAGAGCCGAAAAGGGACCCGAAGACACCATGAAGACGCCGTTCTTGTCGGTTCTCCTGTTCGTGATCGCCGCGATGCTGGGCTCAGTCGGTCAGTACCTGTACAAGGCGGGTGCCGAGCGCTCCGGCGACACGATCAGCAGCTATCTGCTCAATCCGCGCATCCTCGGAGGGTGCGTGTGCTACGTCGGCGTCATGATCCTCTTCGTCGCGGCGTTCAAGAAGGGCGGGGCGCTGACGGTCTTGTATCCGATCTACGCGTCGACATTCATCTGGGCGGCGCTGATCGCGCGGATCGCGTACGAGGTGCCGATCAAGCCGGCGAACGTCGTCGGCATGATGGCGCTGATCGTCGGCATGTACCTGATGGGGCGTTGACAGTCGTGACCGAATCCCAGACCGAGTCATCCGGCCGTCGTCCCATCGCGAGTCGCGGGTGGGCGCCGATCGTGCGCGTCGCGGACTGGTTGATCGCCCGACGCGTGAGCCCGAACGCGATCAGCGTCGCGAGCGTCTTGTTCGCAGCTCTCGCCTGCACCGCGTTCGCGATGACGACGCACGCGGAAACCGACGCAGTGCGTCGCGCATGGTGGATCCTCGCCGCCGCAGGCATTCAGGCGCGCCTTCTGGCCAATCTGTTCGACGGAATGGTTGCTCTCGGTCGCGGTGTCGCCTCGCCGCTCGGCGACCTCTACAACGAGATTCCCGACCGGATCTCCGATCCGCTGATTCTCATCGGTGCCGGCTTCGCAGTCGGTGGGTGTCCGATTCTCGGGCTCGGCGCCGCGGTCAGCGCGCTGTTGATCGCATGTGTTCGCGCCTTCGGCGTGGTGGCCGGCGCGGACCACGTTTTCCTGGGGCCGATGGCAAAGCCGCAGCGGATGTTCGTCGTCACGCTCGCTGCGATCTGGGGAGCCGCGACGCCGGACGCGTGGCAACCGACCCACGAAGCGACAGGAATCGGCGTCCTGGGCGCGGCGCTCGCGCTGGTCGTCGTCGGTGGCGTCATCACGGTCGTCCGCCGGCTACGAGCAATCGCTGCGCAGCTTCGCGACAGGAGCGCGCAGTAGCGCAAAGCCCTCGCTCTCGACGCCTCGGATTCCCTGTGGAGATTCCGCGGCCCGTCGCAGACGATGAGCGCTGCGTGGTCATCGGTCGCAGGAGCTCGCGAAAACCTGATCTCGTAGTCGAGAGGAACCGTGGTGCCCGAGCCGGTCGTTGTCGTCCTTCCGCTCCTGCTCGTCGGTTGCGCCAAAGGACCGGTCCGACTTCCTGGCGTACCAGGAGTTTCTCGCGTTCGAGCGGCGTTGAGCCGCGCGTCGGCCCCTTGGTGAAAAGAGGAACTCTCATGCGACGAACCGCTCTCGTGCTACTACTCGGAGCCCTCGCGGCGGTCGCGGCGGCAGGGGATGCACGGGCTCAGCAGGGCGCGAGACTGGTCGGGTACTGGCCCTTCGACGGTGACGGCCGCAGCGAGTTCGGAAACGCGACACGGCACGGTGAGGTCGAGCCGACTCGCGATCGTCTGGGAAGAGCCGATGGGGCGGTACAGTTCGATGCGGCCAGGAGGGGGTACTTCTCGATCGCGTTGCGCGATGAGCGGCTGGACACCATGGAGGCGGGAACGGTTAGCCTCTGGGTACGCTGGGACGCCGGCCTCCAGACGGGAAGCGAAGCGTTCCGCGTGTTCGCGCCCGTGCTCTCCCGTCAGCAGAACGGCACGTTCTCGACGCATCTACTCGGCCTGACAGGGATCGACCCGAATCGCGCGAGCGTGCGTTGGCGCAGCGAGCTCGAGAGTGAGACGCAACTCGAGTCGAAGGGCTGGGGGCCTGTCGGCGTCGGCGAGTGGCACCACATCGCGGCCGTGTATCAACCAGCCGGGCAAGCGCTCTACGTCGACGGGAAGCTCGCTGCGAGAAGTGACGCGTCGCCTCAGATGACGCGCTTCGGCTTCGAGCCGCCGCTCGTGGTGGGGGGCTGGATCGGCGACGGCAACCTCTGGAGCACGGCGGCGGTGGACGACCTCGCCGTCTGGAACGTCGCCCTCGAGCCGGAGCAGGTCGCGTCGCTCGCAGCGGGCGAGAGCACGCCGGCGCAGATCGTCCCGGTCGTGCGCTTCGAGGATGCGACGGGCTACAGCAGCCTCGACGAGGTGGGCATGCCGCGGGAGCACATCCGGCGCAATCCGCTGCAGGCGATCCGGTTCACGCGTGACACGCTGGCGCTGGTGGAGGGATGCGCGCCGCGGCCGCAGCTCCGCAAGAAGCTGGACGCGCTCGAGCGGCGTGTCGACGCGCTGATCGACGCGTGTCGCTCGAACACCGCAGCCGGGAAGGCCGTGGCCGTCAAGGCGACCGCCGCACACACGCGATCTCTCGCGCGGCTGACTGCGTCGATCCTCGAGCTGCGTCGCGAGATCATCTTCTCGCATCCGGCCTTGAGCTTCGATCGCCTGCTGATCAACAAACGACCCGCGCCAAACTACCTGCACCAATCCCGCCAATACCTCGGACGCTACAGCGCAGCGGGCGACGGTCTCGCCGTGCTGACGAGCTGGAAGACCCATCCCGAGGTGACGCTGCTTCTGAGGGAAGAGCTGCCTGTCGGCTCCGTGTTGCACCCGGATCTTTCGTTCGACGGCGAGCGCGTCCTGTTCTCGTTCTGCGATCACTCCGAGTCGGACCCGAACCGCCGTCGTTTTCTGATCTACGAGATCGGCGTCGACGGTAGCGGCCTCCGACAGGTCACCGGCGGAGCGAACGATCCGCTGACGACGACGGGAGACCGCGCGACCGCGATCGTCGAGGACTTCGATCCCTGCTACCTCCCGGACGGCGGATTCGTCTTCACCAGCACGCGCCAGCAGGCGCACATCCGTTGCCACTACGGTGGACGGTACTTCGCGAACTTCGTGCTCCACCGCGGCGAACTCGAGCGTCTCGCAGAGCTCGGACCGCGCGTCGCGCGCATCTCGTTC
>CAYMRB010000317.1:0-12051 GCA_964392615.1 uncultured Planctomycetia bacterium | reverse complement strand
GCGCGCAGTCCGCGAAGCGAGCAGCCGCTCGTCTGCGTCAACTGCGCGGCGATTCCGGAGTCGCTCGTCGAGAGCGAGCTCTTCGGTCACGCGCGTGGTGCGTACACCGGCGCCGATTCCGACCGCGCGGGGAGGTTCGAGGTCGCGGAAGGCGGCACGATTCTGCTCGACGAAATCGGTGAGATGCCCGTGTCGATCCAGCCGAAGCTGCTCCGCGTGCTCGAGAACGGCACATTCGAGCGCGTCGGCGAGTCGACGTCGCGCACGGCGAACGTGCGCGTCCTGGCGTCGACGAATCGAGACCTCGAGGCGGAGGTCCGCGACGAGCGTTTCCGCGAGGATCTGTTCTGGCGGCTGAACGTGTTTCGCATCCACCTGCCGCCGCTGCGGGAGCGTCGCGAGGCGATCGCGGCACTGATTCGCCGACTCCTGAAGCGGCACGGCTACGACAACGTGCGCGTGTCGCCGGCTGCGGCGCGCGCGGTGGAGGCGCACGATTGGCCGGGCAATGTCCGCGAGCTCGGCAGCGTGCTGATGCGCGCATCGATTCTCGCGACGGGAGGCGTGATTCTGCCGGAGCATCTGCCCGCTTCTCTGCGCGGTCTCGCGGATACGACCGACGGCAGCGCGGGCGCGGTCGAGTCGCGCGAAGTGCTGACGATGGAGGCCGCCGAGCGGCGCGCGATCCGCGACGCGCTCGCGAGTACGGGCGGCAACCGTACACGCGCCGCGAAGCTGCTCGGCATCAGCCGCCGGACGCTGATCTATCGCCTCGGACGCTACGGCGGCGAGCCTTGATCTAGCCGCGTGCGTCGGGCTCTACTCCGTCCCGTCCTCGGCGCCGAGCCGTTCGCGCGCCTTCTTCGCCCACTCGCCGCCTCGATTGCCGTCACCGGCAGCGCGGCGCCACGCTTCGTGCGCGGCGTCCGCGTCGCCGGCGGCCTCGTGCGCGGTGCCGAGCAGGTAGAGGCCGTGCGCCTGCGAACGTCCATCCGGCTTGCCCGATCCGAGGTTCTCCGGGTACTCGAGCGAGCGGCGGAACTCGCGCACGGCGGTCGCGGCGTCGCCTCGTTCCAACGCGGCCCCGCCGAGTTTTCGGTGCACGGTCTCATAGATCTCGTGGACGCTCTGTTGGCCCTCCCAGACGTTGAAGCGCAACGCGTCGAGTGTCCGCGCCGCGTCTTCGAACCGGCCGACGTGTGCGTACGCACGCACTAGCTCCTCGGCGAGATCGCTCCGCGGGTGGGGATCGTCCAGACCGCGAGCGAGCACCGTGGCCGCCTCATCCCACCGATCGAGCTCGCGCAGAAGACGGCCGAGCTCGAGGATGACGGTCTGGTCGCGCGAGTCGCTCGCGTGCGCCTTGCGAAGCTCCGTGACGGCGCCCTCGTCGTCCCCATCGACCTCGCGTCGCAGCAAGGCTCGATTCCGAAAGAGCGCGCTATAGCGCAGCCCCGCGGCGACCGCATGGTCCCACGCCTCGCGCGCCCTCTCGCGGTCGAACCGCGCGTAGAGGAGATTTCCGAGGAGATACCACGCGCGACCGTCGTCGGGATCGTGCCGGAGCGCATCGCGGAGCACGACGGCCGTCTCGGTGCGGCTCGGGAAGACGTAGTCGAGCTGCAGCGCCTGCGCGGCTTGCAGTTGACGATCCTCGACGGCAAGACCGAGCTGTCGCTCGCACCATTCGGTGTAGTAGAGCGTGATCGGAGTCGCCATGCCGCCTGCGCCGACCGTCGAGTCGAGCACGGCTAGGGCGTCACCGGCGAGTCCGAGGCGGATCAGGAACGCGGCGCACTCGAGAACCGTCTGGGGCTCGAACAGGAGACGCAACTTCATCTCGAGGATCACGCCGGCCTGAACCGACGTCGCCGTGAAGCGGCCCTCGGCATGCCACTGGACGGCCGCCGCGGCTGCATGCGGGTCGAGGGGGTCGCGCGCGAGCACCTCTTCGAGCGTCTGGAAGGCGTCGTCCGCGCGACCGGCGCGCATCAGGACTCTCGCGAGCGCGTTCCAGGACGCGAGGTCCTCGCTGTCCGCACGAATCGCGCGCTCGAACGCCCGCACGGCTTCGGCCCAATCCCCGCGGCGGGCGTAGACCGCTCCTACGAGGTGAAGCGCGACCGAGGACGCTTCGGCGGATCGCGACGCGCGCCACGCCGCTTCCAGCGCGAGGACGTCGTCGCGCTCTTGGAACGCGGCTTCGGCGACCACGTGGTGCAGTCGACCATCGTCCGGATCGATGCGCAGCGCGCGCTCGGCGAACTCGACCGCTTCGTCGTACCGCCCGGCCCTGAGCTCGAGCAGCGCGAGCTCTCGAAGAGCGGGCACGAACTCGCGCTGCTGCTCGAGCGCCGCTCCGAGCTTCTCTCTGGCTTTCCCGAGACGTCCGCGACGGACGTGTTCGACACCGGCTCGCCACAGACCTTCGAGACTGTCCTCGGCGATGCTCTCGACAGCGGGTGGCTCGCGCTCCGGCAGGGGCAGCGGATGTTCGAATGACGCGAGCGTTCGACCATCGTGCACGACCTCCACGCGCAGCGGCGTGTCGATCGGCCCGTCGACGATGGACGCGAGCTCGACTCGCGTCGGGCCGCCCGGATGGAGGTCGACTCGAGCCGCGCCGAGAATGCGCCCGTCTCGCCGGACGCGACACTCGGCGTCGACGAAGACCGCCGTCGGCGAGATCACGATCGCCCGTGGCGGTCCTTTCGCCTCCGACCCGTACGGCACGTGAGGTAGCACGTTGACCGCGACGTCCTTCGTCGCGTACTCGAACCCCTCGGTGTCGCTGACCGGGTACCACCATTCGGTCCACTCGATCGTGCGGTGCGGCGGGAAGGCTCCGATGTCGTTCTGCGTCGGCAGCGGGCCGGACTGGATCTCGTTGTACCAGGTGCCGTCATCCGTCAGCCGACTCTGCGCGTCGATGCCGTCGCCGCCTCGTCCCCAGGTCCACCCCTTCTTGCCGGGAAGCTGGAGATGGTCTCCGATCGCCGCGACGCCGAAGTCGATATCGTCGTCGTACATGCCGAAGAAGTCCTGATCGCACCGGTATGCGAACACGCTCGTCGGAGCTTTGTACGTCGTCAGACGCGTCATGTCGCGTTCGTCGTGACGCGGCCAGCGGTGAAACACCTTGCCGCCGTGATCGCTGACCAAGCGCGTCGGGTAGATGAAGCGAGTGCCGTCCGTGTTCGGCATCGCGACGTTGTTCCAGAAGTAGTACGTGTGGCGATGCGGCGTCGGGTTGTAGAGCCGGATGCGCTCCTCGAGGAAGCGTCGGCCCGGACGCAGCGTCACGAGTGCGGTCCACTGGATTCGTCGCACCTCTTCGACGGTGCCGATCGCGATCGACTGGCTACCGTCCGCGTGCTGCACGAAGCGGCACGACAGGGGCGACATCACGGTGACCGTGTGTCCCCACGGACCGGTGTTGAACTCGATGCCGCCCGAGATCCACGCTCCGCGCAGCCCGATCAGCGCCGGCTTGACCACCTGATTGCGGTAGAACACCTCGCGCCCGGTGCACTTGTCGAGCACGCTCCAGACGCGCCCGCCGAGCTCGGGAATCACGATGACGCGCAGGTACTCGTTCTCGAGCTCGAGCGTGTCGTACGTGCGATCGGCCTTCTCGCCTCCGATGCGATCCTGCATCGGATACGGATAGATGTGCGGGGCGAACCGCGGCTGGACGTCTTCCGGACCCCAATCGTAGGTCGGAATCGTGATCGTCGAGCGGCGCGTCTCGACTGTCGAGCAGCCTGCGACCGACAGGACGAGCGCCAAGGCGCCCGCGACGATGCTCGCGACTCTCACGACAGTCTGACAGCCGTTCATGGTGCGCTCCTCGGGGCCCGTTGAGGCAAGCGATCCTGCGGGCACATGTACTCGTCCTGGGAGTACTCCGTGCGGACGCGGGGGGCCGATTTGGTCTTGGGCGGATACGTCCAGAGCGGGAACCACTCGCTCGGCGCGTCCTCGATGTCGCGGATCTCCTCGTCGCTGCGGTACATGGCCCACAGGTCGACCCATGCGATCAGCATGCGCAGATCTTGCGGGGAGATGCTTCTGCCGCAACGCCCTCTGTCCATGGCCTCGGCGATCAGCCGGCTTCGCGGCGACAGGTAAGTCAACGGTGGCAGCGTGTCGTAGCGCGTGGCGATCGTGCTCGGCAGACCGACATAGTTGCGCGACGCCGCGATCCTCGGCGTTCCCCTGAATCGGTGGTGGTCCTTCCCGAGCGTGAGTGTCAGGTAGGGCTCGGGGAAGATGCCGCCCCAGCGCTGCACGCCGCCCATGCCGGATCGGGTCGCCGACCCATCGGGCCTCAGAGTCAAGTCGAGATGGGCCGTGGCCCTTCCCCCCGCCTGATGGCACTCGGCACCGGCGCGATCGAAGATCGGCTGAACGGCCCGGACATACGACCGCGATCGAACTCCCCACGGCGGGGGCTCGATCTCGTCGGCGGGCCGCAGAGCTCTGACCGGCGCGGACTTGGCCGCCGGGCTCGTGTTGTGAGCCTCGTGGCAACCGGTGCAGCCGCGGTATTCGCCCGGCCGCGCCGAGACCCAGGACCGCATCGTGTGGACGGCTCGATAGTGCTCGTCGAGCACCTGGAAGTAGAGCATCCGAGCTGGCGGCACCTCGAAACAAACCGAGCCGTCCTCGCGAATCGGCACGACGCCGTGGATCTTCTTGACGCCCAACGGCCCGGTGACGCTCGTGACAGGTCCCTGGACGACCGCTCCGTCTCCCCATGTGAGGTCCGTCGTCGGCGTCGGCGTCTTGTCTCGCAGGAACTTCTCGCCCCAGGCTCCCCAGGCCGTGTTCGGCCCCTCGCTGCCGAACGGCTTGCCGCCGGAGTGGACGATGCCGACCGAGTAGTTCTTCGGCATGCTCTCGATGATCCGCAGGTATCTGCCCCGCTCGCGGACTTCCGGCGCCGTGCCCTCGAACACGTCGGTCGAGAAGAAGACCCCGGGTCGGACCGTCGGGCTGTGTCGCTCCGAGCCGGGCATGTCGGCGCGGTCGGGCAAAGCCGGGGGACTCTTCCGCGAGCGCAGCGGCTGGGCGTACAGCACGTTCCTCTCGCCTTCGTAGAGCAGCTCGCGGTTGCCGTGGATGTCCATCAGGTACAGCTTGAACTTCCCGATGTTCGGATCGTGAGCGGAGCGCATTCCCCCGACCCACATCCCACCGGTCCGAGCGGAGACGAGGAACAGCTCTTCGCTGAGCGGATAGGGCGTCTTGTAGCCCGCGTACCTGCCCGACGTATGGTACGGCTCCGCCAGGCCCGGCGTCGCGATCGGACCGTCGCCGACCTCGGGCCAGGGCATCTCCTGCGTGACCTTCCAGATGCCGGCGGGGAAGTTCAGTCCTTGCGTCGAATCGACGACGCCGATGCAGCCCACCCAGACATCGTGGTGACCGAAGCCGTTGAACATCACCTTCGACGTGCCCGGGATCTGGCGCGCCTCCCCCAGGTGGTCGGGAATGACGCTTTGATTGCCCCACAGCGTCGCGGCTCCCGTGCCGTCCGGTCGCATCGTCCAGAGCGATTGGATCCGGTTCGCGAACTTGTCGATGTATTCCCAACGGGTCGAGAGAATCCGTCCATCGTCGAGCAATGACGGCGAGTACTCCGGCTCCGTCCCGGGCGAGAGAATGTAGATATTCTGGCCGCTCGAATCGCACCGAGTCTGAATGTAGGAGCGCGCCCACATGCCACACTGGGCGTAGACCTCGGCTCGTGTCGACAGGAACAGATAGCGATCACCGCCCAGGTAGATCGGATCGATATCGCTGTATTCGCCGAACGTCACCTGTCGGAAGCCCGTTCCGTCGATGTTGACCTCGTACAGATGGTACGCCTTCTCATCTTCGGGCTTCATGCAGAACAAGGCCCGACGGCCATCGAAGGAGAGGTCGAAGCTGAGCATGGCGACCGAGCGGCCGAGTGCATCGCTCGGCGCCAGTCGTCGCGGTGCCGGGGCATGCGCGACATCGTCCAGGACGACGAGCTGCGCCCCGTGCGAGGCGCACATTTCGCTGCGGAATCGGCTCTCGTGCACCCACTCCGTCTGCTGGAACGTGCCGTGCGTTTGCGGGCTGCGGTGCGGGTATGGAGTGTCGACACAGATGATGGCGGAGAAGTCGATCTCCGGACGCTCGAGCATCACCTGGCGCTTCACGCTCCGGACCTCGAAGTAGAGCCGGCGACTCTCGGCGGCGTCGATCGCGACCCGGTTGAGGGAAGCCTCTCGGTCGATTCGGTCCAGCGCGGCCGAGGCGTCCGACAGGTCGGGGGCGTCGTCCCGACTCCGAAGTCGGCCGATCATCTCGCGAGTCCAGCGGATCTCCTTGTCACAGCGCGTGAGCAGATCGTCGTCCTCGCACTGGAAGAGCCACTCGAGTTTCCGCTGACGCTCGCTCGCGCTCAGCTGCGGAGCCTCGCGAAGGAGGAACTGCTCACGAGCTCGACGCGAGGCCTCCAGTCGACGTTGGTTGTCGATCAACGCGGCCCTGGCCGAAACGTGATCGGGGTCGAGCGGCGTGCGCTCTGACGCATCGTAGAGAGCCAACTGCTCCGACAGCGGCAACGCCGAGTCGTAGAGTCGGACATCGTCGATGCAGCCGTTGAACGGATACTCGCCGTTGAGCGATCCGATCTGCACGCTTTTGACCGGCGCCCCCAGGCCAGCCGGCGACAGCGTGTCAGCGTGGGTCTTCCACACGAGATCGTTCGACCGGAGGATCGACTTGCCCGTCCGGCTGCTGTTCGCGAACACGACGTGATACCACCGACCCGGTTGCCACGAGAGCGGCTTCGTCATGACGTTTCGGAACGCCCCGCCATCCTGCCAGCCGAACCCGAGAGCTCCTTGGTGGACCTCCGTCTGTACGCGACGCGTCAGCGTGCCGTCCGAGAACGTGAACAGCTGGCGGCTGGCCCCGCCGTCGTAGCGGATCCACATCGATACCGTGAAGTCGGACAGCTTGCCCAGGGAGGCGGCATGCTGGTCGAGGCGGATGGAGCCGCCGGCCGGAAAGCGGATCGCTCGGCCGATCTTGCCCGGCACCGTGTGCTTGGCCACGTCGAATCCGACGGCGCGGCCGGACAACGCGGGGCTCGCAGCATCGGCAACCACGCCACGATCGGCTCCGTCGAGCGTCCAATGGCCGACCAGCGCTCCTTCGCCGCGGGTCGGCGTGGGCAGAGCCAGCGACAGGAGAGCGATCACGCTCGCAGACGATGAGCGGAGAGCCCCACGTGAACCGCGCAGCGAGGTCCGGGTCGGTCGTGTCACCGTGGATTCCTCCTGTCGATGTGCGGGTGAGCCGTGCCACCGGCGTGATTGTCACCGAAGTGCGCGGTAGACACAACGAGCCCGAACCGCCATCGAGCCCGGCGGGGCTGCTGCAGCGCTGCATCTCCGGCAAGCCCGGAGTACTGCGCCGGACCGAGAGACGGGGCCGGAAGGAGCGAAGCTCGGCCGAGGCGGTCTCGTCGGGCACGTGCACCGCCGTCAGGTCGCCAGAGCGTACCCTCCGCTATCCGTCACTACTTCGCTCGATAACCGGCAGTCCAGTCGGGTTGTTCGGGCGCATCGCTCTTGAGCATCTCCCGCCACTTCTCGTCGGTCAGGCGATCGCTCATCGGGTGCTTGAACTCGTAGTAGCTCAGCACCGGGCCGGCGCCTAGCACCAGCCGGCCGTCGGGCTGGAGGTAGCAGGCCACGATCATGTCGACGTTGCCGGTGCCCTCCTCCAGACACTGCCTGCTGTTTTGGTCGGTGTGGACGTCAGCGACGATGGTCGTCTTCCGCGGGTCTGCGCGTTGCCCGCGGCGGTTTCGATCACAAACGGTTCGTCCCGCAGGACGGACTGGTGCCCGGTCAGAAGCTGGACAAAACGTCCTGCGTCGTCCGCATGAGGCATGATGTGGTCCTGGATACTATCGTCCGGAACTCCATATCGTTAGCGCCACGAACGTCAACATCGAATCCGGAAGAACCACGCCATCCGAGCTGAGCTCGCCACGATAGCCCCAGAGGGGAGCCCCCAGGTTCTCCCGTGTCACGGACGACCAACGAACGCACGTTGGTCACGGGCTCTTCGCATGGCCTACCCGCAGCGCTCGACCGCCATCGCCACCGCCTCGCCACCGCCGATGCAGAGCGCGTCGATGCCGATCTTGCCTCCGCGCTGCTCGAGTGCGTTCAGAAGCGTCACGAGCGTCCGCGTGCCGCTGGCGCCGATCGGGTGACCGATCGCGACCGCGCCGCCGAGCACGTTGACCTTCTCGTGGGGGAGGTCGAGGTCCTTCATCGCGGCCATCGGCACGACCGAGAAAGCCTCGTTGATCTCGAACACGTCGACGTCCGCGGCCTGGATCGATAGCGCGTCGAGCAGCTTGCGGATCGCATGGATCGGCGCGACCGTGAAGCGTTCCGGCTCGATCGCCGCGGTCGCGTAGCCGAGCACTCGCGCGCGCGGCGCGACGCCGAGCGATTCGACCGCAGCCTTCGACAGGACCGCAATCGCCGCCGCGCCGTCGTTGATGCTCGACGCGTTGCCGGCCGTCACGGTACCGCCCTTGCCGAACGCGGGGCGCAGCTTGCGCAGCTTCCCCTCGTCGAAGCGACGCGGCTCTTCGTCTTCGTCGACGGTCACCGTGCCCTTGCGGCCGACGATATCCACCGGGACGATCTCGGCGGTCGCGACGCCGTCGTCCATCGCCGCCAGGGCGCGCTGGTAGCTCGCGACCGCGTAGTCGTCCTGATCCTCGCGCGTGAAGCCGTACTCCTCGGCGCAGCGATCGCCGCACATCCCCATGTGCATGTCGTTGTACACGTCCCACAGCCCATCGTGGACCATCGAGTCGATGAGCTGGCCATTGCCCATGCGATAGCCCGAGCGGGCCTTCTTGAGCAGATACGGCGCGGACGACATGTTCTCCGTGCCGCCCGCCACGACGACCGACGCGTCACCGCATTGGATCGCCTGGGCGGCGAGCATGACGGCCTTGAGGCCGGAACCGCAGACCTTGTTGACCGTCGTCGCGCCGACCGCGTGCGGCAAGCCGGCGCCGAGCGTTGCCTGCCGCGCGACGTTTTGCCCGAGTCCCGCGCTCAGCACGTTGCCGAAGATGACCTCGTCGACCCGCTCACCCGTCAGGCCGGCGCGCTCCAACGCGGCGCGGATGGCGACGCTGCCGAGCTCCGGCGCGGGCTTAGCCGCCAGCGCTCCGGAGAAACCGCCGATCGGCGTTCGGGCGCCGGGGCCGAGAAAGACGTCTGCGAGCATGATGGACTCCTTTGATCGAGCGGTCTGCCCGGTCCGGCTGAATCGATCCTACAGTCGACGAATCGCGCTGAGCGCGACCTCGATCGCGCGGTCTTCGTTGCGTGCAATCTCGTCCGGCGGCAGCCACGGTCCGTCCGGGACGACGCCGCCGGATGCGAGGACGCAGCCCCACGCGACGCCGAGCCTCTGTGCGAGCGGGCCGATCGTCGAGATCTCCATCTCGGTCGCGACGCACCCGAGGCGACGGAGAATCGCGGCGAACTCCGTGTCCTGCTCCGAGTAGAGCGAGTCCTTGCTGAAGGCGCCGCCGGTCGCCGCGAAGACGCCGGGGGCGATCTCGGCGGCGGCGGCCTGCATCGCCTTGATGACTTCCGGTGTGCACTCGAGCACGGGCGGATCGCTGCCGTCCTCCCACCCCGCTAGCACGCCGCGCTCGGTCTGCTCGATCGTGTTCGACCAGCCCGTCGCATGGCTGCCGATGCACAGCGGCGGCACCTTGCCCTCGACCTCGAGCGTGCCGCACGTGCCGACGCGGATGATCGAACGCGGTCCGTCGGGGTGGAAGCTCTCGTCGAGGATCTCGCGCACGATGATCTCGACGGCCGGTCCGCCCATCTGCGTCTCGACGACGAGGACCGGCAGCGATCCCGTCGTTCCGACGCCGACCGCGACGCGGCCCGCGGCGAGCTCGCCGATGTTCTCACCGCTGAAAGCGGACAGGTCCATCGCGTCGTCGAGATGGCGCAGGAGGCGCGCGACGCGGCGGCGATCGCCGACGACGATGACGTCGCGGGGTGCGGCGCGCGATGAGAGAAGCGGCACGGCGGAGAGAGCATCGCTCTCGAAGAGCCACGGCAGGCAGGTGTGTCGGCCCAGGAACACGGCGGATACCTCGAGTCGGTGAGATGGAAAGGCGTCGAGCGGTCGCGGCGAGCAGAGGATAGCAGGCCGGCGGGCGCGGACTCAACGGCTCTGCACCTCGCGTCTCGAAGTTGACATCCTCCGCAGGCGCTGAGATCGTGGACGGCGTGGACAGGAGTTGGCTCGTTTCGCGGCAGATCGCGTTCGCGCATTGCGCGGCGCCGAAGGGCGTCGGGAAGGGGTTGCCGATGTCGAGAGACTTCATCAGTCGAAGGGCCATCGCGCTGACCGCGGCGGTCGTCGCCAGCATCGTCGTCTTCGCTGCGCAGAGCGCGCGCGGCGAGACGGTCTTCGGGACTGTCGGAGGCGTGCTCGTCGCCTTCGACCTCGAGACCGGAGACAGCGTCGAAATCGGCCCTCTCTCCGGGCTGAGCGCTTCGCTCGTCACCGCGTTCGCGGCCCACCCGTTGACGGGCGAGATCTACGGCTCGGCGCGGCACGGGCCCGACGAGTCGAGCGCGCTGTTCACCGTCGATCCGCGTACGGCAGAAGCTACGGAGATCGGCACGTTGCCGCCGTGGTATCTGCGGACGATGGCGTTCTCGGCGGATGGAACGCTCTACGCGATCGACTGGGACTTCGTCCTCGGCTCGATCGACGTCGAGGGGCCGACGTGGAATCCGATCGGCGAGACGAGCGAGCCCGTCCTTCAGGGCCTGGGGGCCACGCGCGACGGCTCGATGATCTGTCTGCCCGGCGGGGCGTTCGCCGGGATCGACCTGGAAACGGCTGCGATCACGCCGCTGGAGGAGAGCAGCCGCACCATCGTCGCCACGGGAATAACGGACGCGGCCGCTGACGGGTCCTTCTTCGGTCGCGGTCGCCACGGCGTCTCGCGGCTGCGCCTTCACCACGGGCTCGTGGAGTGGGTCGCCGACACGACGCCCTTCGCGCTCGTTCTCGCCCCGACGCCGCGGCCGATCGTCACGAGCCTGTCGCCGAGCTCAGCGCCGCTCGGCACGAGTCCTCGAGCGATTCTTCGCGGCAACTTCTTCCAAGGAGACGTGAGCGTCAGGATCGAGGGCGTTCCCGTGCTCGATCTCGAGAGGATCGACATCGGCACGCTCGCGTTCAACGTGCCGCCTTCGAACGAGGAGGGCTTGGCGGGCGTCTTGGTGACCACCCCCTTCGGCAGCGCGACCGGGCGGCCTTTCTCGTACGTGGCGGATGCAACGGTCGATCTCGAGGCGTGGAGAACCGCGTCGTTTTCGACGCAGGAGCTCCAGCCGGGCCTCGGAAACGACGAGTTCTTGGGCTACTTCGCGCAGGAGGGGCAGAGGATCGCCGCAGCGCTGGACGCCGTGCGAGGCGTCACCGAACCGACCGTGGTGAACGCGTTTCCCTCGGTCCCGAACGCGTTCGACATCCGTCTGCAGTTCGTCGCGGGCGCGAGTCTTGCGGAGAAGGTCGACGCGCACGAAGCCGCCATGGAGTGGCTTCGCTCCCGGTGGTACGCCGACGAGGTCGAATCGGTTCTGCAGATCTGCAACGACGGATTCGACGACTCGTGTCCTCCCGATCCGGCGTACATTCCAGGCAAGATCATCATCCATCACAATGCGCGCCGGCGTCAGGTCTGCCGCGTCCGTGTGGCGGTTCGCAACCGCGGCAACATCGAATGCCCGGCCGAGGTCACCCTCAGCGACGCACGCGGTCTCGTACGCCATGCCAGGGTCGACGTCTCGCCGAACGACTCCGCAGTCGTCAGCGCCTTCTGGGAATCGACCTCCGCGTCCCTGCGCGTCGAGGTGAGCACACCCGGTGACGTTCCGGACACGAATCCGGCGAACGACTCCGTCACGATCGACAACGCGTGCGGGG